>NZ_CP016033.1:2781326-3090363 GCF_001663175.1 Erythrobacter neustonensis | reverse complement strand
CACCGCTGTTGCGATATCGCCCGCCTTCAGCTCCTCGACGATCGTCGCGCCATGGGTCGCTGCCCGGCTGAAGATCGTGGTGTCGATCAGCGCAAGACCGATCGCTCCGCCGAGATTGCGCATCAGATTGAACAATCCGCTGCCGTCCGCCACCAGTTCGGGCGCCACATGGCCAAGTGCCATCCGCGTTGGCGGCAGCAGGCAGAACATGATCGCAACCCCGCGCAGCACCTGCGGCACAAGCATTTCGGCAAAATCGGTGGCCCCCGTCTGCTGCGTGCTCGCCAGCAGGCCTGCGGCAAACAGGCCGAAACCGAACACCGTGAGCGAGTGGGCGCCCACACGCTGCTCGAGATAGACCGCGACAGGCGCAGCAACCAGTTGCGCAATGCCGGTGACCAGCATGATTTCTCCGATGCGCAGCGCATCGTGCTCGCGCACCAAGCCCAGAAAGAAAGGCATCAGATAGGTCGAACCGAACAGCCCGATGCCGAGGATGAAACTGAGCGCGCAGCCGATTGCAAAATTGCGATCCTTGAAGCAGCGCAGTTCGACCAAGGGCGTGGATGATCGCGCAGTGCGCCAGACAAAAACAGCGGCGCAGACGGCGAAACCCAGCAGCAAGGCAATTACGCCTGGTGCAAGCCACCCGAGCGAAGGCGCGTCTTTCAAACCGATCTGCAATGCGGTCAAACCTGCGGCCAGCAACGTTAGCGCCGCAGCGTCGACCGCTCTGGCGGACCGTGCATTGCTTGCCGCATCGCCAAGCGCGATCGCTGCGCCGAGCGCGGCGATAATCCCCGGGAGGATGTTGATCCGGAAAAGCCAGTGCCAGGAATAAGTTTCGGTGATCCACCCGCCCACTATGGGTCCGACTGTCGGGGCAAATACGGCGGCGACCCCGGCTATAGTGGTGGCGATGCCCTGCGACTTGGGCGGAAATAGCAGGAACACCGCGGAAAACACCGCCGGGATCAGCGTTCCGCCAGCAAAGCCCTGAACGATCCGCCACGCAATCAACGCGCCGAACGTATCGCTTTCCGAACACCCCAGCGAGGCGATGGTAAAGACCGTCAGCGCCGACACGAACAGCCAGCGCATGCCCAACCGGGCCGTCAGGAAACCCGTGAGGGGTATCGCGACGATTTCGGCGGTCAGATAGGCCGTCTGGATCCAGATCATCTGATCTGCGCCGATCATCAATGCATTCTGGATCGTGGGCAGAGAGGTCGCGACGATCTGGATATCGAGGATCGCCATGAACATGCCGATGCACATGAAGACGAACCCGGCCCATGTTCTTGCGCTAGCCCGGGAAATATCGTTGCCAATCATTCCACGTTCGTTAGCCGAACCGACTTGGCATGACTAAAGGAAACTGGCATCCGCATCGCGGTTCCGTCTGTAACTGGGATAGACGGGACGCGCGGTTGATGCCGTGTCTCGAGGCAACACGATCCAGATTTCCGGCCGATCGGCCGATGCGAGGCACCCTGCATGATACCGGTAAGCATTCACGCGCTGGCTACAGCGACACCGCCAAACATCCTCGATCAGGCCACCGGCGCGCAGGTTGCGGAACGATTGCTTGGCGCAGCGTTCGAGGATTTCGGACGGTTGCGGTCAATCTACGACAATGCAGGTATCGAATTTCGCCAGCTTGCGCGTCCGGTCGACTGGTACACGGAACCGCGCACGATCGTCGAGCGCACCGAAGTCTATCTCGAAGTTGCGCTCGATCTGTTCGTCGAAGCGGCCCGCAAGGCACTGGCCGAAGCCGGCATTGCCGCAAGCGAGGTCGACACCATCGTCACCGTTTCGTCGACCGGCATTGCCACACCCAGCCTCGAAGCACGGGCGCTTGGCACAATGGGGTTCCGTAGCGATGTCGCACGGGTTCCCGTGTTCGGTCTGGGCTGTGCGGGCGGGGTTTCGGGCCTGGGGCTTGCGGCGAAGCTTGCGCAGGCGGGGAAGGGTTCAACCGTGCTGTTCGTCACGGTCGAACTTTGCAGTCTTGCGCTCAGGACCGAAAACGTCGGCAAGGCGGATATCGTCTCGACCGCATTGTTCGCAGACGGGGCGGCGGCATGTGTGATCCGTCCGGGGGATGAGGGGTTCGCCCTGATAACCGGAAGCGGCGAAAAGACGTGGGCAGATACGCTCGATATCATGGGCTGGCAGATGGAGCCTGCCGGGCTGGGGGTAGTGCTCAACCGCGCGATCCCGGCCTTTGCCCGCCGGGAGTTCCGCGGCGCGGTCGAAGAAATGCTTGCCCCGCAGGATATCCGGATCGCCGATGTTGACCGGTTCATCTGCCATCCGGGCGGTGCGAAGGTCGTTGACGCAATCGAATATGCGCTCGATCTGCCGCAAGGTATCCTGGCGGATGAGCGCGAGGTGCTGCGCCTGCATGGCAACATGTCGGCGCCGACCGCTCTTTTTGTGCTCGACCGGGTGCGCAAGGCCGGGCTTCCGCCGCTGTCGGTGATGACCGCGCTTGGCCCCGGCTTTACTGCCAGCACCCTGACCTTGCGGAGTGCAGCATGACCCTTCCTTACGCCATCATGATCTTCATCACCTTGCAGCGCATTTCCGAGCTGTTCATTGCGCGGAGCAACACCAAGGCGCTGATGGCGCGGGGTGCTGTCGAATACGGACGGTCGCACTATCCGGTGATGGTGCTGATGCATGGATCCTGGCTTGCGGTGCTATGGGGCACGGTCGGCGGCCGGCCGGTCAATCTTGCGCTGCTGGCGGTTTTCGCCGTCCTGCAGGCCATGCGGGTGTGGGTGCTGGCGACATTGGGGCGGCGCTGGACTACGCGGATCATCGTGCCGCACAACGAACCGCCGATCACCGGCGGTCCCTTCCGGATCATGCGGCATCCCAATTACTTCGTCGTGATCTGCGAGATCGCGGTCGTGCCGATGATATTCGGCTTGGTCTGGGTGGCCGTGCTCTATTCGGTTCTGAATGCTGCGATGCTGTGGGTGCGCATCCGCGCAGAAAATGCCGCTTACTGCGACGTCGCCGCCTGATTTTTGGCAGCGCGCCGGACCAGGGCCTCGCGCTCGGCCTTGATTGTCAGCATCGCGGCTTTGCAGACCGGAGAGGTTTTCTCGATATTGCGGATCATGCACGCCTCAACCTTCTTGCGGCTGAGCGATTTCATTTCTGCGGGGCAAAGCTTGCGGGCTTCCTGTACGCAGGCCTTCTTTCCCGGGTCGGGTGCAGCAAGAGCGGGGCTCGTCAGACCGGCAGCCAGCGCTCCGGCCAGAAGAACGACACTCGCTGTGTTGCGGCACGTCATGCTTTGCAATTCCTTCGGTTTTTGCGCAAGCGCCGCAAAGGCTTGTAGCACACGGATTGAACTTGCCGTGAATGGCAAAATTGTGGTCGGGCAGCAATGACGCGACGATGATGATACAGCCCGAGTACGTGCAAGGCGATCCCAGTCGTGCGCATTGGGACGCATCTTTCTCTCTTTCCATTTCAACTGATCGCGGTGGAATAATTCGCAGACTGGCATGGGCGAAGCGCTCGCACGCCAATCGCTTGACGCTTGTGTTGCGATAGCGGATGTTTCGTGTGCCTTGCACGAGTCCAATTATGGCCGTGTGACGCAGTGCGACCGTCATGCATTGTGTATGATTGCCGCATTGTCGGTGGTGGATGGGGGATCGTCTACCGGGCGCCGCTGGCCGCACGCGTTCGTGCGCAAGCCGCAATGATGATCCCCATTCCGCAGGAGGGATGCGAGGATGTCTGAGACTTCAGCAGAACATACCGGGCAAGACGGCTGGATCGCCTGCCTTACATACAAGAGCCTCGCGACCGCGCCGCCGAGCGAGCCCGAATTGAGCACGCTCGTCAGCAAAGCCCGGACGCGAAACCGGATGCTCAACGTCACCGGCATGCTGATCTACGAGCGCGGCGCGTTTCTGCAGACGCTGGAAGGGCCCAAGGACAAGCTCGATACCCTTTGGACGTCGATTAAACAGGATCGGCGTCACGAACATATCGAGATATTGACCGAGCATATCGCGCCGGCCCGGCTGTTTTCGGACTGGGACCTGCTGCTGCACAGCCGCAACGATAACGCAGCGCCTGTGCCGAAAGCCGCGTCCGTTGCACCGCCCGCCATCGACGCGCACATCAGGAAGCTGCGCGAACTGGCGCTCAACGCTGATGATGTGCGGATCAATGCTTTCTTCGCTTCGCTGCAGGACGAGGGTTGGACCAGCGACGCCGTCGTCACCCTGCTGATCGAACCTACCGCACGTGCGCTGGGGGATGCCTGGCTGGCAGACGAATGCAGCGAGTTCGATCTGACCATCGGTTTGAGCATGATGCAGCTGGCAGGGCATGCGGTGCGCCGGCACACCAGCGGCTCGGCAATCCGCAACACGCAATACAAGATCCTCCTCGCGGTCGCGCCGGGAGAGCAACACATGCTCGGCACATCAATCTTGGCCGATCAGATGACCGATGCCGGCTGGCGGGTCGACATGGCCTTTCCCGACAGCGACGAAGCGCTGTTCAACCAATTGCGCGCGGAGCACCCCGATGTGGTCGATATCGGTCTGTCCGATGCGATGGCGCGCCCGCAGGCCTTGCCCCGTCTGCGAACGACCATCGACCATTCGCGCCTCGCCGCTTCGGATCATCCGACAGTAATTTCTGTGGGCGGACGGCTGTTCGCCGAAGCCGCCGCGACGGCTGCGTCGGTCGGTGCCGATTATGCCCGGCTGACGGCTGCGGGGGCCAGCATTCGCATGGCCGAACTGGTGGGGATGAGCCGCGCAACAAAAACCGCGAACCGTCAGCCAGGCGGCTAGCGCGGCAGCTGGATAAGCCTGTCGGTGAAAGTGACGGCGGAATGGTGTTGCCGCACACATCTTCCGATCGTCCTTCCAAGTCTGGGATCGATGGGCTTCGGGCAAGTTGCTTGTGTAAGCCGAATTCAGACTGGTAGAGCTGGGGAACGCCCGGCTCGTAATACATCAAAAAAAGGGCCCCGGTTTCCCGGGGCCCATGCAATACCTATCGGTTTAGTCGGCAATCAGTATGTCACATTGAAACCGGCCCTGAAGAAGGTGCCGAGAATACCCGAGAAATAGGTCGTGGTCCCGCCCGCCAAGGGGAAGGGGAAGGGCGGCTTTTCGTTGAACACGTTGTCCGCGCTGAGCCGGAAGGTTGCACGGTCGGTCACGTCGAACGATACGGCCATGTTCACGAACACCACCGGATCCACCTTCTGGATCGAGAATTGGTCCGGTGCTGCCTGCGGGTCGACCTTGGCCGATCCGAGATATTGCGCCTGAATCTGATAGTTGAAGCTGTCATTGTCGTAGGTGGCGGTGAAAACGCCCTTGTGGCGGGAATAGCCGACCGTGTCGTCGATCTGGTTCGGCGTGTCCCCGGCAATGACCTGGTTGGTCAGCGTGTCGAGATATTGATAGGTCGCCGACAGCGCCACCGTGCTTTCCGCGCCGAGGAACGGCGTTTCGGCAAGATACTTCACATCGGCCAGAATGCCCTTGTATCGCAATTCAGCCGAATTGAAGAAGCTCGTGCCGATCCGCGAAAGCTGCGCGGTGTCGGGGTCGCGTTCGACCAGATCGCAAAACGCATTGTCCGGGAACGTGGTTGAATCATAGCACGACGCGGCGACCTGATCGGTCGAGAACTGGCTGATCGCGTTCCTGAGCTTGATGTCGACATAATCGACCGTGATCGCCAGCCCGCGCGCGAAGCGCGGCTCGAACACGATGCCGGCGGTGAAGCTGTCCGATTTCTCGTTGGTCAGCGCCGGGTTGCCGAACACGAAGCCGGGGAACGAGCGCTGGTTCGAAAGCGCGGTGAAGTCATCCGGCACCCCGGCCGCAGCGCAGTTGGCAGCGCGGGTCGCCGGATCAGGCCCGCGGGTGATCTCGCCCGCATCGCACGGATCGGTCGCGAATACGAACGAGCTCGACGACGGGTTGAACAACTCGGTTACTGACGGCGCCCGGATCGCCCGCGTGTAGGCACCGCGGAATGTGAGGCCGTCGACCGGAGCGTACCGCCCGCCGACAGTCCACGTGAGATCCCCGCCAGCGATCGAGTTCCAGACATAACGACCCGCGGCATTCAGCGACAATTCGCTGATCAGTGTGACGTCGTTATCGGGTGCGATGATCGGTGCGTTGATTTCGCCGAAGATTTCATCGGTGTTGTATTTGCCGAACACGGGCAGGATCGGCACGCTTCGTCCGTAGAACAGGTCGATCGGATCGCCGTCCCCGTCGTAGTCGACACCGGGATAAAGATCGACCGATGCCCCGCGATAGAACACGCCCGGATCGAAATCCGAGCTTTCCTCACGATGTTCATAGCCCAGCGCAAAGCCGAAATCCCCGCCGGGGAGGGCAAACAATCCGCCCGAAACCGAAACGATCGCATCATATTGTTCGTTGATGTTCACCGGGGTTGCGATCGACGTGACGTAGTCCAGCGCTTCCTTGGTCACGCCGTTCTGGCCGAACAGGTTGAGCGGCGCGCATGTCGAACTCACCGTGGGGGCAGCCGAATTGACGGCCCCCGGTGCGCAAACGATCGTGCCGCCGACCGAAACGGCATTGATCGCGTTGCGGAAGTTCTGTTCGTTCAGTTCCTGGTTGCGACTGACCGTCTTGGCTCGGCCATAGTTGAAGGATGCGTTGAAGGACCAGGGCTTGTCGGGGATCACGCTGAATTCGCCCGCAAGTTCGGCGACGCCGCGGATGATTTCGTTCTTCCCGACCGACACGCCGGGTGACAGATCGATGCTGGCCCGACCGAAGTAGAAATAGTCCTGATCCTGAAGACATGCGGGGAAAGCATCGCCAAACGTGCAATTCAGATTGCGATCGGAAAACGGATTGTTGGCGATCTGGTTGGCGATCGCCGCCCGCACGTCGGGTGTCAGAAACGGGTTGGACAACGGAATGATCAGGTTGCCGTCACGCGTTCCCGCCGCGCCGAACAGCGCGCTGTTATAGGCCGGCTGGTTGATCAGATTGCGACCCTCGCTGACGGTGTACCAGCCTTCCGCCGAGATTCGCCACGCATTGCCGATCTCGTAGCTGGTGGTCAGCACGGCGTTGTAACGCTTGGTGTCGGTCAGAAGGTTCGACACGTCGCGTAGGGTCAACCCGTTGCCGCCGCTGGTGAACACGTTGAACCGCGAATCCGGGCCGATGGTCGAACCGAAGTCGATCGGGATCAGATTGCCGTTGACGTCAAACCTCAGCGTTTGCAGCGCAGCGTTCTGAACCCCAAAGCTTGCCGTGGGATCGCCGAGGAACAGCGCAGCCTGCTGCGGGCTCAGCGGGAAATCGAGGCCGAACGCGCCGCCGCCTACCAATGGAATGCCGGTCAGCGCGACCGAGGGCACCCGGAAGTCGGTATAAGGGATCTGCCGGAACGGCGAGTTGGCATCGCGCGCGAGCGCGAAGCGATCATCGCTGGCGGTCAGTGCGCGATCGGAGAATAACAGACCTTCGCCTTCGCCATATTCCCCCGAAAGGGTCACATTGCCGCGGCCATCCGCAAAGTTCTTGCCGATCAGGCCGCGCACACGGTAATCGGCCGCATCGCCTTCGCGGCTGATGCCGTATTGGGCATCGAGATCGATCCCTTCGAAATCGCGCTTGAGAATGATGTTGATGGTGCCGGCAATCGCATCGGAGCCATAGACCGGCGCACCGATCGCGGCGACGGTTTCGATCCGGTCGACCAGCTTCGTGGGAATGTTGTTGAGATCGACCTGGCTACCCCCTGATCCGGTGGGTCCAAAAATCGACGAGGTATTCGACGAGACGAAGCGCCGGCCATTGACCAAGGTCAGCGTGCGCTGCGAACCCAGCCCCAGGAAGTCGACGAAGCTTTGGCCTGCGCCAAAGCCCGATTGCCCAAACCCGACTGGCGAGGCGCCCGGCACACCGAACGAGGGCAGCTCGTTGAGCGCCTGCGCAACCGAAGTGAACCCGCGCGTGTCGAGCGCCTCGGACGAGATGACGCCGATCGGTGCGGTCGATTCAAGATTGGGTCGGGCGATGCGCGATCCGGTTACGGTGATGGCAACCGGCGTCTCTTCGGCAGGCGCGGTCGCGACGGCATCGTCCGGGGCTGGATCGGCTTGGTCCTGTGCGAATGCCGGATTGGCAGCAAGCGTCAGACCGAATGCGATCGTGGCGGTGCTGGCTTTGAGAATGGATGTCTTTCTCATCTGATGCATGATCCCCTGATTGTTCGGCCGAACCCGGAACCGTGCCGACGCAAAAGGTCTGCCCCCTTGATTGCGTCGGCGATGCTGGCCGCATTTTTCAGAATGCTTTGCCCCTTGCTCCGTTCCCGAACGGAAGTTGCGGGTGGTTGCGGTGTTATTTTCGAAGCATGGCGCAGAAGGATTTGCCGGATATTGCATCAGGGCCGAAGATAAAGCGCAGACATCAGGGCCGATTTCATACCAAAGGCGCCCATCCAGTAGGCCGCCAGTTTGCGATCAGGCCTGTTGAAATTGCATTTTGGCGGGCAGTGCGAGCAAAATGTGCGGCGGTCTGTGCCAAATGCGATAGCTTCCCACGGCTTTATCTGCATAGCTACCTACGCAGACAAGCAAATCCCCTAAGCTCAAGCGAGTAGTCGTTATCTTCCTGCCTCTCCCGATCAAAAGCGGATCATTCCTGCGCCCCGCACTCGTGGGAATGACAATCGCGGCGCTTGTGGGCTGTGCGAACGAAGCCGCGCAGGATTCATCCCAGAAGGGCCCGGTTGAAGTCGGCTATATCGTGGCCCGGACTTCCGATGTTCCTGTCGCAGTCGAGCTGGCAGGACGGATTGCAGCGGCGGAAATGTCGGAGGTGCGCCCGCAGGTCACCGGCCTGATCCGCCGCCGGCTGTTTACCGAAGGCGCGGTGGTGCGCGCCGGTCAGACCCTCTACGAGATCGACACCCGGCTTTACCGCGCGGCGGCTGCCGAAGCGGAAGCCAATCTTGCCAGCGCGCTTGCCAATGCCGAGGCAACCCGCGTGCGCGCCGACCGTCTGAAACCGCTCGCCGAAGCGCAGGCTGTGGCGCTGCAGGATTACACCGACGCGCGGGCATCGGCGCGTCAGGCGGCGGCGGCTGTCAGGCAAGCGCGCGCGCAGATGCAGACCGCCGGCGTGAACCTGCAATTCACCCGCGTGCCCGCGCCGATCAGCGGCCGCATCGGGCGCTCGCTGTTCACGGTCGGGGCACTTGTCACCGGCAACCAGACCGAACCGCTGGCGGTGATCCAGGGTGTCGATCCGGTATTTGTCGACATCCAGCAATCGAGCGCCGAGCTCCTCGCCTTTCGCCGCGCGCTCGCCGGCGGCGGAGCGGCCCCCGGCAGCACGTCTGTCGGCCTGTTGCTCGAAGATGGCACCGAATACCCGCAGCGCGGCGTTGTGCAGTTTTCCGAAGTGATGGTCGATGCCGAAACCGGCACGGTGACGCTGCGCGCACGGTTCCCCAATCCCGAAGGCCTGCTGCTGCCGGGAATGTTCGTGCGCGCCCGGTTCGAACAGGCTGTCGATACCGGCGCGATCCTCGTTCCTCAGGCGGCGCTGACGCGCAATCCGCGCGGCGAGGCGAGCGTGTTCGTGGTCGATGCCGGCAACAAGGCTGCCGAGCGCAAGGTCACGGCAACCCGTACGCTCGGCACCGACTGGGTGGTGACGGGCGGATTGAAGCCGGGCGACAAGGTTATCGTGCAGGGTCTTGCCCGAATGAAACCCGGTGCGCCGGTCAAGCCGGTGCCGACCAGCAAGCCACAGGTCATCGCCGCGCCCACGCCCGATAGCCGCGGCTGAAGGCAGGCCAGATGTCACGCATTTTCATCGAACGGCCGATCTTTGCCTGGGTGCTGGCGATTATCACGATGCTCGCGGGCATCGGCGCAATCACCCTGTTGCCGATCGAGCAATATCCTGACGTCGCCCCGCCGCAGGTCAACATTCGCGCAAGCTTCCCCGGAGCATCGGCAGAAACGCTCGAAAACTCGGTCACCCAGATCATCGAGCAGCAACTGACCGGGATCGAAGGGCTGCTCTATTTCAGCTCCAGTTCGACCTCGCGCGGGCAGGTCACGATCAGCGCGACCTTCGCCAAGGGCGTCGATCCCGATATCGCGCAGGTGCAGGTGCAGAACCAGGTGCAGCAGGCGCTCGCACGGTTGCCGCAGCAGGTGCAGCAGCAGGGGCTGCGCGTGACCAAGTCAAACCCCGATTTCCTGATGATCGTCGGCGTCTATGACGAGACCGACCGCAGCACCAACATCGACGTATCCGATTTCCTCGTTTCGACCTTGCAGGACGAACTGGCCCGGATCGAGGGCGTGGGCGAGACCAACGTCTATGGCTCGCAATATGCGATGCGCGTCTGGCTCGATCCCGACCGGCTGGCTGCAGTCGGGCTGATGCCCGGCGATATCATCACCGCAATCCGCAATCAGAACACCGAGGTCGCCGCCGGCGAAGTCGGCGGGCTGCCGCAGCCCGATAACAACCGGCTGAACGCGGTCGTCACCGCGCAGTCGCGTTTGCGGACGGCCGATGAGTTCAAGGCGATCATCCTGAAATCCGACACCAGCGGCGCATTGGTCCGCCTCGGCGATGTCGCGCGCGTGGAACTGGGTGCGGAAAGCTATGCTGCGTCGAGCAGGATCAACGGCCATCCCGGTGCCGGCCTCGCCATCAGCCTTGCCCCGGGCGCCGATGCGCTTGCCACCGCCGATCTGGTCAAGGAAGCGGTCGAGGAAGCCAGGGGCAGTTTCCCGCCCGGCTACAGCGTCGCCTACGCCAACGACACCACGGCGTTCATCCGTTTGTCGATCGAGGAGGTGGTAGCCACGCTGATCGAGGCCATCGTGCTGGTGATTATTGTCATGTTCGTGTTCCTGCAAAGCTGGCGCGCGACGCTGATCCCCACGATCGCGGTGCCGGTGGTGCTGCTGGGCACCTTCGCGATCTTCTATCTGGCCGGGTTCACGATCAACACGCTGACATTGTTCGGACTGGTGCTCGCCATCGGCCTGCTGGTCGATGATGCGATCGTGGTGGTCGAGAACGTCGAGCGGTTGCTCGAAGAAAATCCCGGAATGACCCCGAAGGAAGCGACAATCCGGTCGATGGACGAAATCCAGGTCGCGCTGGTGGCGATTGCGATCGTATTGTCCGCGGTGTTTCTCCCGATGGCCTTTTTCGGCGGATCGACCGGGGTCATCTACCGCCAGTTTTCAATCACGATCATTGCCGCAATGGCGCTTTCGGCACTGGTCGCCTTGATCCTCAGTCCCGCGCTGACCGCTTCCCTGCTGCGCCAGAAGCAGCACGGCGAAGGTGGCGACGCGACGGAGAGCGAGAGCCGCTTTCACCGGGTGTGGCCATGGGGCGCACAACGGGTGGACCGGGCGCGCAGCTGGTTCAACGACAGCTTCGCGCGCGGCACCGACCGCTACGTCGCGGCGGTCACGCGAGTGGTCGATCGCAAGTTCCTGTTCCTCGCAATCTATGCCGCCGTGCTGGCATTGCTCGCGATATTGTTTCTGCGCCTGCCCACCGGGTTCCTGCCGACCGAAGATCAGGGTGCTGCACAGGTCCAGTTCCGCTTGCCCGCCGGCGCGACCCAGGGCCGCACACGCGAAGTGCAGCTGGCGGTCGAGAAGTATTTTCTGACCGACGAGAGCGAGAATATCGCCACCATTCTCACAGTCGCAGGCGGTGGCGGGGGCGCGGCGGGGCAGAATACCGGGCAGGGCTTCGTCAATTTCGTCGACTGGGCAGAGCGCACGGGCGCGGAAAGTTCGGCTGACACGATCACGCAGCGCGCGACACAGGCCTTTTCCGGCTTCCGCGATGCGCAGGTCAATGTGCTCGTTCCTCCGGCGATCCGGGGCCTGGGACAGAATAGCGGTTTCACGCTTCAGTTGCAGAACAGCAGCGGGATGCCCCGCGAAGAATTTATTGCAGCGCGCGACAAGCTGCTTGACGCGGCGAGCAAGGATCCGCTCCTGTCGGGCGTGCGGCTGGGCGAGCTGCCCGATACGCAGACGCTTCAGGTCGATATCGATCAGGCGCGTCTTGCTGCGCTCGGTCTCAACCAGTCGGATGTCAACACGACCCTGTCGGCCGCGTGGGGCGGTCAGTATGTCAACGACTTCATCGACCGCGGCCGAGTGAAACGCGTGTTCGTGCAGGCGGACGCACCCTATCGTGCCACACCCGATGACATCGGCAAGTGGTTCGTTCGCGGAGCGAGCGGACAGATGGCGCCGTTTTCCGCCTTCGCCAGCATCCGCTGGTCGACGACGCCGGCCACGCTTTCGCGGTTTCAGGGCTATCCCAGCTTCCAGTTCGACGGGCAGCCGGCACCGGGCGAAAGTTCGGGCGCGGCGATGGATAGGATTGCCGAACTCGCGTCCGAAATTCCCGGTGTGAGCGTTGCCTGGTCGGGCCTGTCATTTCAGGAGCGCCTGTCCTCCGGTCAGGCCCCGCTGCTCTACGGCCTGTCGCTGCTGGTGGTGTTCCTGTGTCTGGCCGCGCTGTACGAAAGCTGGACCATCCCGGTCGCGGTGATGCTGGTCATCCCGCTCGGGCTGGTGGGCGCGGTGTTTGCGGTGACCCTGCGCGGGCTCGAAAATGATGTTTACCTCCAGATCGGCCTGCTTACGACCATGGGACTGGCCGCGAAGAACGCGATCCTCGTGATCGAATTTGCCGAGCAGGCGGAAAAGCGCGGGGCCCGCGTGATCGATGCTGCGCTTGAGGCCGCGCGTTTGCGGCTCAGACCGATCCTGATGACCAGCCTGGCCTTCATCTTTGGCGTCCTTCCGCTGGCATTGTCGAGCGGTGCGGGCGCGAACAGCCGGATTGCGATCGGTACATCGGTGATCGGCGGAATGCTGACGGCGACCGTGCTAGCGATCTTCTTCATTCCGCTGTTCTTCGTAATTGTCCGCCGCACGACCCGCGACACGCTCAAGAAACTGCACATCGGCGAGCGCACGCCGCTTGCCTATCTGTCCGAGGGAGGTGCAGCATGACCATGCGCCCGTTTATCGCCATGACGCTGTTGCTGCCGGGCTGCACGATGGCGCCCACATATACCGCGCCGGCACTGCCTGTTCCTGCCTCATGGCCCACCGGCGATGCCTATCTGGCACGGAACGAAGCTGCCTTGCCGGTGATGGGTTATCGTCAGGCGTTCGCCGATCCGCGGCTGTTGGAAACGATCGAACAGGCGCTGGCAAACAACCGCGATCTGCGGATCGCCGCGGCCAATATTCGCGCGGCCCGCGCGCAATACCGCATCCAACGTGCAGGCCAGTTGCCGCAGGTCGAGGTGGCCGCGGGCGGTGCGCGGTTCGACAATGGCAGCAGCGGGCAGGACAATACCGGCGCCGACGCATCCGGCGCGCGCTACTCCGCCGACATCGGCATCAATGCCTTCGAAATCGACCTGTTCGGACGGCTCGATTCGCTGTCCGACGCGGCGCTCGCGCGCTATTTCGGCACGGAGGCCGCCGCCCGTGCCGTGCGGCTGACGCTGATCGGCGATATTGCCGATGCATGGCTCACCTATGCTGCGGATGCCTCGCTGCTGAAGCTGGCCGAAGATACGGCGACCAACGCCCGGGCGCAGGTGCAGCTGACGCGACTGCGTCTCGATGGCGGGATCGCCCCGCGCACCGATTTGAGGCAGGCCGAACAGATCCTTGCGACAGCCGAAGCCGATATTGCCGCGCAGAAAACCGCGCTGGCGCAGGATGCCAATGCGCTGCAACTGCTGGTCGGCGCGCCGGTGGCCGCAGGGCTGCTGCCACGTTCTCTGGACGATGCCAGCGAAGCCGTGCGCGTTGTGCCAGCCGGTCTGGACTCGACGATCCTGCTGCGCCGCCCCGATGTCATCCAGGCCGAATACGCACTGCGCGCGGCCAATGCTGAAATCGGCGCAGCGCGTGCGGCGCTGTTTCCGCGCATCACACTGACCGGGTTGGCGGGCCTTGCCAGCACTGCGCTCTCAGCGCTCTTTACGGGGGCTGCCTTCAATTATTCGGCGGGCGCTGACGTGCGCTATTCGCTGTTCGCAGGCGGCGCTGCGCGCGCGGGCGTGGCCCAGACACAGGCCGAGCGCGATGCCGCATTGGCGGGATACGAACGCGCCATTCAGGCCGCGTTCCGCGATGTTGCCGATGCGCTGGCGCGGCGCGGCACGATCACCGAACAGCTGAGCGCCAACCGCGCCTTCGTCGATGCGGCCGAAGATGCCTATGGCCTTGCCGACCTGCGCTATCGCGGAGGGGTCGATTCCTTCCTTGCCAGCCTCGATGCGCAGCGTGCCACCTATCAGGCGCGGCGCACCTTGTTGGCGAGCGAATTGGTCGAAGCCAGCAATCGCGTCGCTCTTTATCGCGCACTGGGCGCAGAGGCGGCGGACGATCGGGACAGCGCCGCGCGCCCTGTGCCTTGATCACTCGCGCCGACGATGGCGCAAGGCCGCGACGATAGCGAGGTATATTGGCCGAAAGTGAGATGCTGTCTGCCCCTCACGATGCGGTCTTCGCGCCAGCGGTCGGCTAGCTGCCTCGCCCCCGAATAAGAAGCAAAAGAAACTGCGCTGATGTGTAAAGCGCAGCGTTCCGAACGCTGCATTCCCCGAGGGCAGTTGTTAGCCCGAGCGCGGATGTGCGAAGAATGCTGGCCGGGGCGGAAGGAGATCCAGTTCATTCGCCACAACCAAGAGGATAAGAGAAAGAAGCATCTTCTGCTGCGGTCTGACAACGACCATCCTTAGATGCTGAAAGGGTCAGGGGGCGCTGCCGCGAATTTCGTCTCCTCGCGGACGAAAGCGAATGACGGACCGCGATGGCCGAAGTTTGTCACAAGCCCGGTGTGACGCATCAGCGAATGAAGCACTTGTCCGATGACACCGCAAACATCCTGCGCTAGGCGCCCAGCCGGAATGTCACGTCTCACGACCCTGACCCGACAACACGCCCGGCTTTCGCTGGGGCTCGTGGTGCTTGCATTTGCGATCAAGGCGCTTCTGCCTGCCGGGTTCATGGTTTCGCATTCCGATGAGCGCTTCCTCACGGTGACAATCTGCGCCGATGCGAGCGGCGCGACGAAGCAGATGCGGATCGCCCTTCAAGGCACGGATGACATCGGCGGCGATCACTCCGAAGTGGCGGACAAGGGTCAGCCTTGTGCTTTTTCGGGGCTTGGTCATGCCGCGCTGGGCGGGGTTGATCCGGCCCTTCTGGTTGCAGCAATCGCCTTTATCCTGCTCGCCAGACATGCGCCGCTACGACCGCCGGCCCTGAGCGATATTGGCTTCCTGCGTCCGCCGCTGCGCGGCCCACCTTCTCCCATCACCTGATCGTTATGCGCCGCGTGCTACCGTGTGTCGGTGGCACCCAGGGCCACCGCCACGCGCAATGACCCGACAGCACTGGGTCGCGGACGGTGCGGCCCTTGCCCGCCTTTGTTGAAACAGGACAAATCCAACATGACACTCACCCGCACGCTCGGGGCCAGTCTGCTTGCCGGCTGCACTTTTGCGATCGCAAGCCCCGCACTCGCAGAGCACGAGACCACCACGGAAAACCGTGAGGATGCGCTTACCGATACCATCATCGTTACGGCCAAGCGCCGCGACACCATTGCGAGCGATGCTGTCGCCGCACCGCGCCAGATCGCGCTTCCGGCCGATGCCGCCGCCATTGCTGCGCGCGTGGCCGGGGGTGACATCTTCGGCAATGGCGCGCTCTCCGGTCAGGTCAGCTATCGCGGCCTCGCGGGCGAGCGGGTACTGGGCCGCGTCAATGGCCAGCGTTTTGCCACGGGCGGCCCCAACGCGATGGACCCGCCGCTGCATTACGCGCCCTCGATCCTTGTCGAGCGCATCGACGTCGCCCGCGGCGTTGCTCCGGTGGCCGAGGGGCCATCGCTGGGCGGCGCGATCAATGCGCAGCTGGTGCAGGCGCAGTTCACCGATAGCGCCAGCCTTTCTCCGCAAATGCGTGTCGCGGGCCAATATCGCAGCGTTGACGACAGCTTTGCCGTCGGCGGTCTTGCCGCGCTGGCGAGCGAGCGGTGGCGCATCGGCCTCATCGCCAGTCGTGAGCAGGGTGAAGATTACCGCTTCCCCGGCGGCACCGCAGTCGGCACCCGGTTCGAGCGCAATCTCTACGACGCCCACGCAGGCTTCCGGACCGATGCGGGCGAGCTGTTCGTCGAATATCGCCGCTCCGAGACCGATCCGTCGGGCAACCCGCCTTTCGCGCTCGACATGGTCTATTTTAACACCGACTTCGTGCAGGGCGGGTTCCGAGGCCAGATTGCCGAGGATGTGGGGCTGACGGTGCGATTAGGCCATGTCGCGGTGCGGCACCTCATGGACAACCAGACCTTGCGTCAGCCGCGCGCCGTGCCAGCACAGGCACGGGCGACCTTCGCCGATGCCGACACAGTGACAGCCGAGGCCGCGCTGCGTTTCGGCGGCAGCCGTTCCTATTTCGAACTGGGCGGCGATGCCGAGATCACCGATCGCTTCGTCACCATCACCAACCCCACCAACCCGGCCTTTTTCATCGATTCCCAGCCCGATATCCGCGCTGAGCGGCTTGGGGCCTATCTCCAGTGGCGCGGGGGCGTGGGCGCGGTGCAGTTCGAGCTTGGCGGCCGGATTGACCGGACCGAGCAATCGGCGGGCATCCCGCAGCTCGGCAGCGCCGTGCCGATGGGGCCGCGCGGGCTGGCGGCCGCCTTTATCGCTTCGGGGCGCGAGGCTGATGACACCACCTTCGATGTAGTTGCCCGGTTGTGGATCGAAGGCGGCGCACTGACACCGCGCGTGACGCTGGCGCGCAAGACCCGTGTGCCGAGCGTGCTCGAACGCTTTGCCTGGCTGCCGACCGAAGCCAGCTTCGGCCTCGCCGATGGCAACATCTATGTCGGCAACCAGACCCTGAAGCCCGAAGTCGCATGGATCGCAGAGGCCGGGTTCGACCTCGCGAATGACTGGCTGACTCTGCGCCCGACTGCCTATTATCGCCGGGTCGACGATTTCATCCAAGGCACGCCGTTCGATGCCACACCCGGGGTCATCAACTCGCCGGTCGAGATGGTAGCCAGCATGAGCGGCGACCCCACGCCGCTGATGTTCCGCAATACCGATGCCGAACTTTACGGCGCCGACCTTGATTTCGTGCTGCGGCCGCTCGCCAGCATCGAAGTGGCGGGCACGGCGAGCGCCGTGCGGGGACAGCGGCGCGATATCGCGGATGATCTCTATCGCATTCCGCCCGCCAATCTGCGCGTCTCGGCCACCTGGTCGAGCGGGCCCTTGGCACTGGGGACGGAGCTGTTCGCCGCTGCCGATCAGGATCGCGTAGCCCAGACCAATGACGAGCTCGCAGGGAATGGCTTCGCCGTGGTGGGCCTGTTCGGACGCTACGCGTTCAGCGATGGCTTTGCGCTCGAGGCAGGGGCCGAGAACCTGTTCGACAAGAGATATGCCCCGCATCTCGCCAGCCGCAGCCGGGTGGGGGCATCGGATGTTCCGGTGGGCGAGCGTCTGCCGGGGCCGAGCCGCGGCATATGGGCGCGGATCACCGCGCAGTTCTGACCACCTCGCCCGCGTCTCCCCTTGCGCCAAGGCTCGGCGGGAGACGCGGGACGTTGAGATTGTAGAACGCCTCGGTTGTAGGCTAACGCTCGGCCGGGACGCATCGTCAGTCAGGCGCGACTGGATATCCGCCTGCACGACGATCTTCTCGTTGATCCGCCCCTGCACGGTCAGTTGAGTCCACTGCTGCACGTCGTGGTCCTGTGCCAGCAGCGGAGCGCCCGGCGCTTCAAATGCAATCGCCGCAATCAGGAACCAC
Organism: Erythrobacter neustonensis; assembly: GCF_001663175.1. Lineage (NCBI taxonomy): Bacteria > Pseudomonadati > Pseudomonadota > Alphaproteobacteria > Sphingomonadales > Erythrobacteraceae > Erythrobacter > Erythrobacter neustonensis. The sequence continues at coordinate 3,072,428 of NZ_CP016033.1, read as the reverse complement.
CCGGACAATCGCAGCGCCGGGCCGCAGCCATACCGCCGCAAGCACGGACGGGGCGAGATGGCCAGGGCTCAGAACATCCGGGCGAAATTCGCGACTCCGGGGGCGGGTGTGTCAGGGGGGAGCGCAGGTGCAGCGGCAGCATTTGTGCCCGGCACCAGCGCGGCAAGGCGTGCGAGCGTCTCACCGATCTGCGCCTCGGCGAGCGAATAGAACACCAGCTTTGCGTCCTTGCGGGTTGCCACAAGCTCGGCCTTCCTCAGGACGCCGAGCTGCTGTGAAAGCCCCGGCTGACCGATCCCGGTTGCCGCTTCGATCTCGCCAACATTGCGTTCGCCAGCGACCAGCGATGACAGGATGCGCCAGCGCAGCGGGTGGGCGAGAGCCTTCAGCGCCTCGATCAGATCGTCCTCGCTCATCAGTTCTCTTCTCCTGCGTCGCGCAGGAACCAGCTGGTGGCATCTTCAGCGCCAAGAACCTCGTCCAGATCGTGCGTCGGGGGCCTGAGCAGTGCCTCGCCCTGCTGCCAATTGGCGGGCGCGAGGCCGCCCTTGGCGTCGATGGCCTGCAGTCCATCGACGATACGCAGCATCTCTGGGATCGAGCGGCCGAGGTTGGCGGGATAACAGGTCATCGCCCGGATCACGCCCTTGGGGTCGATGAAGAAGGTGGTGCGCACTGTCGCGCTGTCGCTATCCTGCGCGGACACCATGCCGAAAGCGCGGCCGATGACGAGGGTCGGATCCTCGACGATGGGGAAGCGCACCTCCACGCCGAACCGGTCGCGGATCATGCGCAGCCACGCGAAGTGCGAGAACAGGCTGTCGACCGAGAGGGCCATCAGCGCGCAATCTCGAGCCTCGAAAGCGGCAGCCTCCTTGGCGAGAGCCATAAACTCGGTGGTGCAGACCGGGGTAAAGTCCGCCGGGTGCGAGAACAGCACCAGCCAGCGTCCGCGGAAGGCAGAAAGCCGGACCGGCCCGACTGTGCTGCGAGCTTCGAAATCGGGCGCGAGGTCGCCGATGCGCAGGCCTGCACAAGGAGCAGCAATGGCGAGTGGGGTAGAGTTAGGCTGGTTCATTACGCCCTCGTACCACTTGACATTAAAATTGCAATACATATACACGATTTATGAAATCGAATTGGAGAATCGCTATGACCCAGGCCGATGTTGTGCTTCAGGCGGCAACCGAACAGGTTCTGAAGGCCGCTTCTGATGCGGCGCTCCGCCCACAGATTGTGAGTTTCTTCCATGCCGCCACCTATACGGTGACGTACGTCGTGCATGATACGTCCACGATGGAGGCGGCGATTATCGACTCGGTGCTGGATTTCGATCCCAACTCGGGGCGCACCGACACGCTGGCAGCCGATCAGGTCATCGATTACGTCAACAAGCATAATTTGAAAGTGACGTGGCTGCTCGAAACCCATGCCCATGCCGATCACTTCTCCGCCGCACCCTATTTGCAGGAGAAGCTCGGCGGAAAGATCGCAATCGGCGCCGAGATCACCACGGTGCAGAACGTGTTCGGCAAGCTGTTCAATGCCGGCACCGAGTTCGAGCGTGACGGCTCGCAGTTCGACGCGCTGTTCCGCGATGGCGACACCTTCGCCATCGGCAATCTTCCAGTCACCGCGATGCACGTGCCCGGCCACACACCTGCCGACATCGCCTATGTCGTGGGCGATGCCGTGTTCGTGGGCGATACGATGTTCATGCCCGACTACGGCACCGCGCGCGCCGACTTCCCCGGCGGCGATGCGCGCCAGTTGTTCCGCTCGCTGCGACGTATCCTGTCGCTCCCGCCCGAAACGCGGCTGTTCATGTGCCACGATTATCTGCCCAAGGGCCGCACGACCTACGTGTGGGAAACCACCGTTGCGGCCGAGCGAGAGGGCAATATTCACGCCCATGATGGGATCACCGAGGACGAGTTCGTGCAGATGCGTGAAGCCCGCGACGCCACGCTGGATATGCCGCGCCTGATCCTGCCGGCCGTGCAGGTCAATATGCGCGCAGGCCACATGCCGCCGGCGGATGACAATGGCGTCACGTATCTCAAGATCCCGGTCAACGCGGTATGACCTTGCCGGGATTTCCTGATGCTGCCCCGTTCGCAGGCCTTGCGGGCGGGGCGATGATCGGTCTCGCTGCTGCGATCATGTTGCTGGGCGCCGGGCGGATTGCCGGCGTTTCCGGCATCGCGGCGCGCGCCTTCGGTTTGGCTGATAGCTCGCAGCCGCGATCGGGGGCGTGGGCCTTTGTCATCGGCCTGCCCCTTGGCGCCTTGATCGTGATGAGTGTGACGGGCGCGGCAGCGCCTGCCTTTGCCAGCCCCGCGCTGCTCGTGGTTGCGGGCCTGATAGTGGGCATCGGCACACGGCTTGGAAGCGGCTGCACCAGCGGTCACGGGGTGTGCGGCATGAGCCGCCTTTCGCAGCGCTCGCTGGTGGCGGTGGCGACCTTCATGGCAACCGGCTTTGCGACCATGGCGGCGATGAATGCCTTGGGGATCGAGGTGCTGCAATGACCCGCGATATTCTTGTGCCATTGGCATCCGGCACGGTCTTCGGGGCCGGACTGACGATTGGCGGGATGACCGATCCTGCGCGGGTGCGCGGCTTCCTCGATCTGTTCGGAAACTGGGATCCGACGCTCGCCTTCGTGATGGGCGGCGCTGTGCTGGTGATGGCGGTCGCTTGGCTCATCCAGCGTCGGATGCCGCGCCCGGTGTTTGCGGAAGGCTTTTCCCTTCCCGACCGCAGCGACATCACGGCACGCCTCGTCGGAGGATCGGCGCTGTTCGGGATCGGCTGGGGAATCGCCGGCCTGTGCCCCGGTCCCGGCTTTGCCGCCCTCGCGATTGCGCCCGGATCGGCCGCGATATTTGTCGCCGCGATGCTCGCTGGAATGCTGGTGGTGCGGCTGGTGGAAGGACAGGGATGATGGAACTTAAAGTGATCGATGATACCCTTGCGGTCGCTGCACAAATTCAGCCCGAGGAACTTGCCTCGCTGGCCGATCGGGGCTTCACCGCCGTGGTCTGCAACCGCCCAGACGGCGAGGAGCAGGATCAGCCGATGCTCGACGACATGCGCCGCGCCGCCGAGGCCGCGGGCCTTGCCTTCCACCACCTGCCCGTCAGCGGCGGCCTGTTCCCGCCTGCCGCCGTAGCAGCCTTTGGCGCGGTCCGGCGCGGCACGCAGGGCAAGGTGCTCGCCTATTGCCGCACGGGCACGCGGGCAGCGACGCTCGATGCGCTCGCCAATGTGCATGGCCTGAGCGTCGCCGAACGGATCAGCCGCGCCGGCGCTGCGGGATACGACCTTTCGGCACTCGCCGAACGGATGGATGCCGGCGGCTAAGGCTGCGCGCAAGGGAGGGAGAGGACATGACCAACACCAAGCACACCGTGGTCGTCATCGGCGGCGGCGCCGCCGGGATCGCCACGGCCGCCTCAATGCTGAAGCGGCGCCGCGGGCTCGACATCGCCATTGTCGAGCCGTCCGACACCCATGCCTATCAGCCCGGATGGACGATGGTCGGCGGCGGCGTGTTCGATGTCGCCACCACCACCCGCCCGATGGCGGGCGTGATGCCCAAGGGTGTAACCTGGGTGAAGCAGGCCGCTGCAGGCTTTCAGCCCGACCACAATCAGGTGACGCTGGCTGATGGCAGCACGCTCACCTACGACGTGCTTATCGTTGCCCCGGGCATCTGCCTTGCGTGGAATAAGATCGCCGGGCTCGAGGCGGCGCTTGGCCAGAACGGCGTTACCTCCAACTATCGCCCCGATCTGGCACCCTACACTTGGGAACTGGTCAAAGCGACCCGTTCGGGGCGGGCGATCTTCAGTCAGCCGCCGATGCCGATCAAATGCGCGGGCGCGCCGCAGAAGGCGATGTATCTCGCTTGCGACCACTGGCGCCGCGCGGGCGTTCTGAGCAATATCGAGGTCGAATTCCGCAATGCCGGCGCAGTGCTGTTCGGCGTTGCCGACTACGTCCCGGCCTTGCAGCAATATGTCGAGAAATATGGCATCCATCTGGAGCTTGGCAGCAATCTGATCGCAGTCGATGGCCCCGCCCGGCAGGCGACCTTCGCCACGGCCGATGGCGAGGAGACCGTCAGCTTCGACATGCTCCATGTCGTTCCCCCGCAGGTCGCGCCGCAATTCCTCGCCGACAGCCCGCTGGCGGCGGCGAGCGGATTCACCGATGTCGACCAGCACACGCTCCAGCACGTGCGCTACCCCAATGTCTTCGGGCTCGGCGATGCCGGATCGAGCCCCAATGCCAAGACGGCCGCAGCAGCGCGCAAGCAAGCGCCAGTGGTGGCGGTGAACGCCTTGCGCGCACTGGACGGGAAAGGGCCGACGGCCGGTTACGACGGCTATGGATCGTGCCCTCTGACAGTGGAGCGCGGCAAGATCGTGCTCGCCGAATTTGCCTATGGCGGCAAGCTCGCGCCTAGTTTTCCGACCTGGCTAGTCGACGGCACCAGGCCTGCGCGCCTTTCATGGATGCTCAAGGCCGATGCCCTGCCGTGGATCTACTGGAACGGGATGCTCAAGGGCCGCGAATGGCTCGCCGGGCCGGGCGGACTGATCGCACAGTAAGAAGGCTCCATCGAAATGCTTGCCCGCTATTTTCCCATTCTCGGATGGGGCCGCACCTATGATCGCCCGGCGCTGACCAGCGACCTGATGGCGGCGGTGATCGTCACCATCATGCTGATCCCCCAGAGCCTTGCCTATGCAATGCTCGCAGGATTGCCGCCTGTTGTGGGGCTTTACGCCTCGATCCTGCCGCTGGTGGCCTATGCCATCTTCGGCACGAGCCGCACGCTGGCGGTTGGGCCGGTGGCGGTGGTCTCGCTGATGACGGCAAGCGCGGCAGGCGCGGTCGGGGCACCGGGGACGGCGGAATACTGGCAGGCGGCGATCACGCTCGCCGCGCTCTCGGGCGTGATGCTGGTGGCGCTTGGGCTGCTGCGGTTGGGCTTCCTTGCCAACCTGCTTTCGCATCCCGTCATCAGCGGGTTCATCTCGGCGAGCGGTGTGCTCATCGCAACCAGCCAGCTCAAGCACATTCTGGGCGTCAAGGCCGGCGGCGAGACCTGGCCGGAGATGCTCCACGGGCTGGCTGGCAATCTGGGCAACATCAATCCCGCGACCCTCGCCATCGGAATCCCGGCCACCCTGTTCCTTTTCTGGGTGCGCAAGGGTCTGAAGCCCGCGCTTCAGAAGCTCGGGCTTTCCCCACGGGCCGCCGACATGAGCGCCAAGGCCGGGCCGGTGGTGGCGGTGGCGCTGTCGATCCTTGCCGTGATCGGGTTCGGCTTGCAGGCGCGCGGGGTCCCGATCGTCGGCGCCATCCCGCAAGGCCTGCCGCCCTTCATGCTCCCCTCCGCCGATCTTGCCCTGATCGAGGCGCTGTGGGTGCCCGCGCTGCTGATTTCGGTGATCGGCTTCGTCGAGAGCGTCTCGGTCGCGCAGACACTCGCCGCCAAGCGCCGCCAGCGGATCGTGCCCGATCAGGAACTGATCGGGCTGGGCGCCTCGAACATCGCCAGCGCGCTTTCGGGTGGCTATCCGGTGACCGGCGGCTTTGCACGGTCAGTGGTGAATTTCGACGCGGGCGCGCAAACTCCGGCGGCGGGCGCCTTTACCGCTATCGGCATCGCGCTCGCCAGTCTGTTCCTCACCCCGCTGCTCTACAACTTGCCCAATGCGACGCTCGCAGCGACGATCATCGTCGCGGTGCTGAGCCTCGTCGACTTCAAGACGCCGCGGCACCTGTGGGCCTATTCCAAAGCTGATTTCGCCGCCCATGCCGCCACTATATCGGTCACGCTGGTAGCGGGTGTGGAAATGGGCGTGATCGCGGGCGTTTGCGTGGGACTGCTGCTTTACCTGTGGCGCGCAAGCCGGCCCCATGCCGCCATCGTCGGCCGGGTGCCGGGCACCGAACATTTCCGCAATGTCGAGCGCCACAAGGTGCTCACCCTGCCGCACCTGCTGACCATCCGCGTCGATGAAAGCCTCACCTATCTCAACGCCCGCTGGCTGGAGGAATATGTGCTCGAACAGGTCGCCGAGCGCCTCGCCTTGCGCCACGTGGTGCTGATGGCAAGCGCGGTCAACGCCATCGACGCCTCGGGGCTGCAGAGCCTCGAAGCGATCAATCACCGGCTCGGTGACGGGGGCATCAAGCTGCACCTGTCCGAGGTGAAAGGCCCGGTGATGGACCGTTTGCAACGCAGCCACCTGCTGCACGACCTGTCGGGCAAGGTGTTCCTGTCGCAGGACAGCGCCTTTGCCGAACTGGCGCTGGATAGGGGTGAGGCCCCTGACGCTGCCGATCCACTGGCTGCGTGCGGCATGATTTGAAAGCCGCACAGGCCTGCCCGTTGCGCGTGGGCCGCAATTTCGGCGAAATCCTGTGCGTGATCGACAGCCTCCAGCCTGGCCACAAGTCCCGCATCGCAACCGCAGCCGATTGGCGTCCGAGCGACAAGGTAATCAACCCGCCGTCGATCCCCGATGAAAAGGCGAAGGACATGTTTCCCCAAAGCTTCGAAACAATCAAGCCTTACCTGCGAATGGTCGCGGTCGTCTGATCAGCTCTCCCCTCTGCACAGCCGGACTATCCCCCCCAACCCTGGTCTGGCGGTGCACCCTTTTTTCGAAAATTCAGACACACCCCCAAGTGACAATTGGCCGCTGCAACGGGGGCCAAGATGATGAAGCGCATTCTCGTGGTAGCGGGCCAGCCCGACGCGTCATTACGCTGTGACAGGTCCGAAGCCAGAGGTGAGGCTGGCGCGTTTTCGTCTCAAGCTTGGTGGAAGCAGGCCAGCCACCCCGCAATTTCCTCAGGCCCGATGGGGGCAACCAGATGGCGTTGCCGCAGGCGCGGGTGGCCGTAACTTTTCCGGTAGAGTTGCGGCCCGCCCAGCCGGCCTGTCAGGAATTCATAGAGCTATTCCTCAGCCCGCTGCGGCGATTGGGGATGCACGTCGCGGGAGGTTTTGGTTTCGGGCAGGATTTCCATCAGTTCATAGAGCCGCGCGCAGACGGTTCGCACCATCGGCTCGCTGGCACAAAGCCGCCCACGAACAGCGCCCAGTCCCAGCGCGCGCGCCATGCCGGATCGGGTCGCTTGGAGCGATATTTGAAGCCGACCGGGCGCAGGATCAACGCTGCCAGCACCAGGAACATGGCGAGGTAAAAGCCCGAGAAGCTGATCGCATAGACATAGGGCCAGGCCGCAAGGATCGCTCCGCCGCCGATAATGAACCACACTTGGTTTTCTTCCCACGTAGCGCCGACGGTGTTGATCACCTGGCGGCGTTCCAGATCATTGCGGGCCACGAAGGGCAGCAGCGAGGCCACCCCGAGATCGAACCCGTCACTCAGGGCAAACCCGATTAGCAGCACGCCCATCAGGGCCCACCAGATCGCGTTTCATAATCGAGAGGCATAATGAACTCCTCGGCAAAAGGTGGCGGTTATTCGGCGGGAACGGCGGTAAGTCTGTCCGGGCCGGGGCAGGGCGGGGCATGGCCGGGGTCGACCGCCAGCGGACATAGCACTCCGGCCCCTTTCGGATCGCCGCAACCATCAGCCTGACCTCGATCACTGCAAGCGCGCCATAGAGCAGCGTGAACCCGATAATCGTGGTCCACAATTGCCCGGCGGTGAGGCTCGATGCGCCAAGGAAGGTCGGCAGCACGCCCTCGATCGCCCAAGGCTGGCGGCCGTATTCGGCCACTGCCCAACCCACTTCGGCAGCCAGCCAGGGGAGCGGGATCGCCAGCACGGCGATGCGCAGGAACCAGGGCTTGTCGAACTTGCGCGCCGTGGTCATCCACAAGGCAAAGGCGAAGAAAGCGATGAGGGCAAAGCTGCGCGCCCGCCTGTTCGCCCGCCGGGCCGCGATCGATTCCCGCGTGGACAGCAATGATGCGGGTGCTGCCAGCGCAGCCTTGCTCGACGATATTGCCGCACTGGAGGACATCGTCATCCGCCGGCCTGCGGTTTTTGCCGGATTGGCACGGGCCGCTCTCTCTGTAGCGCTGGTCGCCCTCGCCGGGTGGAAGGCTGCCGCGCTTCTGGCGCTGGCGCTTGGCGCCTTGCCGGTGCTCTTGCGCCATCTGACCCTGCATCTGACGGCCAAGCCATCGGCGCAGCTTGCCGATGCAGTCGTCGCCCTGCGAAAGGCGATGACCGAGTTTGCCGCCGTCCGCGCAGAAATCGCAGCCTATGGTTTGACAGCTCGGATCATTAAGGCGCTCGCTCCGCTGGAAGCCGCGCATGACCGCGCGAAAACGCAACTCGTCAAGGCTGAGGCGATGATGGGCGGGGTGCAGACCCTTTACACGGCAGCTGTCGTGGCGATGGTGTTTGCGCTGTCCGATGGCGTTGCCCCGATTGTCGCGCTCGCCGTGCTGGCGGGCGGGGCGGGGGTTGAGGCAACAGGCGGCCTTGCGCGTAATGCTCTGCGCAAAACGGGGATCGAGCGCTCGCTTGCTCGCCTGGCTGCACTCTCGCGTTCACGCGAGGTCGCGGCTCCCTATGAGGTCCGGCCGACACCGGCAGCGCCCCTCATGCTTGGCGCAATCGCAATCGTTCCGGGCGAGCGTGTCGCGATCAGCGGCATATCGGGTTCCGGCAAGACACGGCTGATCGAGGCCTTGGCCGGCCTGCGCCCTACGGTCCACTCGCTGCGCGTTGGAGGCTTGCCGATCGACGAGGTCAGCGCCGATGATCTGCGGTGTCAATTCGCGCTCGCGCCGCAGGATCCGGCGCTGCTTGTGGGCACGGTGGCCGATAACCTCCGCATCGCGGCCCCCGGGATCGACGCCGAGATCATGCTTGCGGCGCTCCGGATTGTTGCGCTTGAGGCGCGAATTGCCACCGCGCCCGATGGCCTCGACACCTGGCTGGCAAGCGATGGTGGATTCCTGTCGGGCGGTGAACGCAAGCGCTTGGCACTGGCCTGCGCGCTGCTGGCGCGGCGGGCGTGGCTATTGCTTGATGAACCGACCGAGGGACTGGACAGCGGCACGGAGCAGGCCGTGATCGACAATCTGGATGCCTGGCTCGCCCAAACCGGGACTGGATCGGTGATGGTCTCCCATCGCCCCGAGCCCCTTCGTTTGGCCCAATGTGTCGTATCGATCGGCTCGCTTTACTTGGGGCAAAGAGCTTCAGTCAGGGTAGCAGATCAAGACAGCGCCGATACAAGCCAGCCTTTGCCGTGCATCATCACGCCTTCAGCCGGTCTGAAGTGCTTGGCGAAGCCGCTGTGCAAATTTTGTGCATCTTCCGGTAGAAAAGCTGCGCAAATCGCATGGCCATCTTGCGCCCGGAATTCGCTCGAATCATCGTGTCGAAAATTGGACCACGACAAGATGCCACGGGGTTCCAAATCAAAAGGAAACCCATTATCTTTCAGTCGCATGAATCTGAAGAAATACTTGGCTGGGGCGGAAGGATCCCCACCCAGGAATGATCCAAACACCTGAAAAAACGCGTTTCTTGCAACCGCATCCGACCAAAGCACCACAACAGGGTGCCACGGCAGGGTGCCACGGCAGGAGACCACGGCCATGTGCGGCATCCAGAACGTCACCCGCAAGCAGGGGACATACTACTTCCGCAGACTCATACGTTTAGGTCCCGATAAGCCTTTTCGGTTACGCTTCTCGCTCAAGACCACCAGCCGGAAACGGGCAGCCCTGCTGGCTCCGGCCATGACCCTGATCTGTGAACGGCTCGCGATGAACATGACCGCCAAGATTGCGACCGACGCATTAACCGCCGCCCAGCGCGCGGAGATCTTCCGTCGCCAGATGCTGGTTGAGCGTGACCGGCTCGAGGTGATGCACGCCCAGCTTCACATTCACCCGCCGGAGGATCACGAGGACATTGAAAAGGCGCTTTCGCTCAGGCTCGGGGCCAGCGAATTGGCGGCGGTGGGTGGCGCCACCAAAGGAAGGGTTGAGGATTTTCTCGTCGCTCGCATCGATCCTGATGCTGAAGAGGAGCCGATCGTCGTCATGGCCTGGTCGGACTTGGCCGCATCGATCGCACAGGAAGGCGCTGAAGAAGCCGCAGTCGCCCGGCTAGCTGAAATCGGCGTCGCACAATCCGCGCTGCGTGAGGCGATGGCCCGCAAGGTCGTCAATCAGGCGCGCATTGAGGCGATCCGGGAGTTCCGGGCCACGCTAGCCAATCCCGGAGCTGCCTACGCTTCGGTCCCTGTGGCTGGCTATGAGCAACTAGCGCAGCCCACGTTATACTCTGCCACAACCAATACACCGCAAGCGCCGGCTGCCCCCGTCGTTGCGGGACCATGGGCAACTATGACGCCCACGGAAGCGGTCGAGAAATTCTTCGAGCATAACCCGCGCACTGGCGGCAGCGATGGCAAATCTCGCCGGAAGGGCGGGAGACCTTGGACGGACAAAACCCGCGAACAGTTCAGGCTTCCTGCACTCCTGCTTGAGCAGATCATGTTTGAGACACCTTTGGCCCGCGTCACCCATGATCACCTCGTCCAGCTCAATAACTGCTTCGAGGCGCTGCATGGTCCCTCTTTTCGCAAATCGCCCAAACAACGCGAAATGACGATCTGGGAAGTCGTGGAGGAGACCGAAAAACGCGTCCGGCGGGGTGAAGAGGCCATCGCAAAGGCTGCAAAGCGCAAGGGCACAGAAGATGCGGTCAAGATGCCCGCCGGAGCGTTGACGAGAGATCAGCTCGGGCTTGGCCTTAGCACCACGAACCGCCATTGGGGCTTCCTGCGTCAACTCACCACTTGGTTCGCAAAGCACCATCCGCTCAGTCCGCTGGACTACAGCTCGTTCATCGAAAACGATGATCGCAATGCCCGCGACCAACGCGACACCTATACCGAAGAGCAGGGCCGGATGCTTTTTAGCCTTCCGCCGTGGACCGGTTCCAAGTCTCTGGCCCGCCGAATGCAGCCGGGTGATCTCCATGTCCACAGCGCGTGGTATTTTGTGCCCCTGATAGGCTGGTATACCGGCATGCGGCGCGAGGAAATCTGCGGGCTCATGCTGGATGACATCGAGGTGGTCGATGGCCACTGGCAGTTCGACGTTCGGCCGACAGAAATTCGGCGGCTCAAGACGATCACTTCGGCCCGCAAATTGCCCTTAGCGAGCGAGCTGGTCCGCCTCGGGCTTCCGGACTACGTCACGGCATTGCGCGAGGCTGGCGAGACCATGCTGTTTCCTGAACTGGTAGCGGAGAGCGGGAAGGGCACCATGGGGGATGCCTACTATAAGACGATCTGGACGAAGATTGCGCGAGCTTTGCCGTTCCTGAAATCGGGCCAAGCTACGCAATCCTTCCGGCACACTGTCATCAACGCCATGAAGGGCGCCGAGGTGATGCCCGAATTGAGGGCTGACTTCGCAGGGCATAAGCTTTCGAGCGAAACCGAAGGGCGCTATTCGAAGGCGCACATGGAATTGCTGCGGAAGGCGGCCGCGGCGATCCCTATTGTGACCGAGCACCTCGATCCTTTCCCTGCTGCGCTGCTTCCTGCCCGCTTGCGTGCGCCGCGGAGGGCAAGGTCACTCGCCGCTGGAAAACACGATCGGTAAGTAAATGTTCGCAATCTTACACAGACGGATGGATTGCAATTCAGGCGACTGTTTCTCGGTTACTAATACTACTGTTACTGCTACCACTATACCGGTCCGGATCAAAAGGGCCCATAACGGTTTTCGCAGGATTTTCCGCTCGTGTCCTCCACACCTGTACCGAGGCGAACTCAGGTTGGCTAATCAGGTGGAGGCCTCAAACACCACCAATGTCGATGTTGCTGTGGCACACAATCTTCCGGCTTCGTCATAAAGGCTCGCTTCGGCGAATGCCGCGCGCCGACCGATGGAAACCAACTTGCCGACGGCCCGGACCGTCCCGCTTTGTGCACTGAGCGCGCGAATGTAGGAGACCTTTATTTCGGCGGTCGTGTAGGCTTGCCCCGGTTGCAAGCCGGTATGCGCCGCGATGCCGCAAGCGCTGTCGAGCATGGCAGCTGCATAGCCGCCATGCACCGTGCCCATGGGATTGTAGTGCGCTTCGTTCGGCGTTCCTTCGAACACCGCATGGCCCTCGCTCGCCTCAACCAGCGATACGCCCATCTTGCGGCCGAAGGGAGGTTGCACGCCTCCGGCCAGCAGCGCCTGCACCTGCTCCAATCCGTTCATTGCCTTGTCGCTCATATGTCAGCCTCCAGCCAGCGCACCCGCGCCTTCCCATCCGCCTCCCAGAGCGCGGAACGCGGCAATCGCACCGCGGCTTGCCCCTGCGCGCGCCTGTACCAGCCCATCACGCGTCTCCAGCAAGCGACGATCTGCATCGAGCACTTCGATCAGGCTAACGAAGCCTGCATTGTATGCGGCCTCGGACGAAGTCTGCGCACGCGCCAAAGACGCTTCGGCTGCGGACAAGGCTTCAGCCTGCGCTTCCTGCCGGAGCAGCAGCGAAAGGGCGTTCTCGACATCCTCGGAGGCGCGCAGCACCGTTTGGCGATAGGCTGCGAGCGCTTCGGCGTTGCGGCCTTCGGCCAGCTTGATCTCGGCGTCGATGCGGCCAAAATCGAACAGCCGCCAGCGCAGCCCGAGGAAACCGCTGCCTTGCACGGCATTGCCGCCGAACAGCGCGCCGGACGTGGTGGCAGCCGTGCCGATCAGGCCATTGAGCGAGAACTTCGGATAATATTCGGCTGTGGCGGCGCCAATTCGCGCGTTTGACGCAGCCAAGGAACGCTCGGCTGCAATGATATCGGGACGTCGACGCATCAGGGCCGCAGGACCGCCGGCGGTGGTGATTGCGGGCGGCGTCGGGATAGGCTGCGGCGCCGAAAGCTCGGCCCTGGTGGTGCCGGGTAGCAAGCCCAAAAGGACATCGAGCGCGTTCATCGCCGTGTCCAGCTGATTTTCCAGAGCAGGGATCGCGGCGCGTACCTGCCCTAGGGCGCCTTCGGCCTGACGCAGTTGCAACTCGGCCGCCACGCCGCGTTCGAACTGAAGCGCAACCAACCGCACGAGGTTTGCCTGGACGGCTTCCTGCGCGCGCACGATCGCCAGACGCTCTTGCAAGGCCCGGATCGTGACGTAGGTATCGGCGGTCTGTGCGATCACCGCGAGGCGCGCGGCGACGGCACCTGCTTCTGACGCCTGCCAATCAGCCCGGGCCGCATCGCGTGCGGCGTCGTTTCCGCCGAACAGATCGATTTCCCAACTGGCGCTGAGACCTGCCTCGTAAGCGCCAGTGGACCGGTCGAACCCGGGAAATGCGCTGGCCACCTGGCCGATTGGCGTTTCGAGCGACTGATAATTGATTCCTGCCTGTCCGCTCGCCGCGCCGGTTGGCAACATCTCGGCGTTGCTAAACCGCAAGGCGGCCCGTGCCTGGAGCACCCGAGCTTCGGCCTGCTTCAGATCAAGGTTCTGGGCAACGGCACGTTCGATCAGGCTTGTAAGGAGCGGATCGTTGAAGGAATGCCACCATTCGACCAGATCAACCGATGCTTCCGGGGCTGTGCGCGCCGCGACTGCCTCGCTCGTGGTAAAGGTGGTCGGCAGGGAAAGGTCGGGTTGCCTGTATGCAGGGCCTGTTGCGCAGCCACCGAGCAAAAGCAGCGCGGCGGAGCTGGCAAGGAGTGGTCGACGGGTAGACATGAGGCAGTCCTTAACTGGTGCAAGTGACCAATGACGAAAAAAGTCACTATTTGTCAATTGCGGAAATTTGCGCTACCGATGGCCCATGACCAAGCACGCCCCGCTTCCAGATCTCGCCGCACGCGGCCCGGCCGATCACACGGTTCGCGATCAGATCATCGCAGCAGCCCACGATTACTTCGCGCATTACGGCTACGAGAAGACCACGGTTGCCGATCTTGCCCGGGCCATCGGCTTCTCGAAGGCGTACATCTACCGCTTCTTCGAATCCAAACAGGCGATCGGCGAAGCCATCTGCCTCAGCACCACCGGAAAGCTTTTCGATGAGGTCCGGGCCGCCGTCGATGCCGGGCAAACAGCGACTGAAAAGATGCGGCTTTTCACCGAAACGGTCACCTCTGCCGGGCTTGGCCTGCTTTTCAACGAGCGCAAGCTTCACGCCATCGCTGCTCAGGCCTCGATCGAAAACTGGCCGTCGGCGAAGGTCTATACGGATCGTTTGAAAGCGTTGATCGAGAGCATCGTCAAGGAGGGACGCGAGAGCGGAGAGTTTGAGCGCAAGACACCGCTCGACGAGACGACGCGCGGGATCTTCTATGCCATGATGCCCTTCATCAAGCCGATTTTCCTTGAGCACAGCCAGAGCATCCTGCCGCGTGCCCAAACCGACGTGACCTCGCTCATCCTTCGCAGCCTCGCGCCCTGACGTGGAATGAGTGACCAATTGACAAATTAGTCACTGGGCTACAATTTGTTTCCGACTCGTTCGGAAGGCCCCTCATGCTCGCGACCACGCTTACCCAAATTCCTGCCCACACCGCCGTGGGCCGATCTGCGGACAAGATGCGAAGGCGTGCGGCGTTGCTCGGTCTTCCGCTTTGCCTTGCGGCCCTTTCGGGTTGCAGCGAGCCAGAAACCGATCCCCGTACGCTTCCCCCGCTGGTTCGGGCGACAAGCGCTGCGCCGGGCACCGCAGGCGCGCAGGAGTTCACCGGCGTCGTGGCCGCGCGCGTCCAGAGCGATCTGGGCTTTCGCGTCGGCGGCAAGGTTGTCGCCCGTTATGTCGAGGCCGGACAGACCGTCCGCCGCGGTCAGCCCCTGATGCGGATCGACGGTTCGGACCTGGCGCTGGCCGCGCGCGCCGCCGAGGGCGGCGTTGCTGCGGCCCGCGCCCGCGCCCAGCAGACAGCGGCGGATCTGGCCCGCCTGAAGGGCCTTGTCGAAGCGGGGGCCGTTTCTGCGTCGACTTATGATCAGGCCAAGGCCGCGGCCGAAGCCGCCAGCGCACAACTGGCGACTGCCACTGCCGAAGCTCGGGTCGCGCGCAACCAGGGCGGTTACAGTTTGATCGTTGCCGATGCTGACGGAACGGTGGTCGAGACCCTTGCAGAACCCGGTCAGGTTGTCGGGGCAGGGCAGGTCGTCGTCCGGCTGGCCCGTTCCGGACCGCGTGAAGCGCTGATCGATCTGCCGGAAAACGTGCGGCCACAAATCGGGTCGAGCGTCGGGGCACGCACCTTCGGCGGCGCGCAGGGAGCAGGCACCTTGCGCCAATTGTCGGATGCCGCCGACCCGCTGACCCGCACCTACGAGGCGCGCTATACGCTCAGCGGCGCGGCGGCCGGCGCCCCGATTGGTTCCACCGTGACCGTCGCCCTGCCGCAGGCGGGCAGCGATGGAGCCCAGATTGCGGTTCCTCTGGGGGCGATCCGCGATGCGGGCAAGGGACCGGGGGTCTGGGTCGTCAGTTCCGGCAAGGATAAGACGGTAACATGGCGGCCAGTAAAGATCGCTGCTGTCGATGAAGAATCGGCGTTCCTTTCAGCCGGGATCAAACCCGGCGAGGTCATCGTGGCCATGGGCGCGCATTTGCTGCGCCAGGGGCAGGCCGTGCGGGTGTCACAGAAGTGAGCGGCGCAGGGCACGCGGAGCCGGGCAGCGGCTTCAACCTCTCGGCGCTGGCAGTGCGCGAGAAATCGGTCACCTTGTTCTTTCTGGTCATCACGATGCTGATCGGCATTTTCGCCTACACCCAGATCGGACGGGCAGAAGACCCGTCTTTCACCATCAAGACCTTTACGGTCTCGGCAGCCTGGCCCGGAGCGACGGCGCAGGAAATGCAGGATCAGGTTGCCGACCCGCTCGAAAAACGCCTGCAGGAACTGAAGCACTATGACCGGACCGACACTTTCACCCGGCCCGGCTTTGCCTTCCTGACGGTTTGGCTGAAGGACACGACCCCGCCGTCCGAGGTGCCGGAACAGTTCTATCAGGCGCGCAAGAAGCTGTCCGATGAACAGCGCAGGCTGCCGCGCGGGGTGGCAGGGCCGTTTGTCGATGACGAATATGGAGATGTCAGCTTCGCGCTCTACGCGCTGTCTGCCAAGGGCGTGCCGCATCGTCAGCTGGTGCGCGATGCCGAGGTGCTGCGGCAGCGGCTGCTGCGCGTGCCTGGCGTGAACAAGATCAAGTTGCTGGGGGAGCAGCCCGAACAGATTTTCGTCGAGTTTTCGCCCGAACGTCTGGCCACGCTGGGCGTGTCCCCGCGCGATGTGCTTCAGGCGCTGGGCCAGCAGAATCTGTTGACCCCTTCCGGCTCTCTTGAAACCGATGGGCCGACTGTGCCGGTCCGGTTGGATGGAGCCTTCGACGATCTTCAGAAAATCCGCGATTTGCCGGTAGCAGGCAATGGCACGGCTGTGCGCCTGTCCGATGTCGCCACGGTCAAGCGCGGCTACCAAGACCCGGCGACCTACAAGATCCGCAATCAGGGCGAAGACGCGCTGATGCTGAGTGTGGTGATGAAGCAGGGTTGGAACGGCCTTGATCTCGGCAAGGCGTTGAATGCGGAAGTCGAAACGATCAAGAGCGAACTGCCGCTTGGCATGACCTTGGAGAAGGTCGCCGATCAGGCGGTCAACATCGATGCGGCGGTCGGCCAATTCACCAAGACCTTTCTTGAAGCGCTCGCGATTGTCCTGATTGTCAGCCTCATCAGCCTCGGCTGGCGGGTCGGCATCGTGGTGGCGGGTGCCGTGCCGCTCACGCTTGCGATCGCGCTGGTGGTGATGTGGCTCACCGGACGGGTGCTCGACCGCATCACGCTGGGCGCGCTGATCCTCGCGCTCGGGCTGCTGGTCGACGACGCGATCATCGCCATCGAAATGATGGTGGTGAAGATGGAGGAAGGTTACGACCGCATAAAGGCATCCGCCTATGCGTGGAGCCACACCGCAGCGCCGATGCTGGCGGGCACGCTGCTGACGGTGATCGGGCTCATGCCGGTCGGCTTTGCCCAGTCGGGTGCGGGCGAATATGCCGGCAACATCTTCTGGGTGGTGGGCTTCGCCCTGATCGCCTCGTGGTTCGTGGCGGTGATCTTTACTCCCTACATGGGCGTCAAGCTGCTGCCTGTGATCAAGCCGGTCGAGGGCGGGCATGATGCGATCTATCGCACCCCCCGCTACGAACGGGTGCGGGGGCTGATCGGATGGGCGGTGAAACGGAGGAAGCTCGTCGCGTTCGCCACCTTCGGTGCACTGGTGCTTGCAGCGGCGGGGATGCCGCTGGTCGAAAAGCAATTTTTCCCATCGTCAGACAGGCCCGAACTGCTGGTCGAGCTCTATCTGCCCGAAGGCGCCACCATCGCATCCAGCGAAAAGGCGACAGCTGCGGTTGAAGCGTGGCTGCGCAAGCAACCCGAAGCGAAGATTGTCACCAGCTATATCGGGCAGGGTGCGCCGCGGTTCTACCTGTCGCTCAATTCGGAGCTGCCCGATCCGGCCTTTGCCAAGATCATTGTCCGCACCGATGACGAAGAGCGGCGCGACGCGATCAAATGGCGCTTGCGCAAGGCCGTGGCCGATGGTCTGGCGCCGATGGCCCGGGTGCGCGCCACGCAGCTGGTGTTCGGGCCGCCATCGCCGTTTCCCGTCGCGTTCCGAGTAAGCGGCGCCGACATTGGTGAAGTCCGGGCGATTGCCGAAAAGGTCAAGGCGATCATGGATGGCGATCCGATGATGCGCGACGTCAACATCGACTGGGGCGACAGGGTGCCGGTGATGCGGGTCAATCTCGATCAGGACCGTCTGCGCGCCTTTGGCCTCACATCCGCAAGCGTTGCCGAGCAGCTCCAGTTCCTGCTTCAGGGTATGGCCGTAAGCCAAGTCAGGCAGGATATCCGTGCGGTGGATGTTGTGGCGCGTTCTTCCGGTGCTGACCGGTTCGATCCTTCGAAGCTGGGCAATTACACGCTGATCGGCGCGCAGGGTCAGCGGCTGTCGGTCAGCCAGATCGGACGCATCGAAGTGCGCATGGAGGAGCCGATCCTCAAGCGACGCGACCGGGTGCCGACCATTACCGTGCGCGGCGACATCGCCGAGGGGCTGCAGCCGCCCGATGTGTCGACCGCAATCGCACAGAAGCTCAAGCCCGTTATCGACACGCTTCCGGCGGGCTACACCATCGCCACGGGCGGCAACATCGAGGAATCGGCCAAGGCGAACAAGGCACTTGCGCCCATTTTCCCGATCATGATCCTGTTCATGATGGTGGTGATCATTCTGCAGGTGCGCAGCCTTTCCGCCACGACGATCGTGTTGCTGACGGCGCCGCTGGGACTGATCGGCGTGGTGCCGACCTTGCTGATTACCGGCACGCCCTTCGGCTTCAATGCGATCCTCGGCCTGATCGCTCTGGCTGGCATCCTGATGCGCAACACGCTGATCCTGATCGGTCAGATCCACGACAACGAAAAGGCGGGTCTTTCGCCCTACGATGCTCTGGTCGAGGCAACGGTGCAGCGTTCGCGCCCCGTGATCCTGACGGCGCTAGCGGCGGTTCTGGCCTTCGTGCCGCTGATTTCCTCGGTGTTCTGGGGTTCGATGGCGATCACGCTGATCGGCGGGACGTTGGGTGGCACCGTGCTGACGCTGCTGTTTTTGCCGGCGCTTTATGCGCTCTGGTTCAAGATCAAGCCTGAAGACAATGAGCCGTCTGCCCGCCGCCGCAAGGATGGCGAGACTGACCAGATGGAGGCCAAACCGGCGTAATCGACGCCTCGGCCAATTGGCACGACGAAAAAGGAAACCCGCATGACAAATCAGAGCGAAAACAAGTCGATCGGAAATCGTATCCGTAGTGCCCTTGAGGCGCTTGATACCGCCTTCGATCCTGCCGCTACCGATCGTGATCGCATCGCTGCCCTCGAGGCGCGCGTTGCGAAGCTTGAAGCGGAGCGTCGTTCGGACGCAGTGCAAGGCTGAGGCCGCGCTGTGTCGGCATCCGCACCAATGTCCGCTTTATCGCCCGCCGCAAGGCGGGCCGAAATGCTCCGCTCTGGCCCGGTCCTTTCGACCCTTGTTCTGCTCACGCTGCCTAACCTTGTCTCGCTCGGTTCGTCGGCAATCGTATCAATTGCCGAGACAGCATACGTCGGCATGATCGGCGTTGCCGCGCTGGGAGGTATCGCGCTTGCCTTTCCGGTCTTCATGCTGATGCAGATGCTTTCGGCGGGCGCTATCGGCGGGACGATTTCGGGCGCGGTTAGCCGCGCACTTGGGGCCGGCAACCGCGACATGGCGCATAGCCTTGCACTCAGCGGCTTTGGGATCGCGCTGACCCTTGGTGTGGTGCTCGCCGGTCTGGTCCGCCTCTTTGGGCCGCTGATCTACGGTAGCCTTGGCGGCAAGGGGGCGGTGCTGAGCGAAGCACTGGCCTATTCCAATGCCGCAGCATGGGCGATCCCGGCCATCTGGCTCGCCAACGCCCTGTCCTCGATCTTGCGGGGTTCGGGCGTTATGTCGGTCCCGGCGACGACCCTGCTGTGTGCCGGGATTGGGCAGGTCATCATCGGCGGTGCGCTTGGTCTTGGGATCGGGCCGTTTCCGCAGCTCGGCATTGCTGGCGTCGCGATCGCCCAGGCCATTGTCTACTGGGCTGCGGCAGCTGTGCTGTTTCTTTATCTGCGCACAAATCGGCCGGCTGTTGGATTGCGGTTCGATTGGAGCGGCTGGCAGCCGGCCTATGTCACCGCCTTGCTGAAGGTCGGCGGGATCGCGATGCTTTCCCCTTTGCTGTCGGTCGCCTCCGTGCTGTTGCTGACGCGGATTGTCGCGAGCTTCGGCCCTGAGGTGCTGGCCGGTTACGGCATTGGCGTGCGGCTCGAATTCCTGCTGATCCCGATCGCCTTTTCAGTCGGGGTGGCGGCCTTGCCGATGGTCGGGACTGCGATCGGAGCAAGCAACGTGTCGCGTGCGAGGCAGATTGCATGGACTTCGGGCGCGGTGGTGTTTGTTGCAGTCGGGATCATCGGCCTTGGCGCCGTCCTTGTTCCGCAACTCTGGGTGGACCTGTTCACCCAGGTCGCCCCGGTCCGTGCAGCGGCCTATGACTATCTGACCATTGCCGGCTATGGCTACGGCTTCTTCGGTCTGGCGCTGTGTCTTTATTTTGCCTCGCAAGGAGCGGGGCGCGTGGGCGGTGTCATTCTCGCGCAGTCGTTCAGAACCGGGATTATCCTCGCGGGGGGAGCCTACCTTCTGGCTTCTTCCGGCTCACCCAGCGATGTCTTCGCGCTGTCAATGGTCGCAATGGCAGTGATGGGTATTGCTACGGCGCTGGTGGTCAAGTTGAGCAAGTGGGGGTGAGCCTGCCAAGGGCAATGCCGCCCTGCAATGTTGCAGGGCGGCAATGTGCATTCAGGCTATCGCTTTGAGCGGTGCTTCGACTCCCACCATCGCTTGTGCGCCGGGGGAGTAGCGATGCCCTGCGACCTCCAGCATCGCGAGCGCCTCGGCTATTTCAGCCAGCTCGCCTGCCGTGAGTTCGACGTTCGCAGAGCCGAGATTTTCTTCGAGCCGGTGGGCCTTGGTCGTGCCGGGGATCGGGACGATGTAGGGACGCTGCGCCAGCAGCCAGGCCAGCGCGACCTGCGCCGGGGTCGCATCGCGCGCCGCGCCCACCCGCTTGAGCAGGTCGACGAAGGCCTCGTTCTTTGCGAGCGCCTCGCGTGCGAAGCGCGGCGAGGTGCTGCGGAAATCGCTCTTGTCGAGCTTGGTGTCGGCGCCGATCGCGCCGGTCAGGAACCCTTTGCCAAGCGGGCTATAGGGCACGAAACCGATGCCCAACGCGTCGCAGGTTTCAAGGATGCCGTTGGTTTCGGGTTCGCGCCACCACAGCGAATATTCGTTCTGCACCGCGGCCACGGGCTGCACCGTATGGGCGCGGCGCAGGGTCTGGACGCCCGGTTCCGACAGGCCGAAGGCCCGCGCTTTGCCCTCGGCAATCAGATCGCGCACGACGCCCGCGACATCTTCGATCGGGACATTGGGGTCGACCCGGTGCTGGTAGATCAGGTCCACCGTTTCGACCCCGAGACGCTTCAAGGACCGCTCCACAATCGCTCGGATGTTCTCCGGGCGGCTCGATACGCCGTTGATCTTGCCGGTGGCCGGATCGATGTCGAAGCCGAACTTGGTGGCGATCACCACCTCGTCGCGGATCGGACGCAGGGCTTCGCCGACCATCTCCTCGTTGGTGAAGGGGCCGTAGATTTCGGCGGTATCGAAGAAGGTGACACCGCGCTCGGCCGCGTGGCGGATCAGAGCGATACCTTCCTCGCGGCTGATGCGATGGCCATAGCTGAAGTCGAGGCCCATGCAGCCGAACCCGATTTCGCTGACGGTGAGATTGCCGAGTTTGCGCTGTTTCATGGTTTTCTCCTTGGGAATTTAGGAATTGGCGTGGTGCACGCCGAAGCTTTCGCCGATGCCGAAGCCGGGTTCGGTGACGAGCCGGACGATCAGGTCGGCAACGCTGGCGCGAGAGACGGTTGCGCCCGGATTGACGAAGGGCTCGCCCTTGCGGGTGATGCCATAGGCGATTGTGCTTTCGTCAGTGAGCCAGGCGGGCCGGATCACCGTGGTATCGAGACCTGAGCTTTCGACGATCGCGGCGCTGTCGCGATAGGGATCGAGGATGCGGCGGTAGGGTTGGCCGGGGACTTCACCGTAGATGCCCATCGAACTGATGAAGATCAGCCGGCGCACGCCTGCCTTGCCCATCGCGCTCACAATCGCCTCGGCCTGCCGTGGCATGTCGCCCGAGAGGTTGGCATAGACGATATCCTGCCCCGCCATCGCAGTGGCAAGTGCGGCCGGATCGGCTGCGTCGCCCTCGATGATCCGGATGCGCGGGTTGCCTGCCAGATGGGCGAGCCGGTGGGCGCGGCGCAGGAACAGGGTCAAGTCCGCGTCCGTGCGTTCCAGCAGCTGGCGGGTGGCGACACGGGCAATCTGCCCGTGCGCGCCGATGATCAGAACCTTGGTCATGTCGAGGCTCACAGGTAGGACATCTTGAGGACGGCAGCCGGCAGCCGCTCGCCCTGAATGTCGATCTGGCTGACCGCGTCCTCGATCCGGGCAAGATCGGCAGGTGTCAGGGTGACATCAGCCGCGCCGAGGTTCTCTTCGACCCGGTCGAGGTGGCGGGTGCCGAAGATCGGGACGATGAAGGGCGCGCGGGCCAGCAGCCAGGCCAGCGCAATCTGCGCCGGGGTGGCGTGCTTTTCGCCCGCGATGGCGCGGAGCAGATCGACCAGCGTCTGATTGGCAGTGCGCGCTTCGGGGGTAAAGCGCGGCGAATGGGCGCGGAAATCGCTGCTGTCGATCGGGGTCGCAGCGTCGATCTTGCCGGTGAGGAAGCCCGCGCCCAGCGGGCTCCACGGCACGAAGCCGATGCCGAGTTCGGCGCACAGCGGCAGCACTTCGGCCTCGGGATCGCGGGTCCACAGCGAATATTCGCTCTGGATCGCGGTGACGGGCTGCACCGCATGGGCGCGGCGGATCGTGGCGGCAGCGGCCTCGGACATGCCGAAGTGCCTGACCTTGCCCGCCGCGATCAGATCGCGCACGGTGCCGGCGACGTCCTCGATCGGCACGGCAGGATCGACCCGGTGCTGGTAGAACAGGTCGACGGTCTCGATCCCGAGCCGCTTGAGGCTGTTGTCGATCACCTTGCGGATCTGTTCGGGGCGGCTGTTGACGCCCGCGCTGCACTTGCCGGTGGTCTGGTCGATCTCGAAGCCGAACTTGGTGGCAATCACCACTTGGTCGCGGATCGGGCGCAGGGCTTCGCCGACCAGTTCCTCGTTGGTCCAGGGGCCATAGGCCTCGGCAGTATCGAAGAAGGTGACGCCGCGCTCATGCGCGCCGCGGATGACGCGGATGGCTTCGCTGCGTTCGGGGGCCGCGCCGTAGGTCGAGGCAAAGCTCATCGTGCCAAAGCCGATTTCGCTGACGGCAAGCGGGCCGAGATTGCGCTGTTGCATGTCGAATGTCCTTTCGGGGGGGCGCGGATCAGTGCGGCGTCGGCAGTTTGCCGGCACGCATCGCAGCCACCACGCCGCCATCGATCAGCAGGTCGCTGCCGGTTATGAAGCCCGCGTCCGGGCCGAGCAGGAAGTTCGCCGCAACAGCGATTTCCTCGGGCGAGGCCATGCGCTTCGCCGGGGAAGCCGCCACCATCGCGCGGAAAATGTCCCCGGAGGGCGAGGCCAGTTCATGCGCTGCGAGCGGGGTGACGACGATGCCAGGGCTGATCGCATTGACCCGCGCCCCGCGTTCGCCCCAATGCATCGCCTCGGCCTGCACACGCAGGATGTTGGCGCGCTTGGCCACCATGTAGGCGATCATGCCGTTGGGCACGGCCTCGCTGTTGAGGCAGGGGAGGGCCAGCAGTTCCTCGGTGGGCGTGTAGGCCAGTAGCTTCTCGTCTTCCTCGGGCAGAGGGCGCCGGTGGTGTCCGGCCATGCTGGACACCACCAGTCCCGCACCGCCCGGCGCGATCACGCCGCCGAAGATCTCGAAGGCCAGCGCGGTGCCGTAAAGATCAACCGCGAGGATCTTGTCGACCGGTGCCATGTTGGGTGACAGGCCGGCGGCGATGACGACCTGCATCACCGGGCCGAGCGCATCCGCCTTGTCGGCCAAGGCCTGCACCGAGGCGCGGCTGGACACGTCGACGGTTTGCAATTCGACGTCGAAGCCTGCGTTCGCCATGCCCTCGGCGGCTGTGGCGAGAAGTTCCTCGTTACGATCCGCGAGCAGAACCTTGCTGTTGAAGCCCTGGCGGCGTGCAATGGCGAGGCCGATGCCGCCTGCGCCGATCACGACAATCACATTCTTGTCCATCACTTTGTCTCCTCGTGCCGCAGCGGTTCGCCGCTGGCTCGGGAGAGGATATAGATGCTGGGCTTTTCAGTGATTAGACGCTAAGTTTTGCATGCGGCTATATCGGGAACTTATCAATGAAGCGCGAAGAGTTGAGCGATCTCGCGGTCTTTCTGGCCGTTGCCGAGGCACGTAGCTTCACTCGAGCGGCGGCGCGGCTGGGGACCTCGCAATCCGCGATCAGCCAGATCGTCAAGCGGCTCGAGGCAGGGATGGGGATCAAGCTGCTGACCCGCAACACCCGCAATGTTGCGCCGACCGAGGCCGGCGAGCAGCTGGTGGCGACCCTCCGCCCCGCCTTTGACGAGATCGATGCGCGGCTCGCCGCGCTCAGCGCCTTGCGCGAACGCCCGGCGGGCACGGTACGCATTACCACCAGTCGGCATGCGGCCGAGGCGATCCTGTGGCCAGCTGTCCGCAGGCTGATCGAGGCCTATCCTGAGGTGACCGTCGAAATCTCGATCGACAGCCACCTCACCGACATCATCGGCGACCGTTTCGACGCCGGTATCCGCCTTGGCGAGCAGATCGAGAAGGACATGATCGCGGTGCGCATCGGCCCTGAACTGCGCATGGCGGTGGTGGGCGCGCCGTCCTACTTTGCCGAACATGGCCGCCCGAAGACTCCGCAGGAGCTGACTGGTCATGCCTGCATCAACATCCGGATGCAGACCCGGGGAGGGCTCTATGCCTGGGAGTTCGGCAAGGACGGGCGCGATCTCAACGTGCGGGTGGAAGGTCCGGTGATCGCCAATGATGTGCCGATGGTGTTGCGCGCTGCCGCCGACGGCTTGGGGCTCGCCTGTGTGCTGGAGGATCAGGCAGAGGCCATGCTGGCAAGCGGCGCGGTCGAACGGGTGCTCGACGACTGGTGCCCGCCTTTCGCCGGCTACCACCTCTATTACCCCGATAGGCGCCAGTTGCCGCCAGCCTTTTCGCTGCTGGTGGAGGCGCTGAGATATCGGGGCTGATAGTGCGACATTTGTCACTCGCTGACAGATGTGCGATGGGTCTAGCATGGCCGAGATAAAGGACGCCCAATCTGGGCTGAGAGAACGCAAGAAGGACAAGACCCGCACGGCGCTGCTGGAGGCAGCGCTCCGCCTGTTCGAACAACAGGGTTTTGCCGAGACCACGATCAGCCAGATCGCAGCAGAGGTCGACGTCTCGCCGCGCACGCTGCTGCGCTACTTTGCGACCAAGGAAGATATCGTGGTCAGCCAGGTTGAGGATAGCACCGCCGTCTTCCTCGACAGCTTTGCAGCGCGTTCATCCAACACGCATCTTGCAAGCGCGCTTCTCTCGAGCGCCCGTGCGCTGATTGCCCATTATGAAGCGCACGCCCCGTTCTATCTGGCCATCGAACGCGCCATTGCTGCATCGCCTGACATTCGGGCGCGCAAGCTCGCCATGACAGCGGGGCTGGCGGATCAACTGGCCGTCATGATCGGCGCGAAGGGGGTGGGGCAGCAGCCTGTGGATTGGCAGGTGCGGCTCTACACCGACATCGTGTTTGCCCTGATCCGCAATGTGATCGCACGCTGGGTCGATGCCGATGGGAAGCCATCGCTGACAGCCATGTTCGATGAGGCGGCGGCATTGACGGGCATAGCCTGATCAAAAAATGTCACCCGTTGACAATTGGCATAGAGCGCCATAAATAGAATGGCGATGCAGGGTGAGTTGTCTGCGTCCGCATCCCGGATTGTCGGCCAATCCCAAGATCCGATGTCCTACCGACCCTCGGCATCGCGGCGTGCTTTTGCGCGCGGTTTTGCTTCGACCTGAAAGGAGTCCCCTCATGCCCCTCCGCCATTACGTGCCGCTCTATCAGTGGATCGACGGCGCGCGTCTGTCCGGTGACGGACGCCAGACCAGTTCCGTGACCAATCCCTTTGACGGCAGCATCCTCGCTGAAATGCCCCATGCGACCGATGCCGACTTGGCGGCTGCGCTGGAAAGCTCGCAGCGCGCGTTCAAACAGTGGCGCAAAGTCCCCGCTTGGGAGCGAGCGGCGATTATCCTGAGGGCAGCCGAACTGATCCGCGTCCGGATCGAGCGCTTCGCAGAAATCCTCACGCTCGAAGTCGGCAAGCCGCTGGCAGAGGCGCGGATGGAAATGGGGCTGACGATAGAATCGATCGTCTGGGCCGGTGAAGAGGCCAAGCGCATCTATGGCCGCACGGTCGAATCCCGCCTGCCGCATGGCCGCGCCATCATCTCGCGTGAACCGATCGGCCCGGTGGCAGCCTTCGCGCCGTGGAACGCTCCCGCGCTGTTGACTGGCCGCAAGATTGCGGCAGCGCTCGCCGCAGGCTGTTCGATGATCATCAAGCCTTCAGAAGAAACGCCCGGAAGCGGCCTCATGATTGCCGAGGCTTTCGCCGATGCTGGCCTTCCCGCAGGCGTGCTGAACGTCGTGCTGGGCGATCCGGCGCATATTTCGGCCACGCTGATTGCCTCGCCGATCATCCGCAAGGTCTCTTTCACCGGACCAACGCCGGTCGGCCAGCAGCTGGCTGCGCTCGCCGCCCGGCAGGTGACGGCGGTGACGATGGAGCTTGGTGGCCATGCCCCGGTAATCGTGTGCGATGATGCCGACATCGACATGGCTGTCGAGTCTTCGGTCGCAAACAAGTTCTTCATGGCTGGCGCGAGCTGCATTTCGCCGACGCGCTTCTACATTCAGGACGCGGTCTATGACGCGTTCGTCGAAAAGTTCACCGTCGCCGCCAGCGCGATCAAGGTGGGCGATGGGTTCGATGCCGAAACCGTCATGGGGCCGCTTGCCAATGACCGCCGGCTGGCGGCGATGGAGCGGCTGATCGCCGATGCCGTCGAACACGGCGGGACGATCACCACTGGCGGCAAGCGGATCGGGAATACCGGCCTGTTGTTCGAACCGACCGTGCTGACCGGCGTTCCCGACACCGCGCAGATCATGAATGACGAACCCTTTGGCCCGGTCGCGATCCTCTCGTGCTTCTCCGATATCGATGACGCCATTGCCAAGGCGAACCGCCTGCCATTCGGCCTGGCGGCCTATGCCTTCACCACCAATACCCAGCAGGCCCAGCGGCTTTCAGGCGAGCTTGAAAGCGGCATGATCGGGATCAACACCTATTACTTTGGGATGCCCGAGGCCCCGTTTGGCGGGGTCAAGCAAAGCGGCTATGGCAGTGAGAACGGCACCGAAGGCATTGACGCCTATCTGGTGACCAAGTTCACCAATCAGGCATGATCAATGACGCCGGGCCGAGCGATGGTGCGGCCCGCGCTGTTGCCCGCCGGTCGTTATTGCCCTGTGCCGGGGACGACGACCGTGATCGGCCTGATCCCGATCGGGTCGCCCGTGACCCGGTCGATGGCGACCGGCTCCAGTTCGTGTCCGTCGGCGGAATCGAGATAGCGCGCCAGTTCGCCGCCGGGCCGGTGGGTGCGACCCCATTGCGCGATCAGCATCAGGATGGGCCGCAAGTCACGCCCAGCTTCAGTCAGCTGGTATTCGTCACGCGGCGGATTGTCCTGATAGCGCACACGCTCGAGCAGGCCTTCCTGCGTCAGCATCGCCAGCCGCTTGGTCAGCACCGTCGGCGCGATGCCGAGGTTCTTGCGGAAGGTATCGAACCGGGTCGCGCCGCCCAGCGCCTCGCGCAAGATCATGAGGCTCCAGGAGTCTCCGAAAGCGGCAATGCCGCGGGCCATAGGGCAGGGGGTGTCCATCATCCGACTTTCGATATCATTTTGATAGTGATTCGCTACGAATTGCGTAGTAACACACTATCGAATCGATATCCATCCCCGATTCACGACACCTCAACCCCCGTGACAGCCCTGGTTGTCGCGACAGGCCCGCATATCCCGGGCGCATGGAGCATATGAAATGACCTTTCTGCGCAGAACCATCTTCAAGTCCGGCGCGGGCGCCGCCGCCGCGATCGCTCTGGCTGGCACGGCCCCGGTGATGGTCGCCGCCAGCACCGCCGCCGTTTCCGACTATGCGAGCGCACCGACCCGCTATCTCGAGATCGGCGGCCGCAAGCTGTCCTACCGCCGCGTCGGCACTGGCAAGCCGCTGGTGCTGTTCAACCGCTTCCGAGGCACGCTCGACACCTGGGACCCGCTGTTCATCGACAGCCTTACGGGTGAGGGCTTCGAGGTCATTACCTTCGACTATTCGGGTCTCGGCCTCTCCACCGGGGCCCGCAGCTATGATCCACCCGCGCTGGTCAAGGACGCGCGCGAGCTGATCCTCGGCCTCGGCCTGAAAGACGTTGCCATCGGGGGCTGGTCACTGGGTGGGATCGTCGCGCAGATCTACCTCGCGATGTTCGGGGCCGAGGTCACCCACGTCGTGCTGATCGGCACCACGCCTCCGGGCCAGTTGGTGAAGCCCGCCGAACAGCTGTTCTACGACGCCGCCGCCAAGCCCGGGGTTGACCTCGACCAGTTCACCACGGTGTTCTTCGAGCCTGTGGACGAAGGCAGCCGCAAGGCCTCGGCGCAGTCCTTCAAGCGGATCTTCTCGCGCACCAAGGACCGCAGCCCCGACGTCGACGCCGAATGGGCGATTGCCCAGATCGGCACCGCCCCGCGCAATCCGGCCTTCCCGGTAGATGACATCCTGCTGATGCTGAAGCACACCGCGGTGCCGATCCTGCATCTGGGCGGCGATCACGACATCATCTTCCCGGTCGAAAACTGGTATGCGCTGAACGGCCAGCTCCCGACCCTGCATCTGGTCACATATCCCCGGGCAGGGCACGGACCGCAGCATCAATATCCCGTGGAAGCGGCAAGTCAAATTGCAGCTTTTGTGAGAGCGACGCCGCTTAGTTGATGCGTGAAACTGTTTCGATACAAACTGGAATGATTTCTTTTCCACTCCATCCTGTACAGGTATTTTGCGAGCGCGTTGTACAAAGAGCTCGCTCGCCTAGTCGATGCAGGTGCATTTTGCTCTATTCAATCGTTCAGCCCAGAGCAGCAATCCTGTAACTGATTGAACAAAAGCGATCGCCAATGCGTTTAACGCATTGTAACATGGTAACTTTCTTCCGGAGTGCCGACGGTCCTTATAAGCGCGTTTAAGAACGGATGTTATCGCCGCAGAAGGAGTTGTCGCGGGACTAAAAGCGGCTCGAACATAGTAGTATAGACAAAAAATCGCGCCGGAAACGCTAACGCAAGCCACAAATTATGTAAAATGGTCTAATAGACAGGATGCGAGTCCACTTTTCCGACCACCCGCAAAGCCCGGAAAACCGCGGGCTGCAGCACGGCGCGAAGGCCGTGTGCACAGGCATGTGACATACGATGAATCCGGCTGCAAGGGCCGAATGCGGGCGGGACTGGGGACTGATCGGCGAACGTGATCAGGGGGGCGTGACCGCCCCGCTGACAAAGCTCATTCAGTCGCCAGCCAGCCGCATCGGCGATCGTTCAGGGGCTGCGTCGTCTATGCCCGTTTCGCGAAAATTTCCTGTCCGTCAGCTATCGGCCTCTTTGCGGACATCGGCGAATGCGCTACTCTTTTGTGATGGATACCAGCACGTTGAACGAGCGTTTACGCCTTCTAGGTGATCGTTACTACTTGGTAGTGGGCCCGCTCCTGTTGGTATTTGGAGTGAGCAAGGATAGCTCGCCGTTGCTAGCATGGACGGCCTTCTCGCTGTTCGCATTACTAACGATCAATAAGGCCATCCTGCTTCTGCGGTCCTGACCGCTTCCCACCCACTAACGGACATTGGAGGAGCCCCAGCTGATCCCTAAATGCGGACAATCATCTACACGATCGACGCGTCAATCGATCCCGTGTTCATCCGCAGCAATCGCAAATACCCGTGGTTGCCGAGACCGACATCATGTCCTTCCACACCATGGAAGAAACCGTCCGGCCACAACCGATCAAGTTGCGGGTTGCGCATCCGGCCTAGCACCAAGAACAGCCAGAACCTCGCCATGTGCTCCCGAGCCAAGGGCGATATCTGGGCCGCTTCGTCGGAGCCCAGCACTTTCGACAGATGCACGTGTACCGCATGCTTCATGACCTCATAGGCCTGAACCGGATCACCGTTAGTCCCGTTCAGAACGGCAGGCCGCAAATGCGCAGGGCCCGTGCCCGCAGCATCCCATGCCGCCAAACTGCGCAGCTCCGCCTCGGTGGCTCCCACGATCTCGCCATACCGCGCCATCGACGCATAAGGCGGTAGCATCCCAGATATCGCGCCAGTGCCAGGCATTGCTAAGTCAAATGCATTATTCAACCGCGGCAAAATGCTGGAGGGGCCCCTCATCTGCACCAGCGCATAATCGCCGGCTACCGCCTCGTATCGCAGCCATGCCGCATCAGGAAGAACGCCATTGATCAGCGTGGCAATTGCCATGCTGTAACGGTCGCGCTCCTCGATGCGAGCCATGTATGATTTATTGAGCGGAGAAGGCTCCCGCCGGTCGAACTGGCTGTACATTGCATCGAATCGAATCAAGTCTTTGAGACCGGCGATAACCGCGAGACAGTCCGGGCGGGCTTCATCAGGCTTGGGGTCGGTCGCCGTCTTTGCCCCAAAGTCACCAGCAAAGAATGCTTCGGCCATGCGTCCTGATGAAAGATCGCTCACGGGTGTGCCGCCGCTTGGAGACCACCCATCAGGCACAACGTCAGATGTGCCCTCGATCATCACGGCGGTTTCCGAATCCTCGCTAATCGGCACCTGCGAGTTCGCGTCTAGGTCACCGTCGTAGAACTCGCGGTCGATATTCGCTGCCAGCCTGTGACCTAGGCGGTCAAACATCTCGCTGGCGTTTTCGGGCGACCTTCCGTGCTTCTCGAGAACCTCCCTAATATCACGTACGATGTCCTTACCCTTCGATCTGATCGAAAGCCGATCGAAACCGGTGCCTTCAATCATTCGCGCTATTTCGAGCGCCCATTCAGGTGGGGACGCGATAGCCTTTTCCTCGAGCCTTCGAACGGCTTCGAGGCGATCGACAATCTGCAGGTGAAGAGCCATTTGCTCGTCGATCTTGTCGATCATCCGCGTGATCATCTCACCTGAGAGCAAGGCCATTTTCGCCAGCTCATCAGCATCGTTCGATACGACGTCAAACAGCTCCGAAGTTATCTTCACACGCTGATTGATTTTGAGCCGGCTGCGAAACTCCGGATAGGTGAAGCGGGGTAATGATCGAAGCCTGGCTTCAACCGTTTCCTTCATCCGCATGAGGCGCTCTTCAGCGGTCGCACTCAGCAAAGCATGCTCGGAGGGTATCTGCGACATTCGCATACGATGATAAAGCTCGATCGCTTCATCATCTTCCAGCCCGAGCCAAGCCATGAACCTCTCACGTTCCCTGGCGTCCCTCGCATACTCGGACTTCGCCTTCGCCGAGCCAGAAAGCGAAGCGTTATCGATGTCGTCACCTGATGCGCCGGAGTCCGAAGCATGGCTTGACCCCGTCGAATTTACCGGTGATGCGGAATTGGAGCCAGCATCGTCGTGCGAGCTATCCGGTGTCTCAGGGGTAGTCTCAGGTTCCATAACTCGACCTTCCAAGGATCAAATCCGAGTTCAGCTCGGTGCGCTGAACGCTCAAGCGAATGATGCGGGAAACGTGCAATTCAACCCAGGGCAGGGCCGATACGACCGTGATGGGGGTCGGGCACGTCATCCAACAGCAGAATCAGCTCAAGAATATCTGATGCTGAAAACGTAGTTTGCCACAGCTGCCCCTCAAAAGTCCAATTGTAAATGAGGACTGATGCGGGAAACGTGCATTTCGGGCTATGATGGATTAATTGCGCATGAGGAATGACGCGGTAAACGCACTAATTCGGCAATCGCAAATCGTAGTCTTGGCCAGGATGATGCTGAAAACGCGCGGCCGGGCTTGGTGATCAAGAAGCTGACTTGGTATCAAGCGAATGATGCTTATAACGTGCAAATCCGACAATTGTGGCATCATTCCCGAATGATGCGGAAAACGCCCTTTCCGTCATCGAGCGTTCGTATTGCTCATTGAGAATGATGCCGTAAGCGTGCATTCGGTCAAATTGCGACCATTTATAGTTGAGAATGATCGGATAAACGAGATTCTCAAGCCTAGACTGACTATGCCCTATCGCGTCCGAGGCTCGCAAAATTCAAGTTTTGGAACCGATGCAGAAAACGTACAGGGCATTTTCCGTTGAAAATGTCCACTTGATGGCTTCAACGCCCAAAATTTTGAGGCGCAATACCTCAAACACATCCGCAGCAGCAGATGTGTTTACAGGCGCAATACCACAAACAGGGGTGCACTTCGTTCACCCCTGTTCGCGGGCGCCCCTTCGCAGGCTCCGGGGTGTAGCCCGCAGGCAGTGTCCGGCAGAGCCAGGACGTGGGGCGGCCTTCGCGAGGCCTTGGACGCTCCGCTAGGGTTGTCTGAAACATCCGATAACTGCGCGGCTGCGGAAGCAGCCAGCGTAGCAAGGTGCGCGACCGAGACCTCCGGCGTGCAAGGGTGTGGTCATCAGGGGAAGCAGGGCCGGTGATCCGCCCGGGTGAGAGGAAAAGGTCCTTTCGCGTGGCGGGTCCACATCGAAAGGACAGAAGATGGAATTGAATCACCCAGAGGTCGCTCTGCAACATGCCTTGGCCGCCGCCTTGGCAAAGTTGATGGGCCTACCGCCGTTTCCTGTCGGCACGCACTTTCGCGTGGCGGCCATGCTGGTCGACGAAGGCGACGGGACTTTCGACAGCTTGGGGCGCTCTGCAGGCGCTGCCGGCGTCGACTATCTCGTTGCCGTGAGCGAGCGTCAGCGCAGCGGTGCGATCAGGCGCTATCTTTCGCTGATCACGACCGTCGGCAAGGTCACCATCGTAAGGACTGTCGAGCCGGCGCGGTTCGGCCCCGAACAGCAGGTTGTTCTGGTATCCGCAGATCGC
The DNA here is from genome assembly GCF_001663175.1 of Erythrobacter neustonensis. Classification (NCBI taxonomy): domain Bacteria; kingdom Pseudomonadati; phylum Pseudomonadota; class Alphaproteobacteria; order Sphingomonadales; family Erythrobacteraceae; genus Erythrobacter; species Erythrobacter neustonensis. The sequence continues at coordinate 3,039,546 of NZ_CP016033.1, read as the reverse complement.
CGGCACGGCTGGCAACTGCGTGACGGCCGGCTGGTCTCGGTGGCGATGCCGCCGGAGCGTGACGTCGAGCGTGGCATCGAAGCGATGGGAGGCGAGGTCGTTGACCTGCTCCGCATTCCTGCCGAGCGCGCACCATACTCCGCCGTCACGCTGCCCTCGGCCCTGCGGTCGTCCGCGGCGCGCTGACCGCAACCACATCCCTCATCGATCGTCCGGCGGTGCCCTCTGGGTGCCGCCGTTCTTGTATCTGGAGAATACCCATGACTACTTGCCATTCGTCGCCCGCGGTCACCTGCGCGCTGGCCATCATCCGCGATTGCACCGAACTGGCACCCGCCAGCCAAGCCGTCGCAGCCAGCGTCTTCGTCGTCACCGATGACACCGTTTCGACCAGCTTCAACGCTCGTACGGCCGTCGTCCTGCCTGCGCTTTCACGCCAGGAGGCGATCGAGCACATCGCCAGCATGATCCCGCGGGATGCGCGGGTCATCATGCGCTCGCCCCGCCTGCCGCGCGGCCTGGTTCGCCAACTGGCCAAGGGGCGGCCCATGCCGGCTCCCACCGATGCGCAGACCTTGGCTACTGTGAGGCCAGATTGCGACGTGCGCCCTATTGCCTTGGCCGAGCACGCGATGGTTGCAGTCGCAAGGCATTTCGACATCTGGCGTGCAGGCAAGGGCGACATCACCGCCGAGAAGGCCCGGCGCTGCGAGGCCGAGGCGCAGACCCTGTTCCTCAGCCAGCTCTTCACCACCCTCCATCGGCACGAACGAAACCGTCTCACGGCAGCCTATCAGGCGTGGTCAGCATTGCAGCGCGCACGTCCCCTTGGTCAATTCGGCCCAACGGAGATCTTCTGATGACCCAGTCCTACATCGCCTTCGACCTCGAATTCGCCACCGACGAAGCCCTGTTCGAAATGCATCGCCAGATCGATCCGGCATCCAACCGCAAGGCGGTCGCCATCAAAACCGTTACCGCAGCCGCTGCGCTCGAATTCACGATTGCGGCAAGCGGCGAGATCGCCATCGGAACGCTGGCAAGCTGGACGCTCGCCGACTGGCCTGACGAGGGAACACTGGTCGAACAGGCGCTTGATTTCATTCGGCGCCGACCGCTGCACAAAGTGTTGAGCTTCGGGGGAGTGGCCATCGATGTGCCTGTCGTTGTACTGGCTGCGATGCGTCACGGCATCGTCTTGCCGCGCCAGTTCCAGGCCAAGCAGCTGCCATGGGACCGATCCCACATCGATCTTGGCTTGCTGATCAAAGGCGCGGGCAAATCCTGGTCGCACCTGTCGCAGGTCTGCCTGCGCTTGGGCATCCCACCGGCGCTTATTACCGCAAAAGCCGCACCGGTGCGGCCGGCGAGCCTCGAGCAGTGGGAGCAGCTTCGGCACCACGTCGAACTAGACACATTGCTGCTGGCGCTGGTCTGGTTTGCATGGTGCGAAACCCAAGGGCACGAAGGGATCCGCTATGATCCTGCCGCAGTTGCCCAGATCGCGGCGTTCCTGCGCCGGCGGCCTGAGCACGGGCTGGCAGAACATTTGTCCCGCTATCAGCAGCAGCTCGAGGGGGAGATGGCTGCGCAGTATAGCCACGCCGCCTGATGGCACATTGCATCGCGGCCCTGAGAAGATTGGGGCCGCGATGCTTGATCCAATGTGCTCAAGGATTTCCGAGGGCCCCTCGCGGCGCCTCGCCTGTCCGTGTTGCATCACTAGGCCGCTGACCAGCAAATGCGGGAAATTGATGACCGATTATGAAGACGTGACAATGCAAGGGCCAAGACGGCCGATCTGCCGTGATTGTCCGATCCTGAAAAAATCTGCTTTAGCGGCTCTTTATCCCGGCAAGACCGTCACAGGCATTGGGCACCGCCATCACGCCAATCGTCCGGTGCTGCCCTGACCATTTTGGCCGCTCCGTTGCTTGTAACGGTTCATCATTCGCCGATCGGTCCGATCGTCTCGCTCACTTGCAGAAGGCGGATAAGGTATTCGATGCATTCGTCGATCTTTGCGTCCTCGCCTTGCACAAGTTCGGCAATCGCCAGACCGCGGAAGGCGGCGACGGCAACGCGCGAGAGGATCGCAAGGTTGTGCGGAGGTTCGAGGCCCAGTTCGGCATAGAGCGCCGCGAAGTCTTCGACCGCCCGCTGCTCGATGGTCTTTTCGGTCTGGCGCAGCTTTTCGCTCAACTCCGGGTCCGATCTTGCGGCCAGCATGATCTCGTCGACCGCGATGGCGGGTTCGCGCCGCATTCCGGCCAGCACATATCGCGGCACTTGATCGAGATAGGCGCGGGTGCCCACGCGGGCGCGGATGTCTTCGATGAGCTGGCGCTCTTCTTGATATACCGCGTCACGCACCGCCACCATCAGCTCGGCATAGGTGCCGAAGTGGTAGAAGATGTTGCCCCGGCTGACCCCAGCTTCCTTGGCGATCATCGCGGTCGAGACCCCGCTGTAGCCGACCTTGTAGAGGCACCGCACGGTCGCCTCGATGATGCGCGCGCGCGCATCGCTGGTGCGGTCTTCCTGTTTGCGGCGGGGCTTTTTCTCGGTCTGCGTCAGGGTGTCCATGGGCATTGCTATAGGGTCTCCTACCCGCGTTGGCGACAATGTCATCGCCATTCCCGCAAGCCTCAAGATACTTACTGACTTGACAGTTAGTAAATGCACGCGCTAAGCGCACGTCCGAAATTGGACAGAGATCCAGCACGAGAGGATGCGACAATGAGGCTTTATTCGATTTTGCTGGGCTCCAGCCTGCTCGCGCTCGCCGCACAGGCGCAGGCGCAAAACAGCACCGATGCTGCCGGTGCCGACAGCCCCGAGGCCAATGTCAGCGAGATCATCGTTACCGTGAACCGCCGTGAAGAGCGGCTTCAGGACGTTCCCGTGACCGTGACCGTCGTCGGCGGCGAACAGTTGACCCGCCAGAACGTCAACTCGGTCGAAAACCTTACCCGTTCGGCTCCGGCACTCGATATTGCCGGGCCGACCAATTATGGCGCGCTCAGCATCCGCGGGGTGGGCGGCATCAGCCTTGCGCAAAGCTCCGAAGGCAGCGTGGGGGTGGTGTTCGATAACGTCGCGCTCGCCAACACCTCGATCGATCCGCCGCTGCTGTTCGACATTGCCCGGATCGAAGTGCTCGAAGGCCCGCAAAGCACGCTATTCGGGCGCAACTCTTCGGCCGGCGTGGTCAATGTCATTACCAATGCGCCCGATACCGGCCGCGCCGCGGTGATCGCTCATGCCGACTTCGGGACGCTGGGCAATATCATTACGCGGCTCGCGGTGAACTTGCCGGTGAGTGACACTGCTGCCCTGCGCATTGCGGGCGGGTTTGCGCAGGATCCGCGCGTGCAGCAGAACCTTGCCGATGGCAGCTGGCAGGAACGCAAGAGCGAGGCTGTGCGCGGCCGGTTCCTGTGGGAGCCGAGCGAGACGGTGACGATCAACCTGTCGGGCGATTACACCCACAACTACTATGATGGCGGGGTGCAGTGGGCGGTGTTCCAGTCCTCACCCACCAGCCTGCTGACCGCGCGGCTTGCGGCCTGCGGCGTCAATGTCGGTCCCGATAACACCGAGGGATGCGCGGGGCGCAACAAGAGCGATCACAAGGTCTTCGGCTTTTCGGGCCAGGTCGATGTGGCGTTGGGCGATTACACCCTGACCTCCGTCAGTGCGATCCGTCGCCGCAACATCGACGAGTTGGTGGACATCGATAGCACCACGGCTGATCGCTATTTCCAGCCGCAGACCGGATCGAACCGCAACCTCAGCCAGGAACTGCGCCTGTCGACGCCCAATGGCGGGTTCGTCGAAGGGGTGGCGGGGCTGTATTATTCGAACCAGCGCCTGACCAATTCGGTGACGCAGGTGGGCGCGATCCTTGCCGATCTGCCGCTGATCGGTGCCTGCCCGCTTCCCGCCGCCGCGCTGTGCGCGCTGCCGTTCGGGCAGGTGCGCGACACGGCGGTGCAGACCGAAGGCTATGCCGTGTTCGGTCAGGCGACGCTCAATGTCTCGCCCGATTTCCGGGTGGTGCTGGGCGCGCGTGTGGGCCGTGAGATCGTCAAGGCGCAGACCGCTGCCACCACCACCGCGCCGGGCGCAGTCGGGCAGGTCACGCCGCTCCCCGCCATCGATGCGGCGGCGCGCGACACCTATTTCGGTTTCCGCGCCGGGGTGCAGTATGATGTGGCCGACAACGTTATGACCTTCGCCACGGTGACCCGCGGCTACAAGGGCCCGGCGGTCAATGACCAGGCGGCAGGGGTTGCCGGCAGCCAGCTGATCGTGCGCCCCGAAGTGCCGACCGCTTACGAGGCAGGCTTCAAGTCGAGCTTCGCGGGCGGGCGCGTGGCGCTGAACGCGACCGGCTTCTACACCCGCGTGAAGGACTATCAGGCGAACTTCGTCGACAATTCGACGCCCGCCAACCTGCTGGTGTTCGGCAATGCGCCGACATTCCGGTCATGGGGCGCGACCGCCAATCTGTTCGGCCAGCCGGTGAAGGGCCTTTCGCTCAACCTCGGGGCGACCTTGCTGGTGCGGCGCTATGGGGAGGGCTTCCTTGTCCCCAATGCCTTTGGCCAGCAGGTCGATGCGAGCACCTTCCGTCCCGGCGGCGCGCTGAAGGTCACCAGCAGCGCGGAATACAGCTTTGCGCTGAGCGACAAGTTCGGCGGGTTCATTCAGGCCGACGTGGTGCGCAACCCGCGGATGTTCTCGAATGCGGCGGGGGACGATGTCCTCTCGATCGACAACTGGGTGAATGTCGGCGGGCGCATCGGGGTGCGCACGGCGGATGAACGCTTCGGGGTTGCGGCCTTCGTGCGCAATGCCTTCGACACCTTCCGCTCGGGCGCGCGCTTCGTTACGCCTACGGCCTTGCAGCAGCTTGACCCTGTCTCCTTCGCGCAGTTTGCCGGGGCGGAATCGCGGCGGGTGATCGGCATCTCGCTCGACGCGCGGTTCTGATGTGGTTGGCCGAGGGAGGGCGATGATGACCACGGCAACCATTGCCCCCCTTGCGACCGACCTCCGCACCGATCGCCGCCGCGCGCCGCGCGCCATCGACAACGTGGCCCCAGCCTTCTCGTGGCGGCTGGGGGAGGGCACGGCGCAATCGGCCTACCAGCTGCGGCTGGTGGAACTGGACGCAGGCCAAGCGGTCACGATCTGGACGGGGGAGATCGTCCCATCGGACGCGATGCTCGACATCACCTATACCGGCCCCGCGCTGCGCTCGCTCACCCGATATGGCTGGCAGGTGCGGCTGTGGGACGGCGCGGCGGAGGGCGCTTGGAGCGCGCTCGGCACCTTTGAAACCGCGGTGCTCGATCCCGGCTTCTGGAGCGCGCATTGGGTCGGCGGCGGGGTGGACGAGCGTGCCGCGCTCTATCTGCGCGGGCTCGCCGATTTGCCCGGCTCGATCGTCTCGGCCCGTGCCTGCGTCAGCGCTCTCGGGTGGTATCGGTTCTTCGTCAACGGCGCAGACCAGACCGGCAGCGCGCTGGTGCCGCGCTTCACGCACACCGATCACATCATCGAATATCAGGTCTATGACGTCACGGCCGCCTTGCAGGAGGGGGCCAACGTGCTCGCCATGGCGATCGGCGACGGGCGTTATCGCGGCCATAGCGGCATTGCCGACAAGCGCGAAATCTATGGCGACCGGCTGGCGGGGATGGTGCAGCTCGTCGTCACCTTCGCCGATGGCAGCACCCGCACCTACACCTCCGGGCCCGATTGGCTTGGCGGGCCGGGCCGCATCCTCACCGCCGATCCCAAGCGCGGCGAGGCGGTCGATCTGCGCATTCCCGATGCCGACTGGCTGGCCGCCGACAATGCGCCTGCGCGCTTCAGTCCGGTCAGTCTCATCACCCCTCCCACCCGCACGATGGTGGCCGAGGAGGTGGAGCCGGTCGCCGACTTGCGCCGCTTGCCCGCTGGCAAGGTCTGGCGCTCGCCGGCGGGCAAGCTGCTGGTCGATTTCGGCCAGAACTTCGCCGGCGTTGCGCGGGTGCGGCTGCGGCAACCCGCCGGCACGCAGCTGACCCTCACCTTCAGCGAGATCATCGGCCGCGATGGCGAACTGGATACTACCTACCTGTTCGGCGACATGGGCCACCACCCCCCGCAACGCGACACTGTGTTCTGCGGCGGGAGCGAGGAATGGTGGCAGCCGTGGTTCACCATCCACGGGTTCCGCTTCCTTGAGGTGGATGGATGGGCGGGCGCGGCTGATCCGGAGGATTTCGAAGGCATCGTGCTCAGCTCGCTGCTCGATTACGCGGGCGAATTCGAATGTTCGGATGACCGCATCAACCAGCTGGTTCGCAACACCCGCTGGAGCATGATCGGCAACTTCGTTGACACCCCGACCGATTGCCCCACCCGCGAGCGCGCCGGGTGGACGGGCGACATTCAGGTCTTCTCCAAGACGGCTGCCTGCCTTGCCGATGTGCAGCCCTACCTGCGCCGCTACCTGCGCAATCTCGCGCTCGATCAGCACAAGAGCGGCGCGATCCCGCCCTATATCCCCGGCGATGCTTCGCGCCATTCGGGCCTAGCGCCGCGCACCATGCGCCAGACGGTGGATTCGACCGGCTGGGGCGATGCCAGCGTGATGGTGCCGATGGTGCTCTACCGCCATTACGGCGACCGTGAGGTGCTGGCGCGGCAGTGGGACAGCATGCAGCTGTGGGTCGATCACCTTGCCGCTCTGGCGCGCTGTTCGCCGGGGCGCGGACGGTTGTTTCCACGCAGGCTCGGCGGGCTGGAGCACTACGTCGTCGACAGCGGCTTTCACTGGGGCGAGTGGCTGCGGCCGGGCGAAAGCATGCCCAAGACCTATGTGAAGCACACCCTGCGCGCTCCGGCTTCGGTGGCGACCGCCTATCTGGCGAACTCGGCCAAGCTGCTGGCGGAAGCCGCGACGATCCTCGGGCGCTCAGATGATGCCACGCGTTACGCAGAGCTGTCCGAAAAGGCGACCCTCGCATGGCGCGCCGCCTTCGTGTTCCGCGATGGCAGCCGGATCGATGAAGACCGACAGGACGATTACGTCCGCGCGCTTGCCTTTGATCTGCTGCCTGAAGACCAGCGCCCGGCGGCGCTGGCGCGGCTGGTGGAACTGATCGAGGCGGCGGGCTGGCACCTTGGCACCGGTTTCCTTAGCACCGCGCTGCTGCTGCCCGTGCTGGCGCGCTTTGGCCGGGCCGACGTCGCCTACCGCTTGCTGTTGCAGGACACCAACCCCTCATGGCTCGCGCAGATCGATCTCGGCGCGACCACCATCTGGGAAAGCTGGGAAGGCTTCAACAAGGACGGGGACGCGCGTTACAGCCATAATCATTATGCCTTTGGCGCTGTGGTGGCGTGGTTGTTCAGCGGTGTTGCCGGGATCGAGGCGGCCGAGCCCGGCTTCCGCGCGATCCGCTTTGCCCCGGTGATCGGCGGCGGCCTGACCCACGCGCGCGCCGCGATCGACACGCCCTATGGGCGCGCGCAAAGTGCGTGGCGGATCGTGGACGGCGTGGTCGAACTGGAAGTGCTCGTCCCACCAGGATCGCGCGGCGAAGTGAAGCTCGGCACGGGTGAGATCCGCGCGGTCGGCCCCGGGCGCAGCACGATCCATTGGCCTGTTTCCGACCACGAGGGCAGCGCAAAGCCGCTCGCCGGAGCGATCCCGTCATGACGATCCATAGCGATATCCGCCCTGCTCCTGCTGCCAAGGCCACCCTTCAGGTGTGGCGCGGCGAGAGCCTGTTGTCGCGCCTGATCCGGCAGGTGATCCTGCCGCTGATGGGTTCCAAGCGGGTGCTGCGCGATATCGAACGCCACGCCCGCCAGCTGCGCCGCCAGCGCCTCAAGGGCGAGGCCAAGCCGACGCGCCGGGTTGTGCGCGATTGTAACATCACCGCGCGCGAGATCGCGGGAAGCAATGTGCTGTTCGTCGAGCCGAAGGATGGCGCGGTCACCCGCACCATCATCTACATCCACGGCGGCGCTTATGTGGCCAACATGATGATCCACCAGTGGAATCTTGTTGAAGGCCTCGCCATGCAAAACCGCGCGCGGGTGGTGGTGCCGCACTATCCGCTCGCCCCCGAGAACGACTGGCAACCGGCCTTTGCGATGATGCGGACGCTTTACGAGAGCCTTGTGGCCGAAGTGGGCGCAGAAAACATCGTGCTCACCGGAGACTCGGCTGGCGCAGGTCTCGCGCTCAGCTTTGCGCAGTTGCTGCGTGATGAAGGCCAGCCGCTGCCTGCGAAGATGGTGCTCTATTCCCCGTGGCTTGACCTGCGCGAGGATAACCCGGAGCAGGACGCTTACGACGCCGCTGACCCGATGCTCGCGCGCCCCGTGCTGGTGTGGAGCGCCAAGCGCTGGGCGGGCGACACTGCGCTGAATGACCCGCGCATCAGCCCGGTGCTTGGCGACATTCGCGATCTGCCGCCGATGCTGGTGTTCAGCGGCACCGCCGATCTGCTTCACCCGGATTCGCTGGCGCTGTTCGCCAAGGCGCAGGCCGATGGCTGTGACCTCAAGCTCATCATTGGTGAGCGCATGACCCATGCCTGGTCGGTGCTCGAAACCAGCGAGGCGCGCCGCCTGCACCGAGAAACCGCCGCCTTCCTGCGCTGAGGAACCCTTCATGACCTACGCCATCAACGGGCGCGTGATCGCCATCACCGGATCGACAGGCGGCCTCGGCCGCGCGCTGGCGATTGCCTTGCAGGCGAAGGGGGCAAGGCTCGCCCTGCTCGACATCAACGCCGATGCGGTCGCCGAGCAGGTACAATCGCTGGGCGGCGGCCAAGACGTGTGGGGCGGCTATGTCGATGTGCGCTCTTGGGAGGCAGTGGAGGCTGGGATCAACGCGGCCGCCGCGCACTTTGGCGGGATCGATGTGATGATCGCCAATTCGGGGATAGCGATCGCTTCGCCGATGGAGAAAATCGCGCCTGAAGCGTTTGACCGGGTGATCGACATCAACCTCAACGGCGCGTGGCGGACGTTCAAGGCAGCGCTGCCCCACGTGCAGCAGCGGCGCGGATACCTGATGGCGATCTCGTCGATGGCGGCCTTCGTTCATTCGCCGCTGCAGGCGCAATACACCGCGAGCAAGGCCGGCGTGTGGGCGATGTGCAACAGCATCCGTCTGGAAGTGCGCAGGCTGGGCGTGGGCGTCGGCACGGTTCACCCGACCTTCTTCCCCACCAACATGATGGACAAGGTTCACGCCGATCCGGCAGGCGTGAAGATCTGGGGTGGCAACAGCAAGGGGCTGTGGAAGATGATTACCCTCGAAGAGGTCGTCGCCGCCATCCTGCGCGGGATCGAGCGGCGCGAGGATATGGTGGTGGTCCCGGCCAAGAACGCGATTCCCGCCCGCATTCCGGGCCTGATCCGCAAATGGATCGAGCGGGCAGGCTTCCGCGACCGCGATATCGCCGAGGCGGTCGAATTGGCCGGAGACGGGCTGAACTAGGCTAACCGGCGCGGCGTTCGCGCGCGGTGCCAAGATAGGCGTCAAGCGCCGCGCGCGTCGCCGCGCTGACATGGATGCCGAGCTTGGAGCGCCGGAACAGGATGTCCTCGGCGCACCTCGCCCATTCGTGGCGGACGAGGTAATCGACTTCGCAGGCATAGAGCCCGCCGCCGAAATCCTCGCCGAGATCGGCCAAGGACTTTGCATCCCCCAGCACCTCGGCGATCCGCGTGCCATAGGCGCGGCACAGGCGCTGGATCAGGTCGGCAGGCAGGGCGGGGCGCGCCTGCTGCTGCGCGCGCACGAAAGCGGCAAAATCGCCGCCGGGCAGGTCGCCCCCCGGCAGCACCGCGCCCGATGTCCACGCCCGCCCGGCAGCGGGAAAATGGCCCGCCAGTTCCTCCAAGGCGTGTTCAGCGAGCTTGCGATAGGTGGTGATCTTGCCGCCATAGACGCTGAGCACGGGCGCGCCTGCGAAGTCGCTGCCGCTGTCGCAATCGAGCACATAGTCGCGCGTCACGGCCGAGGCATCGGCGGCCTTGTCATCGAAGAGCGGGCGGATCCCGGCAAAGCTCCAGACGATGTCGGCTTCGCGCACTGGCGCTTCGAAATACTGGCGGATGGTATCGAGCAGATAGCGCGTCTCGCCCGCGCTGATCTGCGCGGGGCCCGGGGCTTTGTCCCACGCCTCGTCCGTGGTGCCCACCAGCGTGAAGCGGCCTTCGTAGGGGATGGCAAACACGATCCGCTTGTCGGCGTTTTGCAGCATGAAGGCGTGATCGCCCTCATAGAGCCGTGGCACGACGATATGGCTGCCCTTGATCAGCCTGACGCTGTGGCGGCTATCGCGGTGGGGCAGGCAGCCCAGCACATCTGCCACCCACGGCCCTGCGGCATTGACGATCGCCTTGGCACGGATCGTCCGGGTGATACCGCCGCTCGAAACTTGCGCCTCCCACCCTGTCGCGGTGCGACGAGCAGAGGCGAACCGGGTGCGGGTCATGATCCGCGCGCCGCGTTGATGCGCGTCGACGGCGTTGAGGACAACCAGCCGGCTGTCCTCCACCCAGCAATCCGAATACTCGAAGGCGCGGTCGTCATTGCCATGGCGCAGACCCCGACCGCGCGGATCGGCGGCCAGCCGCAGGCTCTCGGTCGCCGGCAAGCGCTTGCGGCCGCCGATGTGATCGTAGAGGAACAGCCCGGCCCGCACCATCCAGGCCGGGCGCGGCGAATGACTTTGCGGCAGCACGAAGCGCATCGGCCAGATGATGTGCGGCGCCATGCCCCACAGCACCTCGCGCTCCTTCAATGCCTCGCGCACCAGCCGGAACTCGCAATATTCGAGATAGCGCAGCCCGCCGTGGATCAGCTTGGTCGAGGCGGACGAGGTGTGGCTGGCGAGATCATCCTGCTCCACCAGCACCACCGAAAGCCCGCGCCCGGCGGCATCGCGCGCTATGCCGGTGCCGTTGATGCCGCCGCCGACGATCAGCAGATCGCAAGCCTCGCTGGTCACGCAGCTTCCTCCGGCAGCGGCATGACGCCGCGCAGGAAGATCGCGATGGCCGCGGTCAGCTGCGCCTTGGTCGCTTCCGGTGTCGGCGGCGCTTCAAGGCCCAGTGCGAGGCGTTGCGCGCGTTCGGTCACGGTCATCGCCAGCAGCATTTCCGCCGCGCTCTCGGAGCTGGCGATGGCGAGCCGCCCGGCTTCGGACTGCACTGCCAGCCACGCCTCGATCGGTGCCATCACTGTCGTGCGCACGCTCGCGAAATAGCGCTGGGCAAGGTCGGGGAACTGAAACGCTTCGGACAGCAGCATGCGAAAGGCGTGAATCCCGCGCTCGGAAAAGGCGAGCGTCATGTAGGGCAGCAGGAAATCATGCAGCGCGCCCGCCAGATCATCGCCTTGCGCCACCAGCGATGCCGGTTGCAGGCTCTCGGCAATCGCCTCCTCCACCACGAGGCAGAACAGCGCTTCCTTGGATTCGACGAACTTGTAGATCGTCTTCTTCGAGATGCCCGCCGCCAGCGCGATCTCGCCCAGCTTGGCGCCACGATAGCCTTTTGCGAGGAACGCCTGCTCGGCGCAGTGCAGCAACCGTGTCCGGGCATCGCCATGCATGGGGCCCAGAATAGAGGGCAGGCGGTAGAGTTGCATAGTCAGTTTCCCGCCTGCCCCAAGTCGCTTACGCCGCTTCTGCCCGGGCCGCCTCGGCCGGTGCTGCCTTGGGCGCATCGTAGAGCTTCATCTCGGGCAGGATGACCGACGAACGCTTCATCATCTTGCGGTCGCCGCCATAGCTGAAGGTCATCATCCACGGATAATCATCCCCCTGCCGCGGCAGGCTGTCGATCGAACGCTGGACGTAGCCCGCGCCGAAATCGAGCAGCGGGCGCAGTTCGACCTCGCGGGCAGGCCGCTGGGCAATGCAGATCGCCTTGCCGCGCTTGTCCATCTCGGCCAGCAGCTGGCAGAAATAGTCGCACAGCAGACCAACCTTCAGCGTCCAGGAATTGGTGGTGTAGCCGATGCACAGCGCAAAATTGGGTATGCCGTCGAGCAGCATCCCGCGGAAGATCATGTGCTGCGACCAGTCGACCTTCTGCCCATCGACCGAAAAGTCGATCCCGCCCGCCATCTTGAGATTGAGCCCGGTGGCGGTGACAATGATATCGGCAGGCACAACCTCGCCCGATTTCATCGCGATGCCTTCGGGCACGAAGCGGGCGATGTGGCCGGTGACGATCGAGGCCTTCCCGCTCGCAAGGCTGCGATAGAGGTCAGCATCGGGCACCGCGCAAAGGCGCTGCTGCCAAGGGTCATAGGGCGGGTTGAAGTGGGTATCGATGTCGAAATCGGCGGGCAGGGCGCCCTTGTTGATCCGCCGGATCAGCCCCCGCATCGCGTTGGGGTAATTCTGGCACAGCTTCCAGAACACGTGGCGCGTGGCGATGTTTTTGGCGCGCATGACCTTGTGGGTCCACGCCTTGGAGGGCATCAGCCGCGCGAACTTCAGGAGCCCGTCCTGTTCAGGGATCGGCATGATATAGGAAGGGGTGCGCTGCACCTGCACGACATGAGCGGCCTTTTCGGCCAGCGCGGGCAGAAGTGTCACGGCGGTGGCCCCCGATCCGATCACCGCGATCCGCTTGCCGCTGTAATCGAGGTCTTCAGGCCAGTGCTGGGGGTGGACGATCTGCCCGGTGAAGCTTGCTTCCTCGGGAAAATCGGGGCGGTAGCCTTGGTCGTAGTCGTAGTATCCGGTGGCCGAGAAAATCCACTTTGCGCGGTAGGTTTCCTGCCCGCCATCGGCCTTGCGCTGGGCGGTAACGGTCCAAAGGCCTTCGTCCGATGACCATGTGGCCGCCAGCACCTTACGGCCGAAATTAATCTGGCGGCGGATGTCATATTCGTCCGCGGTCTCGGCGATATAGGCCTTGATCTCGGCCGCGCCCGCAATCGCCTTGTCGCTGTTCCAAGGCTTGAAATCGTAGCTGAAGGTGTAGAGGTCGCTGTCCGAGCGAATGCCGGGGTAGCGGAACAGGTCCCACGTCCCGCCCAGATCGTCGCGCATTTCGAGGATGCACCAGCTCTTGCCGGGTTGCTTGCGGCGAAGGTGCGCTGCGCATCCGATCCCCGAAATCCCGGCGCCGATGATCACCACATCAAGAATGTCGCTGTGCTGCTGTGCCATGTTGCAATCCTCCGTGGGCCGTCCGGTCGCGGCTCTGCGGGCGACTCGGTGCGTGGAAACCCGTGGGTTTCCATTAGCGCGTGTCGAAGGCCTGTCGAGCGAAATCGACATTTACTGGCGCAAGAGACAGTTTTTGCGGTGAGGCGATGCTCAGGCGATGATCAGCCGCGCTCCGGCCTGCTCGATCATGGCGCGGCTGCCGGCATCGATCCCCGCATCGGTGATCAGGATATCGACCTCGTCCAGCCCGCACACGATCGTGCCCGAGCGTGAAACGAATTTGGAACTGTCGACCAGCAGGATCACTTCCTCGGCGCGGTCGATCAGGCGGCGTTCGGCGGCGACCAGCACGGGATCGGCCTGCATCGCGCCCTGCGGGCCGACAGCGGCGGCCCCCATGAACAGGCGCGGGGCGTGAAAGCGCGGCATCGAATCCTCGCCAGCGGGCGCAAGGATGATGTTCTGTTCGCGGAACACCGCGCCCGATGGCAGCAGGATACGGGTGGCGACCTGTGGGAGCAGCGCATTCACGATGTGGAGCGAGTTGGTGAGTACCTGAAGGCCCAGCCCATCCAGATGCGGGCACATCTGCAAGGTGGTGGTGCCGCCGTCGATCATCACCCCTTCGCCCGGCGCGCACAGAGCAGCCGCCGCCTTGCCGATCGCCTGCTTGGTAGCGAGATTGCGGGTGATGTTCTGATCGAAGGGCGTCCCCATCAGCCGCGCGTCGCCGCTTTCGGGAAGCTTCGCCCCGCCATGCACCCGCGCGATAACGCCCTCATCATCCATCCGTGCCAAATCGCGCCGGATCGTCGCGGGCGAGGCATCGAGCAGGATTTCAAGATCGCGGTAGCTGACAAAGCCGGTGGGCCGCAGCGCTTCCAAGATCCGTTTCTGCCGTTCTGCCGCGTGCATCGAAGCCATCGTCCTTTCGCGCGCCGCTTATGGACGGGCCGCGCGCGGCTGACCAGCCTCGGGCACGAGGATCGAACGGTCGATGTCGGCGATCGAGGTCACGCCGGTCAGCGTCATGGCGACCCTCATCTCGGCCTCGATCAGGCGCAGCATATGTTCGACGCCCTTCTGCCCCTGCGCGGCGAGGGCGAAAACCCAAGGGCGGCCCAGCAGCACGCCCTTGGCCCCGAGCGCCAGCAAGCGCACCACATCCAGCCCCGAACGCACCCCGCCATCAGCCAGCACCGTCAGCCTTTCCCCCACCGCATCGGCAATTGCGGGCAGAGCGCGGGCGGTGGAGGGGACCCCGTCCAGTTGCCGCCCGCCGTGGTTGGAAACGATAATCCCGTCCGCCCCCAGATTGGCGGCCTCCACCGAATCCTCGGCATCAAGCAAGCCTTTGATGATCAGCGGCCCGCGCCATTCCGAACGGATGAAATCGAGATCTGCCCACGCAATCGAGCTGTCGAAATTGTTGCGCATCCAAGCGAAGAAATCCTCGATCCCCGTGCGCCCTTCCAGCTTGCGCATGACATTGCCGAGCCCGTGGGGGCGGCCCATCACGCCCACATCCCACGCCCAGCCGGGTTTCATCGCGCCCTGCCATGTGCGGCGGATTGCGCCCTTGATCCCCGGCGCTCCGGCTAGGCCTGAATGGTAGTCGCGATAACGGCTTCCGGGCACCGGCATGTCGACGGTGAATACCAGCGCGTTGCACCCAACCTCGCGCGCCTCGGCCAGAAGCTCGCGCATGAAGCCGCGGTCGCGGGTCATGTAGAGCTGGAACCAGAAGGGCTTTGTGGCAGCCGCCGCCACCTCGTCCAGGCCGCAGGCCGATACGGTCGACAGCGTGAACGGCACCCCCGCCGCCTCTGCCGCGCGCACCGCCTGACACTCTCCCCGCCGCGCGTTCATCCCGGCAAGGCCGACGGGGCCGAGGATCACCGGCAGGCTAAGCCGCTGGCCGAACAGTTCGGTCGACAGGTCAAGCGCGGAGACATCGCGCAGCACCCGCTGGCGCGGGGCAATATCGCGCAAATCCTCGACATTCCGGCGCAGCGTCGTCTCGGAGTAGGAACCGCCGTCGATATACTCGAACAGGAAGTGCGGCAGGCGGCGACGGGCGAGTTCGCGGAAGTCGGCAATCGAGGCGGCGATCATGGTGCGGGTCTCTTGGCGGCGGCGGCAATCTCGGCGTGCCAGCGCGTCCGGTAGGGGGTGAGGTCTTGCGGCAGCGACGCGACGCGGATGAGCTCGCCCGATGGTTCAAGCCCCGGATCGATCAGTCGCAGCGCGCCGAAGGACACGTCATTATGCGCATTGGCGGTGAACACGGCGGTGTCCGGGCGCAAGGCGGCGAGCGCGCGGACGAACACTTCGGCTTCGGCAAAGCGGCCTTCGATGATCAGCCGCCCCGACGATCCGATCAGGTTGAGTGCGGTGTCGGCCACCAGCGCGGCATAGAGGCTCGCGGCCGCACGCCGCTCGTCCCAATGGGTGGGGCGGTTGATCCAGTCGAAGGTGCCATCGGGGAAGGGGCCAAAGCCGCGGGCGAGGGTGGGCAGGATCATCCGCGGATGCGCCAGCACCTCGGGTACGGCGGCAAGCAATGCGGGCTGATCGGGCTTGATATCGACCCGCCGAGTGTCGCGCTCGATCAGCGTCTCGATCTCGCGCCCGCCCATAAAGCGGGCCGAGGGGACGGGGTGGCCGAATGCGTCGACATTGACGAGGCAATCGCGCGCTTCGGGCAGATCGGCCGTGGCGACGGGGGCGGCGGGCAGGCGCATGGCGACAAACCATGTGCCGGTGGACAGCACCGTCGCCTCGTTATCGGCAATCTCGGCAAACCCGCGCGCGGCGAGCAGCGCGGCGTTGGAATCGTGCAGGCCCGCCAGCACGCTGACGCTCGGTGAAAGGCCGGTCCTTGCGGTAATCTCGGGCCGCAAGGTTCCGACCACATCGCCCGCGCGCGCCAGCGGCGCGAACCGCTCTGCCCAGCCCAGACACTTGGCCATCGGCGCGAAGTCACCCTCCTGCGGCGCCCACAGATCGGAATGGCAGCCGAGGCTAGTCACTTCGCTCACCGCACTGCCGGTCAGGAACCACGCCCAGTATTGCGCCCAAGGCAGCAGCGTGGCGCGCGCCATGGCTTCAGGCTCTAGCCGCTCCAGCCACCACAATTGGCTGCCGATATTCAGCCCATCGGGCAGCGGCGGCGATCCGGTGATGGCGAAAGGATCGCGCTGTTCGCGGTAGGCAGCCATGAAGACGGGCGGGATCGGCTGTTCGTAATCGAGCGGCAGGAAGGCGAGGGCATCATCCACCAGCGCCGCCAACCCTGCGCCATGACCCACCGGGACGATGCTGGTGACGGGGTGCCCGGCATAGGCCGCGAGCGCTGCGACCAGCCACTCGCCGATTCCGGGTGCATCGAGTCTCCGGATGCCGCCATCCTCGACCGGCGCATTGGGGCGCACCTGCCGGTCAAGCATCCGCCCTTGCGCATCCCACAGGCTCACCTTGCTCAGCGTCTTGCCGAGATCGATGACGATGGTTGAACCTGCCTGCACGCGCTGCTCCTGCACAATCTAAAACGATCAATAACAATCATTGTTGATCATTTGCAATCGAATTGTTATCGGCGCCCTCACTGCGGCACCTTCGCCGCCTGCCTTTGTCCGAGGATCGCCATGAACGCGCAAACCCCGATTTTCGCCGCCGCTCTTCCGTTTGCCGTTCCCTCGAGCCGCTGGGACGATGCCCACGCCGCCACGCTCAGCCCGGCGCAATTGCTGCTCTATCGCTCGAACCTGTTGGGCAGCGATCTGACCGTCACCAATTTCGGCGGGGGCAACACCTCGGCCAAGCTGATCGAGACCGATCCGCTGACCGGCGAGGCGACCGAGGTGCTGTGGGTCAAGGGATCGGGCGGGGACATCGGCTCGATGAAGCTCGATGGCTTCGCGACGCTCTATCAAGAGAAGCTGCTCGGCCTTGAGTCGCATTACAGCGGGCCGGAAGACGACGACAAGATGGTCGGCTTTCTCCCGCACTGCACCTTCAACCTCAATGCACGCGCGGCCAGTATCGATACGCCGCTGCATTCGCTGCTGCCCTTTGCCCATGTCGATCACGTCCACCCCGATGCGATCATCGCGCTCGCCGCGTCATCGGGCGGCGAAGCGGCGACGCAGGAGATTTGGGGCGGGAAGATCGGCTGGCTGCCGTGGAAGCGCCCGGGCTATACCCTTGGCGTGATGCTGCGCGATTATGTCGCGGCCAATCCGCAGGTTCAGGGCGTGATGCTGGCAGGCCACGGGATCATCTGCTGGGCTGACAGCGCGAAGGCCTGCTACGAACACACCGTCCAGCTGATCGCCGATGCCGCCAATTACCTGAACGGCAAGCTGGCTGGCCAACCCGCGTTCGGCGGAGCGAAGCTTGCGCCCAACCCTGATCGCGCTGCCATCGCCGCCGATCTCATGCCCCGCCTGCGCGGCTTCATGACCGGCGCGCGGACCAAGCTTGGCCATTTCTCCGACGATGCCGAAGCGCTGGAATTCACCGGCAGCGTCGATTTCGAACGGCTTGCGGCGCTTGGCACCTCGTGCCCCGATCACTTCCTGCGCACCAAGATCGCCCCGCTGACCCTCGATCCGGCGCGGCTTCAGGATGATGCCTATATCGCCCAGCAGATCGCCGATTACCGCGCCATGTATGCGGCCTATTACGAGCGCTGCCGGCGGCCCAATTCCCCCGCCATGCGCGATTCCAACCCGGTCGTCGTGCTGGTGCCGGGCGTCGGCCGCATCACTTTCGCCACCGACAAGACCACCGCGCGGCTCGCGGGCGAGTTCTACGGCAATGCCATCAACGTGATGCGCGGAGCCGAGGCGATTGGCGATTATATCGCGCTCGATGAACAGGAAGCATTCGACATCGAATACTGGCTGCTTGAGGAAGCAAAGCTCCAGCGCATGCCCGCGCCGAGGCCGCTGGTCGGCAAGATCGCGCTGGTGACGGGCGGCGCAGGCGGGATCGGCGCTGCCACCGCCGCGCGGCTGCTGCGCGAAGGGGCCTGCGTGGTGCTGGCCGACCGGGCGGCGGATGCCCTCGAGGAAGTGCGCGCAGGCTTCGCCCGCCAGTTCGGCAAGGATGTGGTGCGCGCCGCGGTGTGCGACGTCACCGATGAGGCGCACGTCGAAGCGGCCTTCGCCCTCGCCGCGCGCGAGTTCGGCGGGCTCGACATCCTCGTCGCCAATGCCGGCATCGCCTCATCCGCGCCGATCGAGGAGACCACGATCGCATTGTGGAACCGCAATTACGATGTGCTGGCACAGGGCTATTTCCTCACCGCCAAGGCCGCATGGCCGCTGATGAAGCGGATGAAGGATCAGGGCGGGGCGTCGGTCGTGTTCATCGGCTCCAAGAACGGCGTCGCTGCCGCGACCAACGCCAGCGCCTATGCCAGCGCCAAGGCTGCGGCGAACCACCTCGCGCGCTGCCTTGCGCTGGAGGGCGCGCCGTTCGGCATCCGCGTCAACACCGTCAATCCCGATGCGGTGATCAAGGGCAGCAAGATCTGGGACGGCGACTGGCGCAAGGAACGCGCCGGTGCCCACGGGATCGACAGCGGGCGCGAGCTCGAGGAACACTACCGCCAGCGTTCGATGCTCAAGCGCGATGTGCTGCCCGAGGACATTGCCGAGGCGGTCTATTTCCTCGGCTCGGACATGAGTGCAAAGTCGACCGGCAACATGATCAATGTCGATGCGGGCAATGCCCAGGCGTTCACGCGCTGACGCTGTGCGGGAGAGGACAAGAACGATGACCAATCTGCCCATCAGCGCCGATCTGATTGCTGAACTGAACGCCGTCCACGCCGAGGCGCTGGAGGAGGACTACACCGCGCTCGGCCGCAAGCTTGCCCGCAGCGGGATCGACATCGATGCGATCACCGCGCGGGTCGCGGGCTTTTCGGTCGCGGTGCCCTCATGGGGCGCAGGCCGCGGCGGCACGCGTTTTGCCAAGTTCCCGATCCCCGGCGAGCCGACCAACATCCACGAAAAGCTGGAGGATTGCGCCGTCATCCAGCAACTCAGCCGGGTCACGCCGCGCGTCAGCCCGCACTTCCCGTGGGACAAGGTGAGCGATTACAAGGCGCTGCGTGAAGAGGCAGCCGCGCTCGGCCTCGGATTCGATGCGGTCAATTCGAACACCTTTCAGGACCAGCCCGGCCAGACCCACACCTATGCCAACGGCTCGCTCGCCGCGCAGGATGCCGCGACGCGCCAACAGGCGGTGGATCACAACATCGAATGCATCGAAATCGGCCGACAGCTGGGTTCTACCGATCTCACGGTGTGGGTCGGCGATGGCACCAATTTTCCCGGCCAGCAGGATCTGGGCCGCAGCCTTGATCGCTATCTGGAGGCGGCAGCACAGGTCTATGCCGCGCTCCCCGATGACTGGCGTATGCTGCTCGAACACAAGATGTTCGAGCCGGCGTTCTATTCGACCGTGATCAGCGACTGGGGCAGCTCGATCCTCGCCGCGCAGGAACTGGGCCCCAAGGCCAAGTGCCTTGTCGATCTGGGTCACCACGCGCCTAATGTGAACATTGAGCAGATCGTCGCCCGCCTGCACCGCTTCGGGAAGCTCGGCGGCTTCCACTTCAACGACAGCAAGTATGGCGACGATGATCTAGATTCAGGCTCGATCAACCCGCACCAGCTGTTCTTGGTGTTCAACGAGCTGGTGGAGGCGGAGCTCAATCCCCGCGAGGGTTTCAACCCCAGCTACATGATCGACCAGTCACACAATGTCACCGACCCGATCGAGTCCATGCTCTCCAGCGCCGAGACGATCACCCAGTGCTTTGCCAAGGCGCAGCTGGTCGACCGCGAGGCGCTGCACGCGGCGCAAGGCGCGAATGACACGATGATGGCGTTTCAGGCGCTGCGGCGCGCCTACAACATCGATGTCGCCCCGATCATCGCCAAGGCGCGCGTCGCGGCGGGCGGGGCGATCGACGTGCTCGACGCCTATCGCCGCAGCCAGTACCGCAGCCGCAAGGCGCAGGAACGCTCGGCCGTGGGGTTGGGGGCGGGGATTGTCTGAACGGCAAGACCTCGCAACTGCGGGCCAGCGGCAATCGGTGCCGCACCTGTTCCCGGTAACGGCGACGCCCGCCGATGTTGATGGAAGGGGGCAGGTCGGCACTGCAGCTTTCCTCCAATGGGTGCAAGAGGCGGTGCTTGATCACTGGCGCACCGTCGCCCCGGCGGAAGCGGTCGCTGCTCACCTGTGGGTCGCCTTGAGCCACGAGATCACCTTCCACCGGGCCGGAATGCTCGGCGATGATCTGTGCGCCGTTCTTCGCTTCGAACGCGTCCAGGGCGCCCGTGCCTTCTACCACGCCGCGATCACCCGCGGGGATGTGACGCTAGCCGAAGTGCGATCCGTGTGGTGCTGCATCGATGCGCAGTATCTGCGGCCCGCAAGGCTTGCGCGCGACATCGTGGACCGGTTCTTTGCGGAACAGTGAGACCTGAGCTTGCGCGTGCCGGTCGTTGGGTATTGTTGCGACACCTGCTGATCTGCAGACCTTTAAGGACGGGGCAGCAATGTCGCAGGTCCTACCGGCCGCTGCCGACCCAACTCCGGTCCATGCCGTCCGCGCCGGTGATCGTCCGACTGTGCCAAAAGCGGTCAATCGTCGTCACCTGAGCAGCCGTTCGGCAAAGCGCCCTAGTCCCGGTCATTCGACTGGCGAGCAATTAATCCGGCAAGTAGTCATTCGTCCGTTTCGCCAGCCGCCGCGTTGAGAGCGCCCAGCGCCTTGCAGCCGTGACAGTACCAGCATGAAATCTGGCGGGCTGGCGCTGGTGATCGCAGTGGGTCTGGACCTATTCCACAGCGCAAATAGGTTTGCAGCCTCGCGCGTTGAGGTATGCTGTGCAATATGACGGTCTCTCAGTCTGATTTTGCCCGCACTTGGCTTGTGCAGTTTCCTGGCAGCGAGCGCGGCACCGCAGCCCGACTGGCCGACGCGGTAATGTTGGTTAGCCACGACGCGCTGTATCGTGGCTTGCGCGCGTTGCTCGACGAAACATTAGCGAGGCGTCCCGACAGCGATATGGATCGCCCCATCGCGCTCTATGCCGAACGCGAGGTTGAAACGCGCGACACCGAAGGCGATTACGGGCTGGAGTATAGCGAGGTTCTTCCCTTTTTTCCGGGGACTGAGGAGGGGCGGGCGGCGGGCGTAGGCGTGCCACCGATCGTCATCGATCCCAAGGATCAGGAAGTCGGCAGCGAAGGTTTGATCGCGAACTTCATCACCGGCTATCAGCGACTGCATCGCGACCTAGTGATCAGTCATCCCGGACCCGACAAGCTACGCGAACAGCGGGCCAGCCATATCGTCATTGTCACCGACTTCATCGGGTCGGGACAGCGCGTGTGGGAGATGATCGAGGCGTTCTGGCGCGTGGCAACCATTCGCAGCTGGAACTCCTATGGTCGAATTCGATTGGCGGTCGTCGCCTATTCCGGGACCGAAGCCGGGCTTGATCGTGTCCGATCGCACCGCAGCCAGCCGAGCGTGCGCGTTGTTCATGCCTGCCCGACCTTGTGGAGCTCTTTCGTGGGTCAGGAACAAAAAGATGTTGTTGCACTCTGCCAGGCACATCCCAAGAAGCATCAAACGCCGCTTGGCTACGGCAATGGCGGCGCGTTGATCGCGTTCGGGCACGGCATGCCGAACAATGCGCCGCCGGTCCTGCATAGTCGCAAGGGCGGCTGGATTCCGTTGTTCGTCAATCGCAGTGCCCTGGCGGCTGACCAGCAGTTTCCGGCTGACGATGCCGACGCGCTCGTCGAACGGGCGCGGAGCATGTTGCGGCTACGCGCCGCCAAGAGATTTCTCAATGATCCGCTGAAACGGCGCTGGGTCGAGACCATGCTTGTGCTGGCCGCGTTGCTCGACGGTGCGCGCAGCGCCGCTGCGGCGTCGGCCCGCACGCGGCTCCCTATTGCCGATGTCGAGCAGATCCTCGTCTTTACAGAGATCGCGCATTGGACGTCCCCGCGCCACACGCTGACCGCCTTGGGACGACGCGAACTGCGCCGTCTGCAATTGCGCCGCGCGCGCACGGTTGTGCTTCCCTCGACCGAGCAACCCTACTACTATCCGACCCAGTTGAGGGCCCGGTGAGGGCATTTAGAAATGCGCTGCGCAAGCGGCGACTGGTCCCTTGGGGACCTGGGGCTCGGGATTCCCTGAGTCCGCGTATCGGAGCAGGACCTTCGCGCTGCGCGAGACAGCAAGTCTCGGCTGGCGGAGTCTTGGACGAGACTTGCTGTCCCACCCACCTAGGTGGGCCGAAGTAGATGCCAGCGCCGAGCCCTCAACGCTATCGGTCCGGCGGTCTGCGGCAAGCAGTCGCCAAGGTCACGCTCGATAACGCGCTCACCGCTTTTGCCCGGATCCGGGAAACCGATCCGCGAATCACGCCGGTTCTGACGCTACGCCATTTCTCGGTCGTGACCGGCCTCCCTTATTTGTTCCTGCGTCGGACAGTCGCTCGCCGCGCGCACATCGGATACCGCTTCGTTTACTTGCGCAAGCGCATTCCCGGCCGATCATCAATGCGGATGATTTCCATTCCTCCGCCAAGTCTGGCAGCCGCCCAGCGCTGGCTGGTTGATAACGTCCTGCGCTATGTCGAGCCCCATCCGGCGAGTTTCGCCTTTCATCCCGATTCGTCCCCGGTTCTCGCGTCCGAGCAGCATCCAAATACGCAGTGGTTGCTCAAGGTCGACATCGAGGACTTCTTCCATTCCGTCAGCGAAGGGCGGGTCTCGGCGATCTTCTCAAAGCTCGGGTTCCCCAAGTTGCTGGCATTCGAGTTTGCGCGGCTGTGCACTATCGGCCTGGATCGTGGGCCGGGGCGCAATCCAGCGCCGCATCCCGGACCCATTACGCTTTACGAGAGCAATATTGAAGGATTCCTGCCGCAAGGGGCGCCCACCAGTCCCATGCTCGCCAATCTCGCTATGGTTCGGACCGATACGTTGCTGTCGGCGCTCGCTGACGCCCGTGGCTTTCGCTATTCGCGCTATGCCGATGATCTTGCCTTTTCGTCGGACAAGCCCCGCACCATCGCCGAGATGCACAGCTTGCGGCGCGAGGTCTGCCGCATCCTGAATGACGCGGGCTTCCGTCCAAATCGCCGGAAGACCGTCATTCGCGGACCCGGCACCCGTCGGGTTATCCTCGGCTTGCTGGTCGATGGCCCGACACCGCGCTTGTCGCGCGAATTCAAGGACAACATCCGGCTTCATCTTTATTATCTCACCTCGCCGGATCACGGGCCGGCCAAACATGCGCTCGCCCGCAAGACGGGGACGTCGAGTCTATACCATCACGTGCGTGGGCTGATCGCCTGGGCAACGCAAGTCGAGCCGGCATTCGGCGCAGCGGCGCTCATAACGTTCCGATCGGCGCCCTGGCCGCTCATCCAGCCGCAGGAGTTCGGCGAGGAGGATGATGGGTTCTAGTCCGGCTGAACCAAACTGTTGCTGGACCAGCGTCTCGCCGGACCGTAGTTTAGCGGTATGCTAGAAAATGCGCAGCTACCCGCCGACGAGGCACCCTATATCCGGCTTCTGAGCATCAAGCGATTCAGAGGGATCGAAGATCTGACCTGGCTGCCCGCCAAAGGCGTCAATG
Organism: Erythrobacter neustonensis; assembly: GCF_001663175.1. Lineage (NCBI taxonomy): Bacteria > Pseudomonadati > Pseudomonadota > Alphaproteobacteria > Sphingomonadales > Erythrobacteraceae > Erythrobacter > Erythrobacter neustonensis. Next base: position 3,015,636 of record NZ_CP016033.1, on the reverse strand, counting down.
TCTTGCTTGGCGGTGGCGATGTCGGCAAGACGACAATCCTCGAAGCGATCGCTTTGCTATTGAGCCCGACCAATGCGACGACCTTGTCGGACGCCGATTACTGGAAGCGCCGTCACGAAGATGGGTTCGAGATTTCGGCTGTCATGGCGCTACCGCTGTCCTGCGGTATCGTCGAGCAGCGCAAGGCGGTCTGGCCGTGGGAATGGGGTGGAGACAGTGCCAATCTGCCCAATCTCGAGGCAAATGACGGGCAACCGCACGACCCCGTGTTCTGCTTGCGGGTCTGCGGCACGACCGATTTCGATCTCCAGCATGAAATCTGCCAGCCCGACGAGAGTTTCGACCATTTTCCCGTGTCGGTCCGCCGCAATATCGGCGTGGTGCGGTTGAGCGGCGAAGATCGCAACGATCGCGACCTGCGCCTGCTGCAGGGGTCGGCGCTGGACCGATTGCTGAGCGATCGGACGCTGCGCTCGCGCCTCGCAGATAAGCTGGGCGAAACTGACGTCGATGGCGAGCTCAAGGCGGACGCAAAAGCGGCGCTCGCCGCACTCGACAAGCGATTTGCATTCCAGCTGCTCCCTTGCCAGCTCGGCCTTGGCCTGGTTGGTGGTCCGGGATTCTCCCTGAATGCCCTTATCGGCCTCATGGCGACCAAGGACGGGACGAAACTTCCGCTCTCTAGCTGGGGTGCGGGAACACGGCGGCTGGCAGCGTTCGAGGTCGCCGCCATGCATCAGGTCGACCATCCTATCATCGTCGTCGATGAAGTTGAACGGGGACTCGAATCCTACCGCCAGCGCATCCTGATGGAAGAGCTGATTGCGAGCTCGTCCCAGGTGTTCGTAACCACCCATAGCGCGCCCGCGGTCAACGCCGCGGTCGGTGCCGCGCTTTGGTATGTCGATGCCGGCGGCAAGGTCGGCAGCTTGCCTGCCTCGGTTGCGGCACATCAGAAGCGCGATCCCGAAACCTTCCTCGCGCGGCTTGCAGTGATCGCCGAGGGCGCAACCGAAGTCGGGTTCGTGACGACCTTGCTAACGCGATCGATTGGCGAGGACATCCGGCGGCACGGCATCTGGGTGAGCGACGGGGGCAGCAATTCCGAAGCCCTGACGGTTTTGCGCGGCCTAGCGGCGAGCGGGCTAGCGGTCGCTGGCTTTGCCGACAATGAAGGGACACAGGAGGGCTTATGGCAACAGGTCAAGGATAAGCTGGGTGAACTCCTTATGCGCTGGCCCGTTGGCTGTCTCGAAACCAACATCGTCCCGCACCTCGGCGACCATCAGATCGAAGCCTTCATTACCGATCCCGACGGCGGCGCTGGCGAGCGCCTTAGGACGCTCGCGGATCGGCTGGGCATTCAGGACAAATCACTCGCGGCCGTCCTAGCAGCGACCGATGATATTCGCCAATTGATCGTCGAGGCGGCTTGCGGCAGCCCGCCCCCCGATCCCGATGCTCCAAACGACCAGAAAAAGGAATGGAAGAAGCACGGCCAGCGCTGGTTCAAATCATCCGCCGGTGGCGCTGAGCTTGCGGAAAAAATGTTTGCGCTCGGGCTCTGGCCGAATTTGTCGCCCCAGTTGCTCCCGTTCGTCAATGCGGTGCGAACGAAGGTCGGACTCGCCGCCGTGCCGACGGTCAACTGATGAGTGACGCCACGGTCGCTGAAGCCTTACGGTCGACCGCGCCGCTGGCCGTGGTCGAAGCGCCGGGCGGGTGTGGCAAAACCTATCAGGGCGCGAGCTATGCCCGCGACGTGGCACCTGGCCTCGGTGAAGGGCGGCTCCTCATCGTCACGCACACGAATGCGGCGTGTGACGTCTTCGCCGAGAGGACCCGCGGGCTCAGTCGGCGGGTTGAGATCCGCACGATCGACGGGCTAATCATCGAAATCGCCAGCGCCTATCACAACGCGCTCGGTCTGCCCGCCGATGTTGGGGCCTGGGCGCGCCGCGAACCGAATGGCTATGCCATCCTCGCCGATCGAACCGCGCGGCTGCTGGCTCAGTGTCCCATGATCGCATCGTGCATCGCGCGGCGTTATCCGATCATCATCTGCGACGAGCATCAGGATGCCTGTGCTGACCGACATGCCGTCGTGATGAGCCTGCACAAGGCAGGGTCGATGCTCCGGGTATTCGCCGATCCGATGCAGATGATCTTCACCGGCACGGCCGCCGAGACGGCTGCAGCGGAGCAGCGTTGGGCAAACCTGAAGAAAGCGGCCGATCGCTTTGAGGAACTCGATACCCCGCACCGCTGGGCGAATGCGCAACCAGCGCTGGGGGCTTGGATACTAGAGGCGCGAGCGGCACTTCGTGATGGAGGCCAGATCGACCTGACCGGCGCCTTGCCGGCCGGCCTAACCGTTCACTACGCCGACAATGTTGCCCAGCAGAATATGGGGTTCAGGGTGGCGGGCAATCTGAGCCAGCCGATCTACGCCCGCGCCAACCTTCAATCCATGCTCGTCCTTACCGGGCACAATGAACGTGTTAAGGCGTTGCGGGCCTTCTTCAACCGGCGCATGCCGATCTGGGAGGGGCATGTTCGCGACGCACTGGTTGGCCTTGTCGCCGATGCTCGCAACCAGCAGGGAAATGCCGCCGGGCTGGCTCAGAGTACGGTCACGTTCGTGGGCAGCATCGCGACCGGCTTCTCACCGACTGCGTTCGGCAACCGGTTCGTTGCAGAGGCGGAGCAGGAATGCTCGAAACCCTGTAACGGGAAGCCACACCATTTGCAGGCAATGGCACGGTATATCGTCGAGACGCCGGACCACCGCGGGGTCGCGCGTGCGCTCGACTATCTACGCTGGCTCGTCGCCAACGAACCGGCATTCTCTGATGTGAAGTTCGATCATGGCCGCGAGTTTGCCGAGGCAATTGAGCTTGGGCGATACGACGACCCCGATAATGGCTTTGCCGAGATCGCTCGCCGCCGGAGCCATGCGCGACCGAAACTGCCTCCTAAAGCGATCAGCACGATCCACAAGGCCAAGGGCCTCGAGTTCGACAACGTGATGTTATTGCCCTGCGATCGGGCGAATTTCGGGGACACCAAGGCGGCCCGTGCGAAGCTTTACGTCGCACTCAGCCGCGCAACGACATCACTCCTGCTGGTCGTTTCGAAGGCCAAGCCGAGCCCGCTGTTCAAAATTTAGGTGGCTTACGCGTCCGCTTGACGATCCTCGCTTCCACAATCGAGTAGCCGCAATCGGCCCGGTTTCCGCTGTTCCAAGGGGGCACTTGGGCGACCGCTGAGAGTCGGCTTTTGACGAGAGCTGCCGTTCGGCATGTTGGGTGCTAACGTCAGCTTTGTCCCAAACCCAGTCATTGAGCTGATCGGTAGCCTCATCTGCATGCGAGCGCCCAACGGGCGCGGCGCCGAAACGCAGTGTAAAACCTGGGTAAACGCCTGTGGAAAAGCTGCGCAAATCGTGCCGCTGTCTTGCGCCCGTAACCCCCTCGAATCATGGTGGCGAAATCAGGACCACGACAGGGTGCCACGGCAGGGTGCCACGAGGTTTTGACTCGAAGAGAAACGCGTCATCTTTCAGGCGGTTGTATCTGAAGATTTTCCTGGCTGGGGCGGAAGGATTCGAACCTTCGCATGCCGGTACCAAAAACCGGTGCCTTACCGCTTGGCTACGCCCCAGCAAGAGCCGCGCTCTATAACGGCTGAAATTGCGATGTGAAGGGGGCGAAAGCGCGTAATTTGCGCTTTCGCCACGCAATATCACACTGGCGCACTGGGTGAGAGTTGCTTGCCGTCGAAATCGCTCGCCGCATGGCGTTCGCGCAGCTGGCTTTCGGGATCGCCCCACACCTTGTTGACGATGCGCCCGCGCTGGACGCCGGGGCGCTGCGCGATGTCTTCGACCCAGCGTGCGACGTTCCGGTATTCGCCGATCGACAGGAAGGTTTTGGCATCGTTGTAGATGATCCCTTCCACGAACGGCGCAAGCCACGGGAAGTTGGCGATGTCGGCGAGTGAATATTCGTCGCCGCCAAGAAAGCGGCTTTCCGCCAGCCGCCGATCCGCGACATCGAAGATCCGCTTGGTTTCCATCGCGTAACGGTTGATCGGATATTCGTATTTCTCGGGCGCATAGGCGTAGAAATGGCCGAAGCCGCCGCCCATAAACGGGCCGCTTGCGACCTGCCAGAAGACCCAGCTCAAGACCTCGGCGCGGGCGCGCGGGTCGGCGGGGAGAAACGCACCGAACTTCTCGGCCAGATGGACGAGGATCGCGCCGCTTTCGAACACGCGGAAAGCTTCGGGCCCGCTCTTGTCGAGCAGCGCGGGGATCTTGGAATTGGGGTTCACGCCCACGAACCCGCTGGTGAACTGTTCGCCCTCGGAGATGTTGATCGTCCAGGCGTCATACTCTGCGCCATCGTGACCGGCTTCGAGCAGTTCCTCGAACATGATCGTTGCCTTGACCCCGTTGGGCGTGGCGAGCGAATAGAGCTGGAAGGGATGGTCGCCTTCGGGCAGCGGCTTGTCCTCACGCGGGCCGGCGGTTGGGCTGTTGATGGTGGCGAAGCGTCCCCCCGAAACGGTGTCGGCGCTCCAGACCGCGGGCGGGGTGTAGGTGGGGTCGGCCATTGGCAATCTCCTTTTCAGCGCAGCATCGCGCGCGCCATCACCCGGCCAAGCTGGCGCGCCAAGGGCCAGCCTGCAAGATGGAACAATGGCCAAAGCCCCGCTCTTTGCCTCGCCATGGAAAAGCTGATCTATGTCGACGATAGCCTGCCGGGCATCACCCGCAAACGCGCGGGCAAGGGCTGGGCCTATTACGATGCGTCGGGCGTGCTGATCCGCAGCGCGCGCGAAAAGCGGCGGCTGAATGCGATCGCCTTGCCGCCGGCCTACCGCGACGCGTGGTTCTGCCCGGCGGATAACGGCCATATCCTCGCCACCGGTTACGACGATGCGGGCCGCAAGCAATACCGCTATCACCCCGATTTCCGTGCGCAGCGCGAAGGCGCGAAATATGATGCCTGCATCGCTTTTGCCAAACGCCTGCCGCTGATCCGCAAGCGGGTCGAGGAGGACCTCTCGGCGCGCGGCGTTCCGCGCGAGACTGCGCTTGCCGCAGTGGTGCGCCTGCTCGATCTGTCGGCGATCCGGATCGGTAACGAACAATACGCCAAGAGCAACGAAAGCTACGGCGCGACCACGCTGCGCGCCGACCATGCCGAGGTCGGGCGCAGGCGGCTGGTGCTGCATTTCACCGGCAAAAGCGGGAAGGACCACGACATCGCAGTCGAAGACCCCGATCTTGCCGCAGCGGTGCGCCGGATGGAAAGCCTTGTCGAGGAAGGCGAGGATCACCTGTTCCGTTACGAGGACGATTCCGGCGAGGTGCGCCCCGTGACCTCGGCTGACGTCAACGCCTACCTGCGCGAAACGATGGGCGATGATTTCTCGGCCAAGCATTTCCGCACGTTCCATGCCAGCAGCCTTGCGTTCGAGAAGTTGGCCGGTGGGCCGGGGCAGATCAAGCTGAAGGAAATGCTCGAACATGTGTCCGACCGGCTCGGCAACACGCCTGCGATCGCGCGCAGTTCCTATGTCCATCCGGCGGTGATCGCGCAGATCGATGGGCAGGAGGACTGGCGCAAGAGCCTCAAGCTGCCGCGCCAGACCCGCTGGCTGACGCGCGCAGAACGCGGCCTCATCGCGTTCCTCGAAGGATGCGGCAGCGCGAGCGAATATCTCGCGGCCGAGCAAGCCTAGGCAGCACGCCGCGTGCGCGTTACAGCCTCCTGCAATCAGGAGACGTAATGCCGATGACCGAGGCCCACCCATTCTTCGACTGCCATCGTCACGGGTTCGTGCGCGTCGCCACCGCAACGCCCGTCACCCGCACTGCGGATGTCGCCTGCAACACCCAGGGCGTTCTGGCCGAGGCGCACAAGGCGCATGATGCGAATGTCGATCTGGTGGTGTTTCCCGAACTGACGCTGTCGTCCTATGCGATCGACGATCTGATCCTGCAGCATGCGGTGATCGAACGGGTCGAGGCCGCGATTGCCGAGGTCGTGGCGGCCTCTGCCGATCTGTCCCCGGTGCTGGTGGTGGGCGCGCCGTTGAAGCGCGGCGACAAGCTTTACAATTGCGCGGTGGTGATCGCGCACGGGCAGATCCTCGGCGTTGTGCCCAAAAGCTTCCTGCCCAATTACCGTGAATTCTACGAAAAGCGCTACTTCGCGCACGGCCGCGGTTGCACCGATCTGTGGATGGCGCTGGCGGGCGAGGAAGTGCCCTTCGGCACCGATCTGATCTTCACCGCAGCAAACCTTCCGGGTTTCCGCTTCGGGGTGGAAATTTGCGAGGACTTCTGGGCGCCGGTGCCGCCCGGAATGCAGGCCGCGATGGCGGGCGCGCTGATCCTGTGCAACCTGTCCGCCTCGCCGGTGACCATCGGGCGCGCGGATGACCGCCACCTGCATTGCCGCTCGCTCGCCGCGCGGGCGATTTCTGCCTATGTCTATTCGGCGAGCGGATACGGCGAAAGCACCACCGATCTGGCGTGGGACGGGCAGGGCGTTGTCTATGAGATGAGCACGCTGCTCGCCCAGTCGCAGCGGTTCGACCGGTCGGGCGAACTGACCGTGGTCGATATCGACACCGAACGGCTCGCCGCCGAACGGATGCGCAACCAGACCTTTGCCGATGCCGCGGAATTCGCCGGCAGTCCGGCCGAAAGCTATCGCAAGGTGGTGTTCGAGCATGCGCATGCGGCCGGCGACATCGGCCTGATCCGGCCGGTCGCACGCTTCCCCTTTGTCCCCGACCGGCCCGAAAAGCTCGACGAGGATTGCTACGAGGCTTTCAACATTCAGGTCGATGCGCTGATGCGGCGGATCGAATCGACGCGTGCCAAGTCGCTGATCATCGGCATTTCGGGCGGGCTCGACAGCACGCATGCGCTGATCGTTGCGGCCAAGGCCTGCGACCGGCTGGGCATGCCGCGCACCGCGATCCGCGGCTATACGATGCCCGGTTTCGGCACCTCGGACCGGACCAAGGACAACGCGCACCGCCTGATGCAGGCGATGGACATCACCGCAGGCGAGATCGACATCCGCCCCGCTGCAACCAAGATGCTCGCCGATATCGGCCATCCCTTTGCCGATGGCGAACCGGTGCACGATGTCACTTTCGAGAACGTGCAGGCGGGCCTGCGCACCGATTACCTGTTCCGGCTGGCCGGGCAGAACGGCGGTTTCGTGGTCGGCACGGGCGATCTGTCGGAGCTCGCGCTGGGCTGGTGCACCTACGGCGTGGGCGATCACATGAGCCATTACGGGGTCAACGCGGGCGTTCCCAAGACGCTGATCCAGTATTTGATCCGCTGGGCGATCCGCACCGAGCAGTTCACCGAGGCGAGCGGCAAGGTGCTGGCCGATGTGCTCGACACCGAGATCAGCCCCGAGCTTGTCCCGCCCGGCGCTGACGGCGCGATGCAATCGACGCAGAGCATCGTCGGGCCATACGAATTGAACGACTTTTTCATACACCACATCACCCGCTTCGGCCAACGGCCGAGCAAGGTCGCGTTCCTTGCGTGGCATGCTTGGAAAGAGGCGGGCCAAGGCTTGTGGCCCGCCGGTTTCCCCGATGGCGAAAAGAACGCCTATGATCTGGCGACGATTGCCGGCTGGCTCGACAAGTTCTGCGCGCGGTTCTTCGGCTTCTCGCAGTTCAAGCGGTCGGCGCTGCCCAACGGGCCCAAGGTCTCGTCGGCGGGCGCGCTGAGCCCGCGGGGTGATTGGCGTGCGCCGTCGGATGCGGTGGCAACCGTCTGGCGCGAGGAGCTGCGCAGCGGCCTGCCCGAAGATATTGTCCAAGGATTGCCGGCAAGCCTCTGATCCGATGCCCAAAAGCCTGCCCTTGTCCGCGATCGGCATCATGCTGTTCTGCAATGTCACCTGGGCGATGAATGTCGTGGTCAGCAAGATCGCGGTGACGACGCTGGGCCTGCCGCCGCTGTTCTATACCGTGTTGCGGTCGCTGACGGTGCTGGCAGTGTTGTTCCCGCTGCTGCTGCGCCAGCGTCCGGCACGGCTGCCGCTGGTATTGCTGATCGGGTTTGCGATCACGGGCGGCAGTTTCGGCCTGCAATTCGTCGGCCTGCAAACCGCGAGCCCTTCGGCCGTGGGCATCGTCAACCTTTCCGGCGCGCCGCTTACGGTGTTGTTCGCGATCATCTTTCTGGGTGAGGAAGTGCGCTGGCGGCGCGGGCTGGGCATGGCGCTGGCGCTGGGCGGCGTGGGTCTTGCGATCGGCGCGCCATCGGAGGCGGGCGATCCCGTCGGCCTCGGTTTCGCCTTTGCGGGCGTGTTCATCGGGGCCTTTGCCTCGGTTTTCGTCAAGCGGCTGGAGGTAAGCGCGGTGGCGCTTCAGGCATGGGCGGGGCTTGCGTCACTGGGTGTGATGCTGCCAGCCACACTGATGCTGGAAAGCGGGCAAAGCCAAGCGGTTGCGGCTGCTCCACTGGCGGTGGCGGCCTGCGTGCTGTTTGCCGGCGTGGTGGTGTCGGTGGGCGCGCATTCGGCCTATTTCCGGCTTTTCCAGCGGTATGACGCTAATATGATCGTGCCGCTGACCTTGCTGACCCCGCTGCTGACAATCGCGTTCGGCACTTGGCTGACCGGCAACACGATCGGCTGGCCGCTGATTGTCGGCGGCTCGATGGCGCTGGTGGGGGTCGCGATCATCGTGATCCGGCCCAGCCGCACGATCTTCAAGTGGCAGCTGATGCGGCCGAAACTGTGAATGTATGTGCCTGCGGCACAGCTTCGCTTCCATGTGAAACCCCCTCGCAAACCCGCGTCGGAACGGGCCTGCAAGGGGGTTGGATGGTGCCAAGCGGGGTCTGACGAAGATCAGGAAGGGGTCAGACAGCGACGCCCTTTGCCGCGGCGATTGCCGAGCCGATCTTTTCCTCGCCGCCTTCGCCCATGATCCCGTCGGCTGCGATGATGTCGACATCGCTGATCCCGAGGAAGCCGAGGAAGAAGGTCAGCCAGCGGGTCATGAAATCGATATCGCTACCCACCTCCGTCCCGCCGCTGGCGATGGCGAGATAGGCCTTCTTGCCCGTCAGCCGCCCTTCGGGGCCATTGGCGGTGTAAGCGAAGGTGGTGCCCGCGCGCGCGACCAGATCGGCCCACGACTTCAGCGTGGCAGGGGCTGCGAAGTTGTAGACCGGGCTGGCGATCACGATCGTGTCGGCGGCCTGCAGCTCGGCGATCAGCGTGTCGGCGATCTGCGCAAGCTCCGCCTGCTCGGGCGTGCGCTGATCGGCAGGCGCGAGGTTGGCAGCAAAGCGTTCTGCGGTGAGATAGGGAATGTCATTGTCCGCCAGATCGCGCGTGATGACGCTGGCGCCGGTCTGCGACACAAGCGCATCGACGATGCCTTGGCCGATCTGGCGCGAGACGCTTTGCGTTTCCGAACGGATCGAGGCGGTGATGTAGAGAATGTTGCTCATCGGATGGGTGTTCCTGTGTTTGAAAAGGGGTGGAGCCGGCCAACAGGGAGAGGGGGAAGGGCCGGCCGGCTCCGGGGGGAAGGGACTTACGCTGCGTCGACCAGCACGACTTCGCTGTCTTCGAGCGCGGTGATCGTCACCTGCGCCAACTGCGTGATGGCAACCCCGTCGCGGGCATTGGCTTCGACCTCCTCGATCCGGATGCGGCCCGTGGCGGGCACCAGATAGAGGTGACGGTCGGCGCTGCGCGGCGTGTAGGTGACGCTTTCCCCGGCGCGGATCGTTGCGCCCAGCACGCGGGCATCGGCACGGATTTTCAGCGCGTCGTTGTCGTTCGCCACGCCGCTTGCCAAGGGCACGAAGGCACCGTTGCGGTCGTCCTTCGGGAACTGGCGCGCACCCCAGCTCGGCTCGCCCCCGCGTTCGTCGGGGATAATCCAGATCTGGAACAGCGTGGTTTCGCTATCTTCGAGGTTGAACTCGGAATGGCGCACGCCGGTGCCTGCGCTCATCACCTGCACATCGCCCGCTTCGGTGCGGCCCTCGTTGCCCATGCTGTCGCGGTGCGTGATCGCGCCGCTGCGGACATAGGTGATGATCTCCATGTCGGCATGCGGGTGCGCGGGAAAGCCCGAACCCGCACCGATCCGGTCATCGTTCCAGACGCGCAGCGCGCCCCAGTGGACCCGTGCCGGATCGTGATAATTCGCGAAGGAGAAGTGGTGATGCGCGTCGAGCCAACCGTGGTTGGCAGCGCCGAGCGTATTGAAGGGTCGCAGTTCGATCATGGGATAGCTCCTCATCTGTTGAACACGAGATAGGGCAATGGGTTCATCCGGATAAGTGCGATAAAACTTGCCAAGATGTTCGAATAATCCGAACATGCGCGCCATGAAACTCGGCGAACCCACGCTCGACCAGCTGCGCATGTTCATCGCGGTTGCCGACCACGGCAGTTTCGGCGGCGCGGCCAAGGCAAGCGGGCGTGCGGTGTCGGCGGTGTCCTATGCCATCGCGCAGCTCGAAGCCGCGCTCGCGCTCACCCTGTTCGACCGCGAAGGCTCGCGCCGCCCGGTGCTCACCGCGGCGGGCGAAGGGTTGCTGGCCGAAGCGCGGCGCGTCGCGGACGGGGCCGATGCGCTGCTGGCCAAGGCGCGGTCGCTCCATGCCGGGCAGGAGCCATCGCTGACGCTGGTGATCGACGTGATGGTGCCGGGCGATGTCACCGCGCATGTGCTGGGCGAGTTCCGGCGGTTCTTCCCGACCTGCGCGCTTACCCTGCGGATCGAGGGACTGGGAGCGGTCGCGGCCTGCGTGATCGGCGGCGATGCCGACCTTGCGATCGGCGGGCCGGTGATCGGCGATGACCCCGCGCTTGAACGCCAGGCGGTGGGCGAGATCGACCTTATACCGGTCGCCGCGCCCTCACACCCTTTGGCGCGCGCCGGCGTGCTGCCGGGGGAAAGCCGAGGCCACCTGCAACTGGTGCTGACCGACCGTTCCCCGCTGACCGAAGGGCGCGAATTTTCGGTGCTTTCGCCGCTGACATGGCGGCTGGGCGATCTAGGGGCGAAGCACTCGCTGCTGAAAGAGGGGCTGGGCTGGGGCAACATGCCCCGCGCGATGGTGGCGGGCGACCTTGCAAGCGGCGCTTTGGTCGAGCTCGATCTGCCCGAAAAGCCGGGCGCGCATTACCGATTGTCCGCGCTGTGGCGGCGCGACATGCGGCTGGGCCCGGCGGCAAGCTGGCTGGTCGATGCTTTCAGGGACGGTTTGGCGGCCTGTCGTGACGCGCTGCGCTAGGGCCCGAACGCCACCGTCGGATCGCCTTCTTTCCAAGGCGCGAATTTGGGCATGACATGCGCGAACAGGTTGGATGCCAACAGGCGTTCCAGCCAGACCTGAAGGCGCGGTAGCGGCTGGGCGGCGAACCACGCCGGATCGATCGCGGCAAACTGGCGGATGAACGGGAACAGCGCGATATCGGTCAGCGCGCAGGTGTCGCGGGTGAGGAATTGCCTATCCGCCAGCCGCGTCTCCAGCGGCGCAAGGTGCGCGAGCGCGGCGGCGCGGTGGTCGGTCACGCCGTTCTCGTCGTAACGGCCCGGATATTTCGCGCGGTCGAGATGATGTTTGAACGGGCCGTCATTGGCCGCGATCAGTGCCGGATCATCGCCTTGGAGCCAGCCTTCGGGATCGTGTTGCGCCAGCGCCCAGCGCATGATGTCGAGGCTCTGGTCGATCACGCGTCCATCCGGCAGCACCAGCACCGGCACCGTCCCCTTGGGGCTGGCAGCGAGCAGTGCCGTGGGCTTGGCGGCCAGCTTCACCTCGCGCAGTTCCACCCGCTCTCGCGCCGCCCACAGCGCCATGCGCGCGCGCATCGCATAGGGGCAGCGGCGGAAGGAATAGAGGACGGGGAGCGTCATTCCTTCGGCGGGCGCACCGCGCCGACATGCGCCTGCCCGCGTGCCTTGGCGAGCGCCTCCTGCCGCTGGCGTTCGGCATAGCCTGCGCGCTGTTCGGGCGTGCGTTCAGTAATGCAGGCGGGGCAGCTGACCCCGTCCTCGTAATCGGGATGCGCCAGCGCCGCTTCATCGAGCGGGCGGCGGCAGGCGCGGCACAGCTGGAAGGTGCCCTGTTCAAGCCCGTGGCGCACGGTCACGCGTTCATCGAAGACGAAGCATTCGCCCTGCCACAGGCTGTCTTCCTCGGGCACGTCCTCGAGGTATTTGAGAATCCCGCCCTTCAGGTGGAACACGTCCTCGATTCCCTCGGCGCGCAGGAAGCTGGTCGACTTCTCGCAGCGGATGCCGCCGGTGCAGAACATCGCGACCTTTTTCTTTCCCGCCAAGAGCTGCGCGCGGTTGTCGCGGAACCAGCCGGGAAAATCGCGGAAAGTCGGCGTCTTCGGATCGACCGCGCCCCTGAAGGTGCCGACCGCGACCTCGTAATCGTTGCGGGTGTCGATCACTACCGTTTCGGGGTCCGCAATCAGCGCGTTCCAGTCCGCGGCATCGACATAGTGGCCGACCGACAGGGTCGGGTCGATGTCGGGTTCGCCCATCGTCACGATCTCGCGCTTCACGCGCACCTTCATGCGGTGGAAGGGCATGTCGGGCGCGCCGGAGAATTTGACCTCAAGGCTCTCGCAGCCCGGCAGCGCGCGGATATGCGCCAGCACCGCATCGATCGCGTGCGGCGTTCCGGCGATCGTGCCGTTGATCCCTTCGCGCGCGAGCAGCAGCGTGCCCTTGATGCCTTGCGCCTCGCACAGCCCAAGCAGCGGCGCGCGCAGCGCCGCAGGATCATCGAACCGCGTGAAGTGATAGAGCGCGGCAACCCGGATCGGCATTGCGCTCAAACCCGCGTGACCCAGCCGTGGGTGTCGGCGATCCGCCCGGTCTGGATGCCCACCAGCGTTTCGCGCAAGCGCGCGGTGGTCTGGCCGATGCCGCCCGCGCCGATGGTGAATTCGCCGTCGGGTCCTGCAACCTTGCCGACCGCGGTGACGACCGCCGCGGTGCCGCAGGCCATCACCTCGGTCAGCCGGCCGGATGCCGCATCATCGCGCCATTGGTCGATCGAATAGGGGGCTTCGGACACGGTCAGCCCCTGTTCCTCCAGCAGCGTGATCAGCGAATTGCGGGTGATGCCGGGCAGGATCGTGCCGGTCAGCGGCGGGGTGACGACGGTGCCATCGGCAAACACGAAGAACAGGTTCATGCCGCCTAGTTCCTCGACCCACTTGTGTTCGGCAGCATCGAGGAAGAGCACCTGGTCGTGGCCCTTGGCAAAGGCCTGTCCGGTGGGAACGAGGCTCGCGGCGTAATTGCCGCCGCACTTGGCCGCACCCGTCCCGCCGGGGGCGGCGCGGGTGTAGTCCGAAATCCAGATGCTCACCGCCTTGGCGCCCGACTTGAAATAATTGCCGGCGGGCGAGGCGATGACGATGAACTTGTATTTTTTCGCCGGGCGCACGCCGAGAAAGGCCTCGGTCGCGATCATGAAGGGGCGCAGATAAAGCGAGCCGCCTTCGACCGAAGGATACCAGTTACCATCAACCTCCAGCAGCGCGGTGATCGCGCCGAGGAACAACTCGTGCGGCAATGCGGGCATGGCGAGGCGCTCGGCCGAGGCATTGAAGCGCGCGGCGTTGGCTTCGGGCCGGAACAGGCCCAGCGCGCCATCGGGGTGGCGATAGGCTTTCAACCCTTCGAAGATTTCCTGCGCATAGTGCAGCACGCTTGCCGCCGGATCGAGCGGAATGGGCTGGCGCGGCCCCAGCACCGGGGTCTGCCAGCCTCCCAAGGCCTCGTCGTAATCGATCACGACCATGTGATCGGTGAACACCGTGCCGAAGCCGGGATCGGCGACGAGCTGTTCGCGGGTATCAGCTGGCGTGGGGGCGGGGTGGGGCAGGCGGGTGAGTTGCATCCCCCGCGCCTAATCCTGCGCGCCCCGGAGGGCAAGATCACTCTGCAGCCCAAGAGGATCGCGCCGGCTCGGGCCATAAGGCCCGCGAGGGCACGCGGCCGAGCCGCAGGCGATCAGGTCCGCAGGACCTGAAGCTCGCCGAGGACGAACCTGCGGAGGCAGGTTCGCAACCTCAAAAATGAAAAGGGCGTCTCCAGCCCGTCGGTGGAAACGCCCTTAACATGGTCAGCGGCCGGAAGCGCCGCTCACGAAGCCTTACTTGGCAAGACGATTACCGAGTATGCTCCGTAGGGATCTTCACCGACCTCGCTACTGAACCATGAGACATCGGATCACCTCCTTTCGAGCTTGTGAGCAGACCCCATCGTATCACCGGGGGCCGAGAACCGCGCGCGTCGCTGGTCTCAGGGGTTAATGTGAGTCATCCAAGCCGCATCGACAAGACTTGAATAAAACTTTTCCCGCGTCATACTCCTCGCTCGCCGCAGACACATGCGGCAGGTAACGCCCGGAGCCGCCTCCGGGCGTTTTGCGTATGCGCGGTGGGTGTGGACAGGCTGGGGGCAAGCCTGTGGATAAGCTCTGGAGAATCGGAAGGGGCGGTGGTCCGGTCGCGCGGCGGTCGCGAGCGCGCGCGCGAGCCGCAGGTGCTCCGTAGCGAAGCGAAGGAAACAGCCCGCAAATGGCGAGGCGGTAGGGCAACAAAGACCCGCCGGGGACGAAAGCCTACCGGCAATCCTCGATCACGCGGCTGACCTCGGCGTGGCTGGGCAAAAACAGCGGCGGCTGGCCTTCGACCTCGACCGCGAACCGCCCCTTGGACAGCGCCATCGCATCGAGCAGCGGATCGCCCGATGGCAGCGCGGCGGCGAGATAGGGGTTGGTGTCCTCGGCCTGCACGGCGCCAAGACTGCGCGTGGCGGTCTCCGTGCGGATCGTCATCGCGCGGGCCACGCCGCTGCGCCCCGCGCGCCACAGGCTGACGCGTCCGGCGGGACGTTCGCAAGTCATCAGGAATTCGCCCCGCCCGCCCGATCCGGCGAACACCGCCACCGGCCCGGTCGCGCCGAGGCTGTAACGCCAGCCGCCGGGTGTCAGCGGCGCATCCATCCAGCGGCCATCCACCGCTGCCGGAAGCGGTGCGGCGGGCGCAGGGGCCGGGCGCGGCTGGGTCTGGGCACGCGGTGCAGGCGCGGCGGTGCCGGTGGGCGGCGGGGGCGTGGCCGGGACACAGGCGGCCAGCGCGGGCACCGCGGCGAGGGCGATAAGGGTCAGGACAGCTTTCATCGCCCCACTTTGCGCGCTAGGGCGGGGCGCTGTCCACCCCGGAAAAACAAGCCGATGCCCGATCCCACGCCCCGTCCCGCCAAGCCGCAAAAGCGCCGGATCGACCAGCTGCTGGTCGAGCGCGGGCTTGCCGAAAGCCGCGCGCGCGCGCAGGCGCTGGTAATGGCGGGACTGGTGTTCGCGGGCGAGACCAAGATCGACAAGCCGGGCCAGCAGGTGGCCGAGGACGCCGCGCTCGACGTGCGCGGGCGCGATCATCCCTGGGTCAGCCGCGGCGGGATCAAGCTGGCGCATGCGATCGAACACTTCGGGCTCGATCCGGCGGGCGCAGTCGCGATGGATATCGGCTCGTCCACCGGGGGCTTTACCGATGTGCTGCTGACCCACGGCGCGGCGCATGTGTTCTGCGTCGACAGCGGGACCAACCAGCTGGCGTGGAAGCTGCGCGAAGACGACCGCGTCACCGTGCTTGAACAATTGTCGGCCCGCCTGCTCACGCCTCGGCACATCGACCGCCCGTGCAACTGGGTGGTGTGCGATGCGAGCTTCATCTCCCTGGCCAAGGTGCTCGAGGTGCCGCTGCAACTGGCAGCGCCGCAATGCCGTCTGGTCGCGCTGATCAAACCGCAGTTCGAGGTCGGGCGCGAGGAGGTCGGCAAGGGCGGAGTGGTGCGCGACCCTGCGTTGCATGCGCGGGTCTGCGACGAAGTGCGCGGCTGGATCGAAGGGCTCGGCTGGACGGTGCAGGGCATCGCCACCAGCCCGATCACCGGGCCGCAGGGCAATGTCGAGTTTCTGATCAGCGCCAATCGCGGATAGCGCAAAAGAAAAGACCGGCAGCAACCGTGGTTGCTACCGGCCTTTCTTGAACCTGGTCACTGGCACGAGGCCAGCGCCGGTAATCCTGCGGGCGCGAGGCCCAGCGGATTACATGGCAGCCGGGGTCTCGACGACAACCGGGGTTTCGACAGCCATCGCGTCGGCGGTCGCGTCGACGGCGGGGGTTTCGACAACCATCGGCTCTTCAGCAACAGCCATCGCGTCGGCTTCGGTTGCAGCTTCTTCAGCCGGCTTCGAGCAAGCGGCGGTGGCGAGAGCGAGGCCAGCGACGGCAACGAGTGCGATCTTCTTCATGGTAAAATCCTTTTCGGGCCCGGCACGGGCCGGAATGAGCAAAGCGCGTTAGATCAATCCCCGCCGGCAACGCACTTTCGAATCACGGCAGGAATGTGGCAGCCTCTAGCAGCAAGTGTGGCAGACCCCAAAGGTTTTTGACACAATCTGCCCAATTTTTACCACATTTGTGCCACGATCTGCGCGAGAAGCGTGTCTGCGCGGGGCAGTGCGCGCGGTTTCGCGCGGCAAAGGTGGCAAGCATCGCAGGCCTCTGATAGTCATTCGCCGATGGATCAGGCCGCACACCGGCCGCAACCGTGGAGCGCCGATGAATCTGCTTGCCTCCCCTGCGCAATTGCGTGCGAGTTTCCTGCGCTGGGCGCTGTTCATGGTGCCGCTGATCCTGCTGATCGGATTTGCTGCAGGCCAGCTTGGCGGGCCGGATACCCCGTGGTTCGCAGGGCTTGAAAAGCCCGCGATCTATCCGCCGCCGGTGGTGTTCGGGATCGTCTGGAGCATCCTGTTTGTGATGATCGGGCTGGCGCTGGCATTGGTCGCCAGCGCGTGGGGCGCGCAGGGGCGCGGGATCGCGCTCGGCGTGTTCGCGGTGCATTTCATCGTCACGCAAGGCTGGTCGATGGTGTTCTTCGGCCTGCAGGACATGACCACCGCACTGATGGTACTGGGTTTCGGGGTGGTCAGCCTCATCGTCGCGCTGGCGCTGATTTTCCGGGTGCGGCGCACCGCGGGGCTGCTGTTGCTGCCCTATCTGGCATGGCTGTGCTTTGCGAGCGTGCTCAATTACCAGTTCATTGCCGAAAACCCCGATGGCGGCGTGAATTCGGGCAATGGGGCGGCGACCGAAGTGCGGCTTTGAGCGCCGCTCATAAACCGACGATGCTTGCACTTCGGGGCAAGCATCTCCAAAAAGGCGCCATGCAAAGCCAGAACCCGATCATCGCCGACCTCGTCAAACTCGCCAACAGCGCTGCCGGCACGATGGCCGGCATGACCCGCGAAGCCCGCGACGGCGCGCGCGAACGGATGCGCGAAGCCTTGGGCGGGATCGACTTCGTCACACGCGAGGAATTCGACACGGTCAAGGCGATGGCGCAAAAGGCGCGCGAACAGGCCGATGCGCTCGAAGCGCGCCTCGCCGCGCTGGAAGCGAAATCGGGCCAGTAAGCCCCGGCGCGGCGCGTAGCGTGTGACCAGCGCCGCGGCTGCCATTTTCCTCGGCGCGCGTCCGCAGGGCGAAACCGGCGCGATGGCGCGCGTGCTCACTGCCGAGGCCGGGCTGATTGCCGCCTATGTTGCCGGCGGGCGCGGGCGGATGATGCGCGCGGTGATGGTGCCGGGCAACCGCGTCACCGCCGAATTGTCCTATCGCCCGGGAAGCCAGCTGCCTTTCGCGCGGATCGAACTCGAACAGTCGCGTGCCGCGCTGATCACCGAGCCGCTGCCGGCCGCCGCGATCCAGTGGGCCTGCGCGCTCACCGCAGCGACGCTTCCCGAGCGCCAGCCATACCCTGCGCTGCATTCCGCGCTCGAAGGCCTGCTCGAAGCGATCGCGCTCGCTCCTTCGGCGCGCGGCTGGGTGACGGGGCTGATCGGGTATGAAACGCTGCTTCTGTCCGAACTCGGCTATGGCGGAGAAGCGCCCGCAGCAGGAGCCGACTGGGCGCAGCAGATGGCAATGCTGGGGATACTCGAGCGCCGCCTTGCGCACTACCTGCTTGCAGGCGACCGGCGCGATGTTATGGGCGCGAGGCTGCGGTTGACCGAACGGTTGGCGCGGATGGCTTGAAGGGATGCGCGCGTGAAGATTGCAGTTCTGCCCGGAGACGGGATCGGCCCCGAGGTTACCGCCGAGGCGGTCGCGGTGCTCGAAAGCCTCGCGCTGCCGGGCCTCACCCTGTTTTCGGGCGATGTGGGCGGCGCGGCCTATCACCGCCACGGGGTGCCGCTGCCGGACGAAACGCTGGAGGTCGCGCGCGTGGCCGACGCGATCCTGTTCGGCGCGGTGGGCGATCCGGCCTGCGACGCGCTGGAACGGCACCTGCGCCCCGAGCAGGCGATCCTTGGCCTGCGCAAGCATCTGGGCCTGTTCGCCAACCTGCGGCCTGCGCGCGTGTTTGCGGGCCTCGAACATCTCTCGCCGCTGCGCACCGATATTGCGGGCGGGCTCGACCTGCTGATCGTGCGTGAATTGACCGGGGATGTCTATTTCGGCGCCAAGGGCCAGCGCGTGACCGACGATGGCGAGCGTGAGGGCTGGGATGCGATGTCCTATGCCGAACACGAAGTGCGCCGGATCGCGCATGTCGCCTTCCGCGCCGCGGCGGTGAGCGGGCAGCCGCTTACCAGCGTCGACAAGGCCAACGTGCTTGAGACCAGCCAGTTGTGGCGCGATGTGGTGATCGAAGTTGCCGCGGAATATCCGGGCGTGACGCTCGATCACATGTATGTCGATAATGCCGCGATGCAGGTGGTTAGCCATCCCGACCGTTTCGGCGTGGTGCTGACGGGCAACCTGTTCGGCGATATCCTCAGCGACCTTGCCAGCGCTGCGGTCGGATCGATCGGGCTGCTGCCAAGCGCCTCGCTGGGCGAACGGCAGACCGCGCACGGCACCTACGGCCTGTATGAACCGATCCACGGCAGCGCGCCCGATATCGCGGGGCAGGGCAAGGCCAACCCGATGGCGACGATCCTGTCGGCGGCGATGATGCTGCGCCATTCCTTCGGCCGCGAAGACGATGCCGTGCGGATCGAGGCGGCGGTGGCACGCACCTTGGCCGATGGCATCCTCGGCGGCGACCTGGGCGGCAGCCACGGCACCGCCGCAATCGGCGCAGCGGTGCGCGAGCGGTTGTAAGCCTTCCCATGAGCCTCGATCTTGCGATTATCCTGCCCACGCTCAACGAGCGCGGCAATCTCGTTCCGCTGGTCGACCGGATCGACCGCGCGATCGGCACCGCCGCGCGCTGGGAAGTCATCATCGTCGACGACGACAGCAAGGATGGCACCGCCGACGAGGCGCGCGCGTTGGCGTTGACCGATGCGCGGGTGCGGGTGATCCAGCGGATCGGGCGGCGCGGCCTCGCGAGTGCCGCGATCGAAGGCTTCTGCGCCACCGCCGCGCCGTTTGTCGCGGTGATGGATGCAGACCACCAGCACGACCCTGCGCTGCTTCCCGGCATGCTCGCCGCGCTGAAGGCGGGCGAGGCCGACATCTGTGTCGCCAGCCGCTTTGCCGAAGGCGCATCGACCGCCGAATGGGCCGCGCCCGAGCGCGAAAGGCTCTCGACCTATGCCAACGCGATCGCGCGGCGGATCACCGGGGTTGACCTGACCGATCCGATGAGCGGTTATTTCATGCTGCCGTCCGATGCGGCGCGCGCGCTGGTGCCGCGGCTCACCGGGATCGGGTTCAAGATCCTGCTCGACCTGCTCGCCACCTCGGACACCACCATGCGGGTCAAGGAATTCCCGCTCAATTTCGCGGCCCGCCGCGAAGGAGAAAGCAAGCTGGACCGCGCCATTCTGTTCGATTTTCTTGCCGGGCTTTACGACAAGACGCTGGGCAAGGTGATCCCCACCCGCTTCGCATTGTTCGGCACGGTCGGGGCGCTGGGCGTGCTGGTGCATTTTGCGGTGCTGACCAGCCTGCTGTTCGCCTTCGACCACGCCTTCACCTGGGCGCAGACGGCAGCGGTGCTGGTGGCGATGAGCTTCAATTTCTGGCTCAACAACTGGCTGACCTATCGCGACAAGCGGCTGACCGGCGCGGGCGCATTGCTGCGCGGCTGGATCGGCTTTGTCGCGACCTGCGCGATTGGCGGCTTTGCCAATGTCGCGATTGCTACCTTCCTCGAAGGGCAGGGCGTGTTCTGGGCGCTGGCCGCGCTGGCGGGGATCGTGGTCGGATCGGTCTGGAACTACGCGTTGTCGAGCCGGTTCGTGTGGGGCCGGTTCTAGGGCGGGGCCCTATTTCCAGCTGCTCAGCCACATCCATTCGAGATAGGCGTCGGGCCCCAACAGGGGGAGCGCGGCGATGATCGGGAAGAACACTGCGAACACGGCCACCGCGCCGGCAAGCACGCCGCCCGCCAGCCAATCGCCCTTGGGCAGACGGCGCAGATCGCTGCACGTCAGCGCGAGGGCTGCGAGCAGGAAGAAGCTCGGCACGAGATAGTGGTAATAGAACTGCACGGGCTTGGGCGCGATCACCCACAGGCCGAGGCTGACCGCATAGCCCAGCGCTGCTGCCAGCCGCACCCCGCTGCGCTGGAACAGTCCTGCGACAAGGCACCACACCAGCGCGGGCAGCCCCAGCCACATCGACAGCGGATTGCCGATCAGCAGCACCCCGCGCTGCGCGCCGTCGACCTCCTGATAAAGATACCAGATCCCGCGCGTGTCGAGCACCCATTGCGGCCACTGGCTCATGTAGCGGTGCGGCACCTTCAATTGGCTTTGCAGCTCGTAGATATGCTGGTGCAGCCCGATCAGCCCGCGCTCTGCCAGCGGCGAGGGGTGGAGGGGCTCGGACAGCCAGTATCCGGGGATAAAGGTCGCGGCATAGACCGCAAGCGGCAGCAGCCCGAGCCACACGAAGGCTTCGATCAGCGTGACACCCGGCACCGGCGCGCCGCGGCGGCTCAGCAGCAACCGGCGGCGCCCCGCAAAAGCGCGCGCGGCAAGGAAGATAAGCCCCGGCATCACCGCCAGCGGAATCGCGTTCCACTTCGCCGCCAGCGCGCAGCCGATCGCGATCCCCGTCAGCGCAAGGCGCAGCCGCCCCTGTTCGGGCCGCGCGATGGCGACGGCAAACTGCCATGCCGCCACCGCCAGCGCGCTTGCCATGACGATGTCGAGCATCGCGATCCGCGCATGGATGAACAGATGAAACCCCGTCGCCAGCAGCACCGCGAAGGCGAGCGTCGCATAGCGGTCATGGCTCGCATGCCACATCGCGCGCAGCATTGCGCCGTAGGCGATGACGCCCGCCAGCCAAGGCATGATGCGCCAGCCCAGTGGATTGTCGCCAAACAGCGCCATGCCAACTGCAATCAGTTCTTTCGCCAGCAGCGGATGTTCGCGGTTGAGATAGGTGCCTTGCCCCGTGCGCAGCAGCTCGAGCAGTTCGCGCGCGGCGGGGAGATAATGAATCTCGTCGAAATAGGGCTGCGAGGGGATCGCCAGCCGCCAGCCGGTGAGCAGCGCGAACAGCCCTGTCAGCAGCAGGCACCAGCCCAGCGGATCGCGCGGGCGCAGGGCAGGGACGGCGGCGGGAGCAGCGGGCGCTTCGATGTGGGCCATAGGGCCGCGCGCTTAGGCAGCCCCATGGCCAAGGGCAAGGGACGATTAGGCCGCGCGCGCGGCAGCGCGATTTTCGAGCCAGAACAACCTTGCGCACATCATCAGCAAACCGATGCTGGCAGTGGCAAGCACGAACAGCATCCAGGCAGGCAGGTTCATCCCCTGCGCCCGCGCGCGCGGCGCGATCAGGAAGAACGCGACGCCGAGCGAAAACAGCAGATCCCACCACACCTGAACGCCCCACAGATTGGCGGTGTGGTTGGCGACCACGGGCATCACCCCCTCGCGCGCGATGGTGATCGCGGTGAAAGCGGCGAAGCCCGCCGAAAGCGCCGCGGCAAGCACCACGCTGCCGCGCGCCTTGGGGCGGAGCCAGACCGAAATTATCGCGGCAACGGCGAACACAAGGCCAACTAGAACCAGCGGGAGGTGGGGATAGGCGGCATCGGGCATGGCAATTTCTCCGAGCAATGTAGCGACTGCTACACCGGCTTGTAGCGGGATGTAGCGCACGCTACAACAGCCCATGCGCCCACCACGCCCACAATTCCCGTCGAAGCCGCCGATGACGCGCGAAATCCTGTTGCCGCCGCTCGCCGCGCATGTGCTCGCCCACGGGCTGGGGCAGGCAAGCCTGCGCCCGCTGGCGAAGGCTGCGGGCACCAGCGACCGGATGCTGCTCTACCATTTCGGCAGCAAGGAGACGCTGCTCGCCGACCTGCTCGCCTATCTTGCGCGCACCTATGCCGAAACGCTCGATGCGGCGCTGGCGGGGGAGCGCGCGGCGACGCGGGGACAGGCGCTGGCACGCATCCTCAAACACGCCCGCGCGCCCGAAATGGCGCCCTTCATGCAATTGTGGTGGGAAATCGTCGCGGGCGCAGCGCGCGGGGCGCAAGGCTTTCAGCCGGCCGCGCATGCCATGATGGGCGAACTGCTCGCATGGCTCGAAGGCCAGATGCCCGAAGGCGATCCCGATCCGAAAGGCGGCGCGCGCTATCTGCTGACGCTGATCGAAGGCACGCTGATGCTCGCCGCGATCGGTCACGCCGCTGCGGCGCGTGACGGGCTGCTTGCGGGCGGGCTTTTGCCGTCCTAAGCGGAGGCCCATGAAAAAGACCACCGGCATGGACCGCGCCGCTACCGCCAACTGGCGCCCCGCAACCAAGGCACTGCGCGGCGGCACCTGGCGTTCCGAACACGGCGAGACGAGCGAGGCGCTGTTCCTCACCTCGGGCTATACTTACGACGATGCGCAGACCGTCGCCGACAGGTTTGCCGGTAGCGCGCAAGGGATGACCTATTCGCGGCTCCAGAACCCCACCGTCGCGATGCTCGAAGAACGCATCGCATTGATGGAAGGGGCGGAGGCCTGCCGCACGCAGGCATCGGGGATGGCGGCGATGACCGCGGCTCTGCTCTGCCAGCTTTCCGCAGGCGATCACGTGGTCGCCGCGCGCGCCGCTTTCGGCAGCTGCCGCTGGCTGTGCGACAATCTGCTGCCCAAGTTCGGGATCGACGTGTCGATCATCGACAGCGCGGACAACGCCGCATGGGAAGCCGCGATCCGGCCCAACACCAAGGTGTTCTTCTTCGAAAGCCCGGCGAACCCCACGCTCGACATCGTCGATCTGGCGCATGTCTGCAGCCTTGCCCGCGCGCACGGGATCACCACCGTGGTCGACAACGCCTTTGCCTCGCCCGTGTTGCAGCGTCCGATGGAGTTCGGCGCGGATGTGGTGGCCTATTCCGCCACCAAGCTGATGGACGGGCAGGGCCGCGTGCTGGCGGGCGCGATCTGCGCGTCCAAGCAATGGATCGACGAGGTGCTGATGCCGTTCCAGCGCAACACCGGCCCGACGCTGTCGGCCTTCAACGCCTGGGTGGTGCTGAAGGGGCTGGAGACGCTGCCGATGCGCGCCTTTGCGCAAAGCCGCAGCGCGGTCGAGCTGGGCGAATTTCTCGAACCGCGCGTGCTCGCTGCGGGCGGGCACCTGCGCCACCCCGGCCTGCCCAGCCACGCGCGCCACGATCTTGCGCGGGCGCAGATGGATGCGACCGGGCCGATCTTCGCCTTCGATGTCGGCACCCGCGCGCGCGCCTTTGCGGTGCTCGATGCGCTGAAGCTGATCGATATCTCGAACAATATCGGCGATGCGCGCAGCCTGATGTGCCACCCTGCCTCGACCACGCATGCCAACATGACCGAAGAGGCGCGCGCCGCGATGGGCGTGTCCGAAGGCCTGTTGCGGATCAATGTCGGGCTTGAGGATATCGCCGATCTCACCGAAGACATGGACCAGGCGCTCGCTGCGGCGGGCATGTAAGGAAGCAGCCCGATGGCCAAACGCGTTGAACTCGTCTTCGATTTTGTCAGCCCCAACGCCTATCTCATCTGGTGGCCGCTGCGCGAACTCGTCAACCGTTACGAGGCCGAGCTTGACGTGGTGCCCGTATTTCTGGGCGGGATGCACAAGCTGACCGGCAACGCCCCGCCGATGCTGCGCGATGCCGAGGTCAAGGGCAAGAACGAATATGCGATGCTCGAAATGCAGCGTTTCATCACGCGCCACGGCTTGGGCAATTTCGCGATGCACCCGCAATTCCCGTTCAATTCGATCACCTTGCAACGCATGCTTTACGCCGCCGATCAGGACGGTCGCGGGGTGCAGTTCGTCGAGGCGCTGCTGCGTCCGATCTGGGAGGACGGGCTCGACATTTCCTCGCCCGAAGCCATCGGCGCTGCGCTGGAAAAGGCGCGGTTCGACGCGGGCGATCTGCTCGCCCGCGCGCAGACCGACGCGGTCAAGCAGGGGTTGGCTGCAAACACCGACGCGGTCGTCGCGCGCGGCGCCTTCGGCATCCCGACGATGTTCGTGGGCCCGCGCGGGCAGGGCGAGATGTTCTTCGGCAAGGAGCGCCTGCCCCAGATCGAGGAACTGCTCGCCAAGGGCTGACCTTTCCCCTGCCTGATGCGCGGCGGCGTTTGCTTTCGCGCTGGCGGACCATAATCTCGCCGAATCAGAACCATACGGGGGCGCGCGGGGTTATGAGACGAATTTTCCGGCATCTGGCCGGGGCGGCGATGGTTGCCGCTCTGCCGCTGGCATCGGGCAGCGTCGTTGCTCAGAACACAGCGCCTGCCGCCGAAGCGCCGCCGGCACCGATCGCGGCGGGCAATTTTGCCAAGCGTCTCGCCTTCTGGGATACCCGGCTTTCGCCCGACGCAAAGAAGTTCTCCTATATGCGGGACGGGGGCGGCGCGACCCATCTGATCGTCCTCGATACCGCAACCGGCAAGGTTGCGCGTGCCTTTGCCGCGAGCCCGAATGACGATTTCCAGTGGTATCGCTGGGTCAGCAAGGACAAGCTCCTGTTGTCGGCCGCGACCTCGGCGAAATTTTTCGGCGAGGATGTGCGCTTTACGCGTCTGGTGCTGCTCGATGTCGCCACCGGGGCGATGACCCGGCTGTTTCCCAAAAGCGCGGTGGTGGACGGCGACGATGTGATCCACGTTGCCAAGGACGGCTCGCATGTTCTCGTCTCGATCCAGCCGTCGATCACCGAATATCCGGCGGTGATGCGCCACGAACTTGCGCCCGACGGGAAGATCACCACCATCGAGCGCCCGCGCGAGGTTCCCTACGACTGGATGGCGGACGATAGCGGCGTCGTGCGGCTGGGCATCGCCTACGTCGGCGACAAGGAGAAGGTCTATTACCGGGCCGCCGGATCGAAGGAGCTCAAGCCCATGCCCAAGGCCGCCGATGGCGAGCCGGGCTGGGAGGCCATCCACATCCCCGGCGACAGCGATATCGGCTATGTCCTGTCCGACGGCGAAAAGGGCCGCGTCGCGCTGCGCCGCTTCGACTTTGCCAAGCGGCAGATGCTCGACACGGTGTTCGAACATCCCGATTGGGACATCGAAAGCGTCAGCTTCCGCGATGGCAAGCCCTATGCCGCGTACTACACCGCCGAGCGCGACGAGGTGCACTGGTTCGACGAGGCTGCCGCCGCGCAATACAAGGCGCTGCGCAAGGCGCTTGGCAACGGCGATATCTGGATCACCAGCCGCGCCGAACAGGACAAGATGATGCTCGTCTATGCCGGCGACGAGGCCGATCCGGGCGTGCTTTACATGTTCGATCCTGCGGCCAGATATATGCGGGAACTCTCGCAATACCGGCCCGAACTCGATTTTCAGGCGCTCGCCCGGCCAAAACCGATCCGCTACACCGCGCGCGACGGGATGGCGATCACGGGCTACCTCACGCTGCCGCGCGGGCGCGCGCCCCGCAACCTGCCGCTGATCGTGATGCCGCACGGCGGCCCCTACGGCATTCGCGACAAGCTCGAATACAACGACGAGGTGCAGTTGCTCGCCAACCGCGGCTATGCGGTGCTGCAACCCAATTACCGCGGCTCGGGCGGCTATGGCGAGGCCTTGTTCGAAGCCGGCGTCGGCGAGATCGGCCGCAAGATGCAGGACGACATCGACGATGCGATGGACTGGGCGGTCAAGGAAGGCATCGCCGATCCGGCCCGCGTGTGCGTGGTGGGCGGCTCCTACGGCGGCTATGCGGCGCTGTGGTCGGTGCTGCGCAATCCCGAACGCTACCGCTGTGCGGCCAGCTGGGCGGGGGTGACCGACTGGGGCAAGCTGCTCACCTATGACCGGCGCTATCTGTCTCCGAAGGTCAACAAGTGGTGGTCGGCGCGCGTGCGCGGCAAGGGCAAGACGCAGGAACTGGGCGAAGTGTCGCCCTATCGCGCGGCCGGCCAGCTCTCGCGCCCGGTGCTGCTGGCGCACGGCACCAAGGACCAGCGCGTGCCTCTGTCGCAATACACCATCTTCGAACGCGCCGCGCGCGGCGCGCCGGTTCCGCCGCAAACGCTCGTGATCGAGGGCGAGGGGCACAGCTTCTCCAAGCCCGAAAGCGCGCAGGCCTGGTACGAGGCGCTCGACGCGTTTCTGGCCAGGCACAACCCGCCCGATCCGCTCCCCGCCGCGCCGGCCGCGACACCGTGACCCCCGCGCGGCCGCACCCAAACCGGCGCGCGGCGGGATACAGCTGGGATTAAGCGCGTTGAGCCTCTTGTGAGACAGCGATCAATCGCTAACTTCGGAGGCGACATGAAAGAGTTTTTCCAGCACGCCGCCACCACCCACGGGGTCACCGTCCGGGTCGCTGTCAATTACCTGCCCGAACAGTCGCACCCCGAGGCGGGCAAGTGGTTCTGGGTCTATCACATCCGGATCGAGAACGCCTCGCACGAGCCGTTGACCTTTCGCACCCGGCACTGGCGCATCACCGACGGGCGCGGGATGGTGAACCATGTCGACGGCGAGGGCGTGGTCGGCGAACAGCCCACGCTGCTGCCCGGGCAAAGCCACGACTATGTCTCGGGCTGCCCGCTGACCACCCCGCGCGGGTCGATGGAGGGGTTCTACACCTTCGTGCGCAGCGACGGTTCGCCCGCCGAGATCCGCATCCCCTTTTTCCCGCTCGCCGCGCCCGAGATCGCGGTGGGCCGCACCCCGCGCTGATCACAAGCCCAGGCACGCGGATGCTTGCGATGCGCGGCGAGGCCGCCTAATCGCAGGCGGGTGAAGCGCACCCATCTGCCCCTCAACGCCCTGCGCGTGTTCGATGCCGCCGCGCGGCACCTGTCCTTCACGCGCGCCGCGGACGAACTTGCCGTCACGCCCGCCGCGGTCGGCCAGCAGATCCGCGCGCTCGAGGATGTGCTCGGCGTCGTGCTGTTCCGCCGCACCTCCAAGGGCCTCGAACTCACGCCCGAGGGCGAGGCCGGTCTCGACCCCTTACGCGAAGGGTTCCTGCGCTTCGAGGAAAGCGTCGCCGCGATGCAGGCGGGCCAGGCATCGGACCGCTACACCATCGCCGCCCCGCGCGAATTCTACGCCGCATGGCTGGCCCCGCGCCTCGCCGCGTTCCAGGCCCAAACGCCCGGCGTGCAATATATCTTCGCCCCCGACGAACATGCCGACTTCACCGAGGCGAACCTCGACCTTGCGATCCGGCTGGTCGACGGGCCGAGCGATCTGCAAGGCGTCCAGCTTGCCCCCGCGATGCGCGTCACGATCGCCGCGCCCAGCCACCGCGATGCGTGGATCGAATGGCCGGGAATGCCGCTGCCCGATGGCGTGAACCCCTGCATCCGCGCCGGATCGCCGGGACAGGCGCTGGCCTCGGCGTTTGCGGGGATGGGACGCACCGTGGTCCCGCTCGCACTGGCCGAGGCGGGGATCGCACAAGGCCAGCTGATCGCGCTCGGCGACCCCGAACCCGGCACCCGCGCCTACTGGCTGCTCGCACCCGCACCGCAATGGCGCAGCAAGAAGGTGCGAAGTCTGGTCGCGTTTCTCAGTTCCTGAGAAACCCTTGTTCCGCAGCGCGTGCGCGCTGCGAAATCCTCGCTCACACGGCCTGAAGGCCGCGTCGCTGCGGGCGGCCGGTCGGCCTTGCGGCGCTATGCGCCGAACCAGCGCGTTCAGCTCGGGTCGCTGGGTGAACCATCCTCATCCTCGTCGCCCCATGCGCCGGTGATGTCGTGGCGGATGCGTTCGTAAAGCCAGTGGCCGGGATGCACCTTGCGCGCGTCGACCATGTGCTGCGAACGGTGCTGGATCACCCAGCAGATCATCGAATTGGCGCGCGGGTTGTGCGCGCCCTGATGGATCGCGCGCTCCATTGCGCAATCCTCCAGCCGCAATCGCCCCCATTCGAGCGCCGCATCCCACGCCCGCGCAAAATCCTCCGCCCCCGGCTTCTCGCGCAGTTTGTAGAGCGCCTCGATGCTCTTGCCGACGCGGATCGCCGCCTGCTTGACGATCCCGGTGGAGGCCAGCTGATAGATGAAAGCGCGCTGCACCGCGGGCAGGATCGCGTTCGAGCGCGGCTGCTTGTGGCAATAGGGGATGAACTCGAGCAGCGGGTCGTCGTCAGGGATCGCCATCTCGGCAAAAGCGACGCGCGAAGTCGCCTGACGCGGATGCTTGCGGTTGTTGAAGAGCAGCGGCTCGCGCGGGGGGGCGGGGGAGGGAGTGTGCTTGGGCATGGGGGGAGGCTGGCACACCCTTGGCGAGTAGGAAACGGGGAAGCCTCCAGCGTAGCGCGTGGCGATGCACCGGCGCGCAGCGCCGCAAGCACGACCGCGCGCCCGAGCTTATGCGAGGAAAGCCAAAGCGGACGGGGGTCCGCCACCCGGCGTCTGAGGGCGCCCACAAAAACTCCCGGAGCCTCCAAGGGTGCGCATGGCACCCCCGCTCATCCCGATCCAGACGCAAACCCCCACGTCCGACCCCGCCCAGCCGGTGGCAAAAGCGAGCGCCCGCAGAGCGTCCTCGATCGCGTGGAGCAAAGGCCAGCCCCGACGCGCCGGTCCTCGGCAGGGCCACAGAAGGTGAATCGGGGAGTTAACTCATTGGTCTTGATCCGAACCCCGGGCGAGTTGTTCACAACATGACGTCGACTAAGCTGATCTACGCCTTGATCGATATGAGGCGAATTCTTAGGTCTATGGCCGATTTCTCATTTATATGTGGGGGCGTGGTTGGACGCTACAGAATTTAGACGAATTGAGAGTGCCATTGAGCTGGCGGTTACCCGGATTCTCGAAAAGGGGGCCGACGATCTCTTTCGTCCTCCTGTTTTCTCATACCCCATCGAGACTCAGGTACTACGCGCTCACCCCGACGACTTTCGTCGCGCCGTTAAGGCGGAGACTATCAAGTTTCTCAAGCGTGCTGACCTAGAGCAAGAGCGGATCGGGCCGACCAGAAAAACACTAGTAGCGAAGGACGAGAACACCTTCCGGCAAGTTGCATGGCTTGATCCTTTCGATGCGGTGAAATATCTTTCGTTAGCAGTTCTAGCATTTGAGAAGATTGAGGCGCTTCGTCCTGCAAGAGAGAGAAAAATAATTCATTCCCACCGTCGATCGGATAGTCCTGACCAGCTGTTCGATGAAGATTTTGGATATGACAGCTTTCGAGCTGAATCGTCCAGGCTTTCCAAAGAGAAAATTGGTCATTGGAAAGTAATAACGGATATATCGAATTTTTTTGACAGGATTGGAAATCATACTCTCGAAAACCATTTGCTCGATTGCGGACTAGAGAGAAAATATTGTAAATTGATTTGCGAGATACTGTTTTTCTGGGCCGGTGATCGACGTAGTTTCGGAATTCCCGTGGGATCTGATGCGAGTAGGATACTCTCAGAGGCGGTTCTCATCGATGTTGATAGGAAGTTGATCGAAGAAGGCGTCACATTCATTAGATATGTCGATGATTACCGTATTTTTGCGGAAACTAAGGAAAAAGCCTTAAAGTGCGTCGAGAGACTGACGGCTCTATTGGCTGATGAGGGGCTTTCGTTGAACAGTCGAAAGACTGATATCGTTCAGATTGTTGATGCTGATGAAGCGGCATCGATGGCAAACAGGTTTGATTCTGGCGAGCATCAAAAACTCGACTTAGAGGAGCAAATAGAAGTCAGGAAGAGGATTAGAATTAGCGGAACGACCTCAATTTCCAAATTTTATCGTAGGCCGGGACAGGAATTTCTTAAGAAATTACAGCTCCTCGATAAGGCTGAGATTTTGGCCTTGATCGCGAGTTGTGAAGATTATCAATTCGAAGATAATTTAAAAACCGCTGTTAAATTTTTCGTGCATGTTGATCAGGACACAAAGATATTGAAGACATGCATAGAAAGAAGAATAACATCAATAATATATATCGCTGATGCACTTATTAAAGAGAAGGAAAATTTACCCGAAGGATTATCTTCTGAATTATGTGAATTGATATTCAATGGATTCGATTGGCTTTCTGGACCTTATCCGCTTCTGGTTCCAATCTTGCGACTGTCATCCCAGTCAACGTTTGCGGACTCAAGGTACGTCGACGATATCGTGGCCCATCATTCACAGCTCGACTCGCTTATTTTTTTTCGGGAGGCCATTTCGATTGGCTATCCATGCCTTGATCGTTCGAGGATAAGGGCGCTTGCGATTGACGTATCAAACAATGTGCCTGATTTTGTGCGGCGCTCAATTTATTTTGCGGTCGCTAGCCACTCCGGATTGTCTCCAGATGAGAAGCGTCCGCTGCTGAAGACAATGAAGCAGCATTCTCCTGATTGGTTTATCGAGAGGATCGATGCGATTATAGGTGTGTGAACGGGACCCGACGTCTAGGTTCTTGACCCCCCGCCCAATCCCGCCTAAGGGCCCCCATCCTCCGTGGGCATGCCCTGCGGAAGCGAGCTGAACATTGGCGGTGCGCTCTCTCCAACGGGGGTAGCCGTCAAAGTAACCCGGTGGCCCAACGGCCGGCATGTGGGTGGAGCGTTTCGGCTTGTGCGACTGGCAGGTGTGTCCGCGGATGCGGGCATTCCGGCTTCCCGCCTATCCGGGTTTCGACCGGGGCGGGGCGATCGCGCAAGGCTTGGCCAACTCCTTTTCCAACATCGTCGGTTTTCGGTGTCACCCTCATCTGGTGAAGTGAGAACTTAATGCCGACGATCAACCAGCTGGTCCGCAAGGGCCGCGTTCCGCAGAAGGCCAAGTCCAAGGTCCCTGCGATGGAACAGAACCCGCAGAAGCGCGGTGTCTGCACCCGCGTTTACACGACGACCCCGAAGAAGCCGAACTCGGCACTGCGCAAGGTGGCCAAGGTTCGCCTGACCAACCAGCGCGAAGTCATCAGCTACATTCCGGGCGAAGGCCACAACCTGCAGGAACACAGCGTCGTGCTGATCCGCGGCGGCCGTGTGCGCGACCTTCCCGGCGTGCGTTACCACGTCCTTCGCGGCGTGCTCGACACGCAGGGCGTCAAGGATCGCAAGCAGAGCCGTTCGAAGTACGGCGCCAAGCGTCCGAAGTGACCCGGTAGCCTTCGGCACCGGGTCATCCTGAACTCGTTTCAGGTTTCATGGAGCCGCCGGCACAGGTCTATCCGATTACAGGGCTGAGCCCGCCTCCCGATGGATGCTGAAACAAGTTCAGCATGACGGAAGGGGGGTGGGGCCCGCACTCCGAAGGAGTTAAAAAACATGTCACGTCGTCGTCGTCCCGAAAAGCGGGTCATCCTGCCCGATCCCCAGTACGGGGATCAGATCCTGTCGAAGTTCATGAACAACCTCATGTACGACGGGAAGAAGGCCGTTGCCGAAGGTATCGTCTATTCTGCGCTGCAGACGGTCGAAGCCAAGTCGAAGGCCGATCCCATCCAGCTGTTCCACGATGCGCTGAACAACGTGAAGCCGCAGGTCGAAGTGCGCAGCCGCCGTGTTGGCGGTGCGACCTACCAGGTGCCGGTCGAGGTTCGCCCCGAGCGTGCCCAGGCGCTCGCGATCCGCTGGCTGATCAGCGCCGCGCGCGGTCGTCCCGAAACCACCATGGCAGCGCGTCTGTCGGGTGAGCTTCTGGATGCGGCGAACAACCGCGGCAACGCGGTCAAGAAGCGCGAAGACACGCACCGCATGGCGGATGCGAACCGCGCCTTCTCGCACTACCGCTGGTAAGGTTCCGGCTTGGGGTAAGCGGCCGTCCGGGCCTGTTCCGGACGGCCGGTCTTACCACTGCCACAAAAGCAACTATATGGAACACGGCTCCGGCATGCCGGACGGCCCAGCTCCACCAAACCTAGGAAATTGACCATGGCACGCAGCCATCCCATCGACCGCTACCGCAATATCGGGATCATGGCGCACATCGACGCCGGCAAGACCACCACGACCGAGCGGATTCTCTACTACACCGGCAAGTCCTACAAGATCGGCGAAGTGCACGATGGCGCAGCGACGATGGATTGGATGGAGCAGGAGCAGGAGCGCGGGATCACGATCACCTCGGCCGCCACGACCTGCTTCTGGTCGGTCGCCGGCGGTCCGGAGCACCGGATCAACATCATCGACACCCCCGGACACGTGGACTTCACCATCGAAGTCGAACGTTCCTTGCGCGTCCTCGACGGCGCGGTCGCCTGCTTCGACGGCGTGGCGGGTGTTGAACCCCAGTCCGAAACCGTATGGCGCCAAGCCGACAAGTACGGCGTCCCCCGCATGTGCTTCATCAATAAGTTGGACCGCACCGGTGCCAACTTCAAATATTGCGTCCAGTCGATCATCGATCGTCTGGGTGCGAAGCCTGCCGTGCTTTACATTCCCATCGGTCTCGAAGCCGATCTGAAGGGTCTGGTCGATCTGGTGCACAACCGCGCGATCATTTGGAAGGACGAATCGCTCGGTGCAGAATTCGTCTATGAAGAGATCCCCGCTGACCTGGCCGACGAAGCCGCGCAGTACCGCAGCGATCTGATCGAGCTCGCCGTCGAACAGGACGACGAGGCGATGGAAGCCTATCTCGAAGGCACCGAGCCCGATGTCGACACGCTGAAGGCGCTGATCCGCAAGGGCACGCTCAACCAGTCGTTCGTGCCCGTGTGCTGCGGTTCGGCGTTCAAGAACAAGGGCGTCCAGCCTCTGCTCGACGCCGTCGTCGACTATCTGCCTTCGCCGCTCGACATCGACGACGTCCAGGGCGTCAAGATGGACAGCGACGAAACCGACAGCCGTCCGGCAACCGACGATGCGCCCTTCAGCGCGCTGGCGTTCAAGGTCATGAACGATCCCTTCGTCGGCTCGCTCACCTTCATCCGCATCTACTCGGGCGTGCTCAACAAGGGCACCTACCTGAACTCGGTGAAGGACAAAAAGGAGAAGGTCGGTCGCATGCTCGAAATGCATGCGAACGAGCGCAAGGACGTCGATGAAGCCTTCGCAGGCGACATCATCGCGCTGGCCGGGATGAAGGAAACCACCACGGGCGACACGCTCTGCGCAGCCAACGCTCCGATCGTGCTCGAACGGATGGAATTCCCTGAGCCCGTGATCGAACTGTCGGTGGAGCCCAAGACCAAGGCCGACCAGGAAAAGATGGGCATCGCGCTCAACCGCCTGTCGGCTGAAGATCCCTCGTTCCGCGTTTCGACCGATCACGAATCGGGCCAGACGATCATCAAGGGCATGGGCGAACTGCACCTCGACATCATCGTCGATCGTATGCGCCGCGAATTCAAGGTCGAAGCCAACGTGGGCGCGCCGCAGGTGGCCTACCGCGAATATCTCGGCCGCGAAGTCGAAGTCGATTACACCCACAAGAAACAGTCGGGTGGTTCGGGCCAGTTCGGCCGCGTCAAGGTCACCGTCACCCCGGGTGAACGCGGCCAGGGCGTGACGTTCGAGGATGCGATCAAGGGCGGCAATATTCCGCGCGAATACATCCCGGCGATCGAAAAGGGCTTCCGCGAGCAGGCCGCCAGCGGCCACCTCGTCGGCTTCCCGATCATCGACTTCTCGATCAAGCTGACCGATGGTGCCTACCACGACGTCGACTCGAGCGCGATCGCGTTCGAAATCGCCGCCCGCGGTGCCATGCGCGAAGTGGCGCAGAAGGCCGGCATCAAGCTGCTCGAACCGATCATGAAGGTTGAAGTCATCACTCCGGATGAATATCTGGGCGACGTGATCGGCGATCTCAACTCGCGGCGCGGTCAGATTCAGGGCACCGACACCCGGGGCAACGCCCAGGCGGTCGAGGCCAACGTGCCGCTCGCCAACATGTTCGGTTACGTCAACGAACTCCGCTCGTTCACCCAAGGGCGTGCGAACTACTCGATGCAGTTCTCGCACTACGACGAAGTTCCCGCCAACGTCGCAGCCGAGGTCAAGGAGAAACTTGCCTAAGCTGCTTAGGCAGTCTAGGGGCGGCGCCTGATTCTGCGGGTGCCGCCACTCTCCCGCGAACACACGTTTTCATTCAAGAAGGTACAGAGAAATGGCCAAGGAAAAGTTCCAGCGGAATAAGCCGCACTGCAACATCGGCACCATCGGTCACGTTGACCATGGCAAGACCACGCTGACCGCTGCAATCACCAAGGTGATGTCGGAAACCTACGGCGGTGCCGCCGTGGACTTCGCCAACATCGACAAGGCTCCCGAAGAGCGCGAGCGCGGCATCACCATCTCGACCGCACACGTCGAGTACGAATCGGCTGAGCGTCACTACGCGCACGTCGACTGCCCGGGCCACGCCGACTACGTGAAGAACATGATCACCGGTGCTGCCCAGATGGACGGCGCGATCCTCGTGGTGAACGCTGCTGACGGCCCGATGCCCCAGACCCGTGAGCACATCCTGCTCGCCCGTCAGGTCGGCGTGCCGGCTCTGGTCGTTTACATGAACAAGGTCGACCAGGTTGACGACGAGGAAATCCTCGAGCTCGTCGAACTCGAAGTTCGCGAACTGCTGTCGTCGTACGACTTCGACGGTGACAATATTCCGATCGTCAAGGGTTCGGCTCTGGCCGCTCTCGAAGGCCGCGACGACAACATCGGCAAGGACTCGGTCATTGCTCTGATTCAAGCCGTCGATAGCTACATCCCGCAGCCCGACCGTCCGGTCGACAAGCCCTTCCTGATGCCGATCGAAGACGTGTTCTCGATCTCGGGTCGCGGCACCGTGGTGACCGGCCGTATCGAAACCGGCATCGTGAACGTTGGCGACGAAGTTGAAATCGTCGGCATCAAGGACACCCGCAAGACCACCGTCACCGGCGTGGAAATGTTCCGCAAGCTGCTCGATCGCGGTGAAGCTGGCGACAACGTCGGCGCTCTGATCCGCGGCGTGGCTCGTGAAGAAGTCGAGCGTGGCCAGGTTCTCTGCAAGCCCGGCACCGTGAAGCCGCACACCGAGTTCGAAGCCGAAGTCTACGTGCTGTCGAAGGACGAAGGTGGCCGTCACACGCCGTTCTTCGCCAACTACCGCCCGCAGTTCTACTTCCGCACCACCGACGTGACCGGCGAAGTGATCCTTCCCGAAGGCACCGAAATGGTGATGCCGGGCGACAACGTTTCGATCGGCGTGAAGCTGATCGCACCGATCGCCATGGACGAAGGTCTGCGCTTCGCAATCCGTGAAGGCGGCCGCACCGTGGGTTCGGGCGTCGTTGCCAAGATCACCAAGTAAGGTTCTGCTCCCCTAGGGAGCGTTACTGAACGCAAACAGGCCCGGCCGCTCTTGATGAGCTGCCGGGCCTTTTTGTGTGAGGTCTTGTGATGGCCAGGCGGAGAAGCGTTTCGTTCATCATCACTCGGCCACACGGGGCAGGGCAGGGCGCCTTTCGGATGCAGGATATTGGTCGTTTCACGGTCATGTAATTTCCTGTCGGTCAGGCCTTGCCAGAATCCAACGCGCCCCGTATAGGCGCGCTTCCCCGAGCGAGATTCGTCTCGTGAAGGCAGCAAGTTTTGAGGGAAGCCGCCCTCTCCGGGAAACCGAGCATAGCCGGGCGGTCTTTGTTTTTGGGAAATGCCGGCCCCGTCGGCAAATCCTTGGCTCTTTCGCATCGGTAGTAGGACATGGAAGCTCAGAATATCCGCATTCGCCTCAAGGCGTTTGACCACCGCGTGCTCGACCAGGCAACTGGCGAGATCGCTGACACGGCCCGCCGCACCGGCGCGCTTATTCGTGGCCCCATTCCGCTGCCCACGCGCATCGAGAAGTTCACCGTGAACCGCGGTCCGCACGTCGACAAGAAGTCGCGCGAGCAATTCGAAGTGCGTACCTACAAGCGGCTGCTCGACATCGTGCAGCCCAACGCCCAGACCGTCGATGCTCTGATGAAGCTCGATCTGGCTGCCGGCGTGAACGTCGAGATCAAGCTGGCCTGAGGCTAGCCGAAATGCCCCCTGCTTCGGCAAGGGGCCTCTATCGTGGGAGCGCAAGTCGCTCCGCCTGACGATAGGGTGGATACCGCCGGAGAGTCTCTCCGGGCTGCGTCCCCCGTCTCGCTTCCAGCGGCCACCCGGCCTTGGCAAGCACTCAGCCCGGACGGGGCGATGCATCAAAATATGGGCTGAACGGGGCCGCGATGCCATTTTGGTGTCGCGGTCTCACACGCACCTTGTGGATGGTCTGCAGGGTGCCTCTGTTGAGGAGTGAGCTTACGATGCGCACAGGCGTTATCGCAAAGAAAGTCGGGATGACCCGCCTCTTCCAAGAGGACGGACGGCACGTTCCCGTGACCGTTCTCTCGCTGGAAGATTGCCAGGTGGTCTCGCACCGTACTGCCGATCGCGATGGTTATTTCGCGGTCCAGCTCGGTGCGGGCGAAGCCAAGCAGAAGAACGTTGCCAAGCCGCAGCGTGAACATTTCGCCAAGGCCGACGTCGGCCTCAAGAAGCGCGTCGCTGAATTCCGCGTCGAAAACGAAGACGGCCTCGTGCCCGTCGGTTCGACCATCAGCGCCGAGCATTTCATTGCTGGTCAGATGGTCGACATCACCGGCCACACCCAGGGTAAGGGCTTTGCCGGCGCCATGAAGCGTTGGGGCTTCGGTGGTATGCGCGCCACCCACGGTGTGTCGATCTCGCACCGTGCCCACGGTTCGACGGGTAACCGTCAGGATCCGGGCCGCGTGTTCAAGGGCAAGAAGATGGCCGGCCACATGGGCGACCGTCAGCGCACCCAGCAGAACCTCGAAATCGTCCGCACCGACGCCGAGCGCGGTCTTCTCTTCGTCAAGGGTTCGGTCCCGGGCGCGAAGAATGGCTGGCTGCTCGTTCGCGACTCGGTGAAGCTGTCGGCCCCTGAAGGCCTGCCGTTCCCGGGCGCTGTCCTCGACAAGAAGGCTCCCAAGGCTGACACGACCCCTTCGGTGGCCGATGCTGCAGCTGACGAAGCCGTTGTGACCGAAGGCGCCGAAAACGACGCCGTGGCCACTGAAGAAAACAAGGAAGGCTGAGCCATGAAGATCAAGGTTCAGAACATCGACGGCACCGCGGTCAAGGGCGGCGACATCGAGCTTTCGGACGACGTGTTCGGCATCGAGCCGCGCGCTGACATCCTGCACCGCGTGGTGACCTGGCAGCTCGAAAACCGCCGCGGCACTGCCCGCCCGACGCGTGAGCGTTCGGACGTTGCTCGCACCGGCAAGAAGTTCGGCAAGCAGAAGGGTGGTGGTACCGCCCGTCACGGTGACCGTGCTGCCCCGATCTTCATCGGTGGTGGTAAGGCTCACGGTGCGCGCAAGCGTGACTTCGAGCAGTCGCTCAACAAGAAGGTCCGTGCCCTCGGCCTGAAGATGGCGCTTTCGACCAAGGCCAAGAACGGTCTCGTGATCGTCGACAGCCTCGAACTGGCGGATGCCAAGACCAAGGCGCTCAAGGGTCAGCTCACCAAGGCCGGTCTGACCGGCAAGGTGCTGGTGATCGACGGCGAGCAGGTCGATGCAGGCTTCAAGAAGGCTGCCGGCAACCTGCGCGGGATCAACGTGCTCCCCGCAATCGGTGCCAATGTCTACGACATCCTCAACCACGACACGCTGGTGCTGACCAAGGCCGCTGTCGAAAAGCTGGAGGCGCGCTTCAATGGCTAAGAAGCAGACTGTCGATGCGCGTCACTACGACGTGATCATCGCGCCGCACATCACGGAAAAGTCGACGCTCGCGTCGGAATTCAATGCCGTGGTCTTCAAGGTCGCGGGTTCCGCGACAAAGCCCCAGATCAAGGAAGCGATCGAGGCGATCTACGACAAGAAGGTCCTCGCCGTGAACACCCTGGTCCAGAAGGGCAAGACCAAGCGCTGGAAGGGCAAGGCCTATCAGCGCTCCGACGTGAAGAAGGCCATTGTCACCCTCGCCGAGGGTGAAATGATCGACATCACCAGCGGTATCTGAGGCCAGGGACGGAGAAACGAACAATGGCACTCAAGAACTACAAGCCGACCAGTCCCGCGCGCCGCGGTCTGATCCTGGTCGACAAGTCGGCCCTCTACAAGGGCAAGCCGGTCAAGGCGCTTACCGAAGGCAAGCACAAGACCGGTGGCCGCAACAACAAGGGTCACGTCACCTCGCGCGGGATCGCCGGTGGTCACAAGCAGAAGTACCGCTACATCGACTTCAAGCGTCGCAAGTGGGACACCCCGGCCACGGTCGAGCGTCTGGAATACGACCCCAACCGCACCGCCTTCATCGCGCTGGTGAAGTACGAAGACGGTGAGCAAACCTACATCATCGCTCCGCAGCGTCTTGCTGTCGGCGACGTGGTGGTGGCTGGCGAAAAGACCGACACCAAGCCGGGCAATGCGATGTTGCTGGGTCAGATGCCGGTCGGCACGATCTGCCACAACGTCGAGATGAAGCCGGGCAAGGGCGGTCAGATCGCCCGTTCGGCAGGCACCTATGTGCAGGTCGTCGGTCGTGACCGCGCCATGGTCATCGTGCGTCTGAACTCGGGCGAACAGCGTTACCTGCGTGCCGATTGCATGGGCACGGTGGGCGCGGTGTCGAACCCCGACAACGCCAACCAGAATTTCGCCAAGGCTGGCCGCAAGCGTTGGATGGGCGTCCGCCCGCTGACCCGCGGTGTTGCGAAGAACCCGGTCGACCACCCGCACGGTGGTGGTGAAGGCCGGACCTCCGGTGGTCGCCATCCGGTGACGCCGTGGGGCAAGCCGACCAAGGGTGCTCGCACTCGCCACAACAAGCAGACGGACAAGATGATCATCCGTTCGCGTCACGCGAAGAAGAAGAGGTAAAAGACGATGGCACGTTCCGTCTGGAAAGGTCCGTTTGTCGAGCTGAGCCTGCTCAAGAAGGCAGAGGGCGCGCAGGAAGCGAGCAACACCAAGCCGATCAAGACCTGGTCGCGTCGCTCCACGATTCTGCCGCAGTTCGTCGGGTTGACCTTCAATGTCTACAATGGACACAAGTTCATTCCCGTTTCGGTTTCGGAAGAAATGGTCGGTCACAAGCTTGGTGAATTTGCGCCCACGCGCACCTTCCCGGGCCACGCTGCCGACAAGAAGGGCAAGCGCTAATGGGCAAGGCAAAAGCACCCCGCCGCGTTGGCGATAACGAGGCGCTGGCCGTCGGCACCACGATCCGTGGTTCGGCGCAGAAGCTCAACCTCGTCGCCGCTCTGATCCGTGGCAAGAAGGCCGAAGATGCGCTGAACATCCTCGCCTTCTCGAAGCGGGCCATGGCACGTGACGCCAGCAAGGTTCTCGCTTCGGCGATCGCCAATGCTGAAAACAACCACAACCTCGACGTCGATGCGCTCATCGTGGCGGAAGCCTCGGTCGGCAAGTCGGTGACGATGAAGCGGTTCCACACCCGTGGTCGCGGCAAGTCGACCCGGATCCTCAAGCCGTTTTCGCGGCTGCGGATTGTGGTTCGCGAAGCAGAAGAGGCGTAAGATGGGCCAGAAGAGCAATCCGATCGGTCTGCGCCTGCAGATCAACCGCACCTGGGACAGCCGGTGGTACGCCGAAGGGCGCGACTATGCACAGCTGCTCAAGGAAGATGTCGCGATCCGCAAGTACATCATGAAGAACCTGCCGCAGGCGGCAGTTTCCAAGGTGGTGATCGAGCGTCCGGCCAAGCTGTGCCGCGTGTCGATCTATGCGGCGCGTCCCGGTGTCATCATCGGCAAGAAGGGCGCAGACATCGAAAAGCTGCGTTCGAAGCTCGCCACGATGACCAAGAGCGACGTGAAGCTGAACATCGTCGAGATCCGCAAGCCGGAAATCGATTCCAAGCTTGTCGCTCAGGGCATCGCCGACCAGCTGGTTCGCCGCGTGGCATTCCGCCGGGCGATGAAGCGCGCCGTGCAGTCGGCTCTGCGTCTTGGCGCCGAAGGCATTAAGATCGTTTGCGGCGGCCGTTTGGGCGGGGCGGAAATCGCCCGCGTCGAATGGTACCGTGAAGGCCGCGTGCCGCTTCACACCCTGCGTGCGAACATCGATTACGCCGAAACCGAGGCGCTGACCGCCTACGGGATCATCGGGATCAAGGTGTGGATCTTCAAGGGCGAGATCCTTGCCCATGATCCGACCGCGCAAGACCGCCTGATGCTGGAAGCGCAGACTTCCGGCGTCCGCCCGGCTCGTTGAGGTAACAGACCATGTTGCAACCGAAAAAGACCAAGTTCCGCAAGCAGTTCAAGGGCCGGATCAAGGGCGAAGCCAAGGGCGGCACCGCGCTCAACTTCGGTTCCTACGGCCTCAAGGCTCTGGAACCCGAGCGGGTCACCGCGCGCCAGATCGAAGCTGCGCGTCGTGCGATCACCCGCCACATCAAGCGTCAGGGCCGTCTCTGGATCCGCGTCTTCCCCGATGTGCCCGTGTCCAAGAAGCCTGCCGAAGTCCGTCAGGGTAAGGGCAAGGGTTCGGTCGAATACTGGGCAGCCAAGGTGAAGCCGGGCCGCATCCTGTTCGAACTCGACGGCGTCGCCGGCCCGCTGGCTGCCGAAGCATTCGAGCGCGCGGCGATGAAGCTGCCGATCAAGACCAAGGTCGTTGCCCGTCTGGGCGACACCAGCCACCTGGGAGGCGAATAATGGCCGATATCACGGACCTTCGCACCAAGAGCGATGATCAGCTGACCGCCGAGCTCACCGAGCTCAAGCGCGAAGCCTACAATCTGCGCTTCCAGGCTGCGACCAACCAGCTCGAGGCTCCCTCGCGCATCCGCCAGGTGCGCCGGACCATCGCGCAGATCAAGACGCTGCAAAGCGAGCGTGCGGCGAAGGCCGCCGCTGCCAAGGCGTAAGGAGTTACACGATGCCCAAGCGTATCCTCGTCGGGACTGTGAGCTCCGACAAGACCGACAAGACCGTGACCGTGCTGGTCGAACGCAAGGTGAAGCACCCGCTTTACGGGAAGATCATCCGTCGTTCGAAGAAGTATCACGCTCACGACGAGCAGAACGAATACACCGTGGGTGACGTGGTGCGGATCGAAGAGACCCGCCCCATTTCCAAGACCAAGACCTGGATCGTCAAGGACCGGGTCGTGGCAGGTGGCGTGCAGGCGGTGGAAGCCGACCTTGACGTCGCAGCCGCGGGTAACTGAATTAGGCGTAATCGGAACTGTCAGGCCCCGGTCGGATCGGGCGTCCTGGTAAGCCATTGAGAAGGAAGACGGATCAATGATCCAGATGCAATCCAATCTCGACGTCGCGGACAACAGCGGCGCCAAGCGCGTCCAGTGCATCAAGGTGCTGGGCGGGTCGAAGCGTCGTACCGCGGGCGTCGGCGATGTGATCGTCGTCTCCATCAAGGAGGCGCAGCCGCGCACCAAGGTCAAGAAGGGCGACGTTCACCGTGCGGTGATCGTGCGTACCCGCAAGGACGTTCGTCGTCCGGATGGCACTGTCATCCGCTTCGACAGCAACGCGGCCGTGCTCGTGAACAAGAACGAGGAGCCGATCGGCACCCGTATTTTTGGCCCCGTGGTGCGCGAACTGCGCGGCAAGGGCTTCATGAAGATCATCTCGCTCGCTCCGGAGGTGCTGTAATGGCCGCCGCTAAGATCAAGAAGGGTGACAACGTCGTCGTCCTGTCGGGCAAGGACAAGGGCCGCACCGGTACGGTCGCCCAGGTCATGCCCAAGGACAGCAAGGTCGTTGTCGAAGGCGTGAACGTCGTCGCCCGTCACCGCAAGCCCAGCCAGACCAACCCCCAGGGTGGCATCGACCGTTTCGCGGCTCCGATGGCAATCTCGAAGGTTGCTCTTGCTGATCCCAAGACCGGCAAGCCCACCCGCGTCCGCTTCGAAACGAAGGACGGCAAGAAGGTGCGCGTTGCTGTCAAGAGTGGGGAAACGATCGATGGCTGATTACACCGCACGTCTGAAGGCCAAGTATGACGACGAGATCGTCAAGGCCATGACCGAGAAGTTCGGTTACAAGAACCGGATGGAAGTCCCCAAGCTCGACAAGATCACGCTCAACATGGGCGTGGGCGAGGCGAGCCAGGACAAGAAGAAGGTTCAGACCGCCGCCGAGGAAATGGCACTGATCGCTGGCCAGAAGCCGGTTATCACGATCGCCAAGAAGTCGATCGCGCAGTTCAAGCTGCGTGAAGGCATGCCGATTGGTTGCAAGGTCACCTTGCGCCGTGAGCGGATGTACGAATTCCTTGACCGTCTCGTCACCGTGGCAATGCCGCGCATCCGAGATTTCCGCGGGCTGAACGCCAAGTCGTTCGATGGCCGTGGCAATTACGCGATGGGGCTGAAGGAACAGATCGTGTTCCCTGAAATCAGCTACGACAAGATCGACAAGGTGCGTGGGATGGACATCATTGTCACGACCACGGCAAAGACCGACGAAGAGGCGCGCGAGTTGCTGCGCCTGTTCGGTTTCCCCTTCCAGGGCGAAGCCGGAAAGACCGACCAGAAGGAGGCGGCGTGAGCCGCTTCCCCGTAGAGACACGAAAGCAGAGAGCTTAAGTCCATGGCGAAACTGAGTTCCATCAACAAGAATGAGCGTCGCAAGAAGCTCGTGAAGCAGTACGCTGCGAAGTACGAGAAGCTGAAGGCGATTGCGGACGACGAAAGCCTCGACGAGACCGAGCGCCTGATGGCCCGGCTCAAGATGGCCGAGCTTCCGCGCAACGCGAACCCGACCCGGGTGCGCAACCGTTGCGCCACCACCGGCCGCCCGCGCGGCTATTACCGCAAGTTCGGCATCAACCGTATCGAACTGCGTCAACTCGGCAACAGCGGGATGATTCCCGGCCTGACCAAGTCGAGCTGGTGAGGACTGAACAATGGCAATGACCGATCCTCTGGGTGACATGCTCACCCGTATCCGCAACGGCCAGCGCGCCAAGAAGGACTCTGTCCTGACCCCGGCGAGCAACCTGCGCGCAAGCGTTCTCGAAGTGCTTCAGCGCGAAGGCTACATCCGTGGCTTTTCCGAAGACAATTCGGGCAAGCACAAGGCGCTGCGGATTGAACTGAAGTATTTCGAAGGCGAGCCTGCGATCAAGCATGTCGCCCGCGTTTCGAAGCCTGGCCGCCGCGTCTACTCGGGTTCCAAGGAACTGCCGACGATCCGCAACGGTCTTGGCATCACCATCGTCTCGACGCCGCGTGGCGTGCTTTCGGATGCCGAAGCACGCAACCACAACGTCGGTGGCGAAGTCCTGGCGGAGGTGTTCTGATGAGCCGCATCGGCAAAAAGCCGGTGGCGATCCCCGGAGGGGTGACGGCCACCATCGACAACGGCACG
The DNA here is from genome assembly GCF_001663175.1 of Erythrobacter neustonensis. NCBI lineage: Bacteria > Pseudomonadati > Pseudomonadota > Alphaproteobacteria > Sphingomonadales > Erythrobacteraceae > Erythrobacter > Erythrobacter neustonensis. The sequence goes on along the minus strand of NZ_CP016033.1, from coordinate 2,971,848 downwards.
CTCAGCGTGAAGGGCCCCAAGGGCACCCTGTCGCTCGGTCTGTCGGATCTGATCGACTACAAGGTCGAAGACGGCGCCATTTCGGTGAAGCCGGCGAACGACACGCGCCAGGCGCGCGCCTTCTGGGGCATGCAGCGCACGCTGGTCTCGAACCTGGTCGAAGGCGTCACCGACGGCTTCACCAAGGTGCTCGTGATCAAGGGTGTCGGTTACCGTGCCAACGCCCAGGGCCGCAACCTGAAGCTGCAGCTCGGCTACAGCCACGATGTCGATCTGCCGGTTCCCGAAGGTCTTGAAGTCAAGACCCCGGACCAGACCACGATCGAGATTTCCGGTATCGACAAGCAGGCCGTGGGTCAGTTTGCCGCCGAAATCCGCCGCTGGCGCAAGCCCGAGCCTTACAAGGGCAAGGGTATCGCTTATCGCGGCGAATATATCTTCCGCAAGGAAGGGAAGAAGAGATAAGATGGCAAAGCTTTCCCTTTTCGAACGTCGCCGTCGCCGGGTTCGCACTGCGCTTCGCGCGCGTGCCGGTGGCAAGCCCCGTCTGTCGGTGCACCGCACCGGCCGCCACATCTACGCCCAGATCATCGATGACGCAGCCGGCAAGACCGTCGCTGCTGCCTCGACCCTGGGTGGTTCGGTCAGCGGCGCGAATGTCGATGCTGCTGCCGAAGTCGGCAAGCAGATCGCCGAGGCCGCCAAGAAGGCGGGCGTGACGACTGTCGTGTTCGATCGCGGCGGTTTCCTGTTCCATGGCCGCGTCAAGGCGCTGGCCGATGCCGCCCGTGAAGGCGGGCTGGAGTTCTGACAATGGCTGACGAAAACACCATCGAAACGCCCGAAGTGGCGGTCGAAGCTGGCGATGCCGGTGAGAACCAGAACCGTCGCGGCCGTGGTCGCGGCGGGAACCGCGAAGGCGGCGACCGCGGTCGTGGCCGCGGTGGCCGTGACAACAATCGCGGTGGCAAGCAGGAAGAAGATGATGGCATCATCGAAAAGCTGGTGCACATCAACCGCGTCTCGAAGACCGTAAAGGGCGGCAAGCGCTTCGGTTTCGCTGCGCTGGTCGTGGTCGGTGACGGCCAGGGCCGCGTCGGCTTCGGTCACGGCAAGGCCCGCGAAGTGCCTGAAGCGATCACCAAGGCGACCGCTTCGGCCCGCAAGAAGATGATCCGCGTTCCGCTCAAGGAAGGCCGCACGCTGCACCATGACGGCAACGGCCGCTTTGGCGCCGGCAAGGTGACGGTCCGCACCGCACCGGCAGGGACCGGCATCATCGCCGGTGGTCCGATGCGCGCCGTGTTCGAGAGCCTCGGCGTTGCCGACGTGGTGACCAAGTCGGTCGGCACCTCGAACCCCTACAACATGATCCGCGCCACTTTCGACGCGCTGACTGAGCAGACTTCGCCGAAGTCAGTGGCTCAGCGTCGCGGCAAGAAGGTTGCCGACCTCCTGGGTCGCGGCGGGGCGAGTGCAGCTGAAGCGGAAGCCGATGCTGCCGCGATTGCGGAGTAATCCCAGATGGCTACCATCAAGATCAAGCAGATCGGTTCGCCGATCCGTCGTCCGGAAAGCCAGCGCAAGATCCTTATCGGTCTTGGGTTGAACAAGATGCACAAAGTTGTAGAGCGCCAGGACACCCCCGAGGTGCGCGGTGCAATTGCAAAATTGCCGCACCTTGTTCAGGTGATCGACTAAATCCAGGCAGGCCCCGCGAAAGTGGGGCCTTCCTTTCTCTCAGCGCGACAAAAGCGAAAGCGAGTGCACGACTATGAAACTGAATGACATCCGCGACAATGCCGGCGCCCGCAAGGGTCGCATCCGTGTCGGCCGTGGTATCGGCTCGGGCAAGGGCAAGACCTCGGCACGCGGTCAGAAGGGCCAGAAGGCCCGTTCGGGCGTTGCCATCAAGGGCTTCGAAGGCGGTCAGATGCCGCTGCACATGCGTCTTCCGAAGCGCGGGTTCAACAACCCCTTTGGCAAGGACTATGCCGAAGTGAACATCGGCATGATCCAGAGGTTCATCGACGCCGGCAAACTCGATGCCAAGGGCACGATCACCGAGGAAGCCCTGCGTGAAGCCGGCCTTGTGCGCGGCGGCAAGCATGGCGTGCGTCTGCTCGGCAAGGGCGAGATCACCGCGAAGGTTGCCTTCGCTGTGACCGGCGCGACCAAGGGTGCGATCGCGGCGGTCGAAAAGGCCGGCGGCAGCGTCGAAGTGGCAGCACCTGCCACCCCCGAACACGAAAAGAAGCTTGCTCGCCGCGACGCCAACAAGGCGGCAAAGGCGAAGTAATCGACAAAAGGTGCGGCGCGGGGGTTCGACAAGAGCTCCCGCGCTCCCTATTTACGCTCTCGCGCGCCGGCCCGGCTCTCCCGATCGAGAGTCAAGGTGAGGTCATCGGTGCGTTGACGAGGTGGGCGAGGGCAGCCATTGGCGGTCGCCTTCGCACTGCGAGCTAGGATCGACATAACGACATGGCATCACGCGCCGACAATATCGCGAGCAACCTGAACCTCGGCAATTTTGCCAAGGCGACAGAGCTCAAGCAGCGGATCTGGTTCACGATCGGAGCGCTGATTGTCTTCCGGTTCCTGAGCTTCGTGCCGCTGCCCGGGATCGACCCGGTCGCGCTGGCCGCGTTCAACAGCCGTGCCTCGGGCACGATCCTCGATCTCTTCAACACATTCTCGGGCGGCGCGCTCGAGCGCATGAGCCTGATCGCGGTAGGCATCATGCCCTATATTACCGCATCGATCGTGGTGCAGATGGCTTCGGCACTGCACCCGACACTCGCCGCGCTCAAGAAGGACGGCGCAAGCGGGCGGCAGAAGCTCAACCAGTACACGCGTTACGGCGCGGTGCTGCTGTGCATCGTGCAGGGTTATGCGGTTGCGCACAATGCGGTGGCGCAGGGCTTTGCCGTCGACACCAGCTGGCTGTTCTATGCCTCGACGATCATCAACGTGACCGGCGGAACCATGTTCCTGCTGTGGCTGGGTGAGCAGATCACGAGCCGCGGGATCGGCAACGGCGTTTCGCTGATCATCATGGCGGGTATCGTCGCGCAGTTCCCGAACTTCATCGTGGCGCTGTTCGAAGGCGGGCGCACCGGCGCGATCTCGTCGATCGTCATCATTGGCTTCATCGTCATGGTGATCGCGCTGATCCTGCTGATCGCCTTCATGGAGCGTGCGCAGCGCCGCCTGACGATCCAGTATCCCAAGCGCGCAACGCAGCGCGGCATGATGCAGGCCGAGCGTTCGTATCTTCCGCTCAAGATCAACACCGCGGGCGTGATCCCGCCGATTTTCGCAAGCTCGCTGCTGCTGTTGCCGCTGACGATCACCAACCTTGTCGGCAGTTCGATCGATTCCGGTAGCAGTGCCTATTCGGTGCTCCAGACGATGAACCAGTATCTGCAGCACGGACAGCCGCTCTACATGACGCTGTATGCGATCGGGATCATCTTCTTCTGCTTCTTCTACACCGCTGTCGTGTTCAACCCTGAAGAGACTGCGGACAATCTCAAGAAGAACGGCGGATCGATCCCCGGCATCCGTCCGGGCAAGCGCACTGCGGATTACCTCGAATATGTGCTGACGCGCATCACGGTGATCGGTGCTGCCTATCTCACGCTGGTATGTGTGCTGCCCGAATACGTGATCGCGCAGACCGGAGTGCCCTTGTTCCTCGGCGGAACATCGCTGCTGATCGTCGTCAACGTTACCGTGGACACCATCAGCCAGATTCAGTCGCACCTTTTGGCGCTGCAATACGGCGATCTCATCAAGAAGGCCAAGCTCAAGGGTCGGATGCGCTGATATCCGACATGAGTCGGGTTGACGCAGCGCGAGGCTTGGTCGAACCCACTTGCAAGAACACGCGCTCCGGGCAGATCGTCCCGGACGCTATGGGGGACGGTTCGTGAACATCATTCTTCTTGGCCCTCCCGGCGCGGGCAAGGGAACGCAAAGTGCAGGTCTGGTCGAACGGCACGGCATGCGCCAGCTTTCGACCGGCGACATGCTGCGTGCCGCAGTCAAGGCGGGAACGCCGGTGGGCCTGCGCGCCAAGGAAGTCATGGAGCGCGGCGAACTTGTTTCGGACGAGATCGTCTCGGACCTGATCGATGCCGAGCTGGCCGCAATGACGCCGGAAACCGGCGCAATCTTCGACGGTTATCCGCGCACCGCGGCGCAGGCCGAAGCGCTTGACGATATTCTCGCCCGCAATGGTCGCAGCCTCGCGCATGTGATCGAGCTGGAAGTCGACGAAGATGCGCTGGTCGAGCGGATCACGGGTCGCTTTTCCTGCGGCAATTGCGGCGCGCTTTATCACGATACCGCCAATCCGCCCAGGAACCCGGGTGTGTGCGATACCTGCGGGAGCACTGAGTTCAAGCGCCGCCCTGACGATAACGAGGAGACGGTGCGCACCCGCATGGCCGAATATCGCGCCAAGACCGCGCCGATCCTGCCGGGATACGAAGCGCGCGGGATCGTGACGCGGATCGACGGGATGGGCCCGATCGACACCGTGGCGAGGCAGATCGACGCAATCCTCGCGAGCTGAGCGCCTGCTTGCGCCGGGCCGGGATTGTGCGATAGCGTCACCCGGTCGAACACAGGCAAGGATATCTGGATGAAGCGCGTATCTCCTGCTTGGCCTGCCGCGCTTATTGCCGCAGCCACGTGCATTGCCGCGCCGCTCGCAGCAGAAGTCACCCGCACCACCGAAAACAGCTTCGTTTCGCGCAACGAGGTCGTGGTCGATGCCAGCACCAAGGAGGTGTGGCTCGCGCTCATCAGCCCCGCGACGTGGTGGCAATCAGCGCACACGTGGTCTGGGGATGCCAAGAACCTGACCCTGACGCCGCAGGCGGGTGGCTGCTTTTGCGAAACGATCCCCGAGGTCGATGAGCCGGGGCGCATCACCCTTCAGGGAAGCGTTGAACATATGCGGGTCGTGCAGGCCTATCCCGAATCCGCATTGCGGATGCTCGGCAGCCTCGGTCCGCTCCAGAGCGAACCGGTCAACGGCGTGCTGACGATTGCCATCAGCAAGGTCGCGGCGGGCACGCGGATCGTCTTCGAATACAATGTCGGCGGGGCGATGCGCTACGAAGTCCCGGTGATCGCCAAGGCTGTCGATGGCGTGATGGCCGCACAGATTGCGGCTCTGGCAAAGCCGCTGGGGGTCGTCGCCGCTTCGGCCGCGGAGCCAGTTGCAGCATCTCCGTCCGGTGATGCGGCGAAGAGCGATGCTGTCCCGCCCGCGTCGCCGCGCAGCGCGGTTCCACCGCCCAAAGTGCCGGCTGCGACCCCGGCGCCCAAGCCAACAGCCAAGCCGTCGCCCAAACCCACAGCGGTTGACGATGCCTTTGGCGATCTCGGGAACACGCCCCGCGATTGAGCCGGGCAGGGACAGGGGCAGGGCGAGGGGTGTCCATGGGCTTCGCTCGCCCCTGCCATCCCACGTGCGAAGCAATGCGGCCTTGCGGTTGACGGCTCGGGCGAATCATCCTATGCGCGCCCCTCATTCGACATGTTCGAAGGGAGTTCGGCAGGCAACGCCAAAGCGCGTGCCGACCGGACTTTTGCCGTTTGTGGCAGGTGGCACGCCTTTCTGCTTCCGGCGGGCGGACATGAAGATGAATGAGCGTTGAGATAGGGGTGGCCAAAACCGGTCGTTGGCCCCTGTGGAGCATGGAGAAATAAGTGGCTCGTATTGCCGGGGTCAATATCCCCACCAACAAGCGCGTTATCATCGCGCTGACCTACATTCACGGTATCGGTCGTACCACCGCCGTCCAGATCGCTGACAAGCTCGGCATCGCGCACAGCGCGCGCATCCAAGACCTCTCGGACGAAGAGATCCTGCGCGTTCGTGAAGCCATCGACGCCGATTTCACCGTGGAAGGCGATCTTCGTCGCCAGACCGCGATGAACATCAAGCGTCTGATGGATCTGCGCGCCTATCGTGGCCTGCGTCACCGCAGCGGCCTGCCCGTTCGTGGTCAGCGCACCCACACCAACGCCCGTACCCGCAAGGGCAAGGCCAAGCCCATCGCGGGCAAGAAGAAGTAAGCATCAAGCTTCACGCTTGAACGCTTTTTCCTTCTGACGAGCTTAAAGGATTATCACAAATGGCACGCGAACCAGGCCGTATTCGGCGCCGTGACAAGAAGAATATCAGCAGCGGTGTTGCGCACATCAACGCCAGCTTCAATAACACCATGATCACCATCACCGACGCGCAGGGCAACGCCATCTCGTGGTCGTCCGCCGGCATGATGGGCTTCAAGGGCAGCCGCAAGTCGACCCCCTATGCTGCGCAGGTCGCAGCCGACGATGCGGGCAAGAAGGCCGCCGAGCACGGCGTCCGCACCCTCGAAGTCGAAGTCAAGGGCCCGGGTTCGGGCCGCGAAAGCGCGCTGCGGGGTCTTGCAGCTGTCGGTTTCAACATTACCTCGATCCGCGATGTTACGCCGATCCCGCACAACGGCGTGCGCCCTTCCAAGCGTCGCCGCGTCTGATCCGCCGGGACGGCGGGGGCGCAGCACCGCTCCCGCCGCCCGATCGGGTCTGATGCCGCGCGCTTGCCGCCCCTGCATCAGGCCTGCCCAAGTTTGAACCGCCCGCAAGGCGAATTAGGGGAAATCCATGTCCGTCAACACCAAGAACTGGCAGGAACTCAAGAAACCCAACTCCCTGGAAATCAAGGATGGCGGCGATCGTCAGCGCAAGACGACTTTCGTGGCCGAACCGCTCGAGCGTGGCTTCGGTCTGACGCTCGGCAATGCGCTGCGCCGTGTGCTGCTCTCCAGCCTTCAGGGCGCCGCGATCACTTCGATCAAGATCGAAAACGTGCTCCACGAATTCTCCAGCCTTGCTGGCGTGCGGGAAGATGTCACCGACATCGTGCTCAACGTGAAGCAGATCGCGCTCAAGATGGAAGGCGAAGGCCCCAAGCGTCTGCAGCTTTCGGCGACCGGCCCGGGCGAAGTCCGTGCCGGCGATATTGCCGTGACCGGCGACATCGAAGTGATGAACAAGGATCTTGTCATCTGCCACCTCGATGACGGCGCGACGCTGAACATGGAACTGACCGCGGACACCGGCAAGGGCTACAGCCCCGCCGTGCAGAACCGTCCGGTCGATGCGCCGATCGGGCTGATCCCGGTTGACTCGCTCTATTCGCCCGTCCGTCAGGTGAGCTACAAGGTCGAGAATGCCCGCGTCGGGCAGGAACTCGACTACGACAAGCTCTCGCTGACTGTCGAAACCGATGGCACCGTCACCCCTGAAGATGCCGTGGCCTATGCCGCGCGCATTCTGCAGGACCAGCTGACGCTGTTCGTCCACTTCGAAGACGGTATCCCGCAGCCGGTCGGCCAGATGATCGGCCATGCGGTGCAGCCGGAGGAAAGCGACGCCAACCAGCTCAACCGTTACCTCCTCAAGAAGGTCGACGAGCTGGAACTGTCGGTGCGTTCGGCCAACTGCCTCAAGAACGACAACATCATCTATATCGGCGATCTGGTCCAGAAGACCGAAGCCGAGATGCTGCGCACGCCGAACTTCGGCCGCAAGTCCTTGAACGAGATCAAGGAAGTGCTCTCGTCCATGGGTCTGCGCCTCGGCATGGACATCCCGGGCTGGCCGCCCGAGAACATCGAAGAGATGGCCAAGAAGCTCGAGCAGGAACTGCTGGGCTGATGAATTCGGAAGCCCTCGCGAGAGCGGGGGCTTCTTCCAAGGGCGAAGGTGGCGGCCCTGATGGCCACCGGGATGGAGTTACCTTGCACGGGCTCCCTACGAACGAAGGAATGATACAATGCGTCATGGTATTTCGGGCCGCAAGCTTGGCCGCAAGACCGGCCACCGCCATGCGCTGCTGCGCAACATGGCAGCCGCGCTGATCAAGCACGAGCAGATCAAGACCACGCTGCCCAAGGCCAAGGAACTGCGCCCCTACGTCGAAAAGCTGATCTCGCTGGCCAAGCGCGGCGGCCTTTCGAACCGTCGTCTCGCGATGAGCCGTCTGGGTGACGAAGCGCAGCTCAAGAAGCTGTTCGAAGTGCTGGCCGATCGTTATTCGGATCGCGAAGGCGGCTACACCCGCGTTCTGCGCGCCGGCGTGCGCGCGGGTGACGCGGTGCAGATGGCGATCATCGAGCTGGTCGACCGCGACGAAAGCGAACGCGGCAAGGACAGCGGTCCGGTGCTGACCGAAGAAGAAAACGAAGACGCATAAGGCTTCGCTTTTCGAACAGGATCAAGGGCCGTGCGGAGCAATCCGGCGGCCCTTTTCTTTTGCGCCGCGCGGGGTAGGCTGCGCGCCATGATCCGCACCCCCTTTGCTGCCGCCCCGATCATTGTTTGTGTGGCTCTGGCAACCGCTGGACTTCCTGTTGCAGCGCAAAGCGAGCAGGAGGTGTTCGGCGCCCGATACGACCGCGCGCTCGCCGCAGGATACAAGGCGCTGATGCTGTGCGGCGCGATCGCAAGCGCCGAGCGCAGCGGCGCGGGTGAACGCAGCGAAGCCAGCGTGCTCGCATATGAACTGCAAGGCATCCAGAAGCCGCTCGATGCGATTGCCGAAACGCTGCCCTATGCCATCACGCGCTGGCCCGGCGGCACGCGGCCCATCCGCCATGTTGCGGTCGAATGGGCACCGGACATGCCGCCGCGTATCGCATTCCAACGCGCACGCGGCGGATGCTCGCTTGGCCCGATCGGCATGACCGAGGATGCGATCGAAGAACCCGCGCCATCTGCACCGCGCGAGAAGATCGTCCACTGGCACACACCTCGCCCCGGCAAGGTCACAGCGGTTCTGGAAGCAGCGATGAGCGGCGCCTATGGCAAGGGCACGCGCACGACGGCGGTTTCGGTCAATTGGGGCAAGGATGGCTGGGACTGGCGCTTTGCGGATGGTTTCAGCCCCTTTACGCCGCAGCGAACCTGGTCGGTGGCCAAAAGCATTGCGGCAACACTGGTCGGCGTCACCGAACATCGCGGAGCCAACGCAATCGTGACCCGAACGCATGGTGCAATCACTGCTCCGCCGCTGCCGATCTTGGGGTGGGACCGCGGCGAGGGTGACCCGCGCCGCGCGATCGCGATGGATCACCTGTTGCGGATGGCATCGGGGCGCTACTCCGATACGCCGGGCAACCGCACCGATGCATTGTATTTCGGCGGCGCATCGGTGGAGGAGAGCGCGCTTCACTGGCCGCTGGTTCATGAACCGGGTTCGGTGTTCCGCTATGCCAACAATGACACGCTGACGGCGGTGAAAGCGATTGCCTATAGCTTCGACGAGCATCCGCCGGAGGAGTTTTTCGCCAAGGCCGGAATGAGCGACACCGTCGCCGAAACCGATTTTCATGGCGATTATGTTCTTTCGAGCCAGGTCTGGGCCAGCACGATGGATCTGATCCGCTTCGGCCAGCTTTACCTGAACGATGGTGTGCTATCCTCAGGCGAGCGCGTGCTCCCCGAAGGCTGGGTCACTTACGTCACGACCCCCAGCGGTCCGCAGCCGGGCACGGGCACTTTCGGATACGGGGCAGGGTTCTGGCTGCTCACCAAGGAGGCAGGCGTTCCGGCCGATACCTTTGCGGCGATCGGCAACCGCGGGCAATATGTGGTGATCGTGCCGAGCCGGGAGGTGGTGATCGTCCGCCGCGGCGAAGACCCCGCCGGTTCCGGTTTCGACATCGCCGCCTTCACCCGGGATGTGCTCGCACATTTGCCGAAGTGACCGCGTTGCGCGCGGACATTCACAAAAGGGTGTTATAAACTTAACGAAGCCTGTCACCGCAATTCAGCTTCGCCACAGTACGAATCGCGCAAAAGCATCCCAGACGCCGCAGACAATTTCGCCCGCGGTGCCAGACGAGGAATGCTTCGATGACCACCATGACCAACCGGCTGGCCTCCGGCAAATTGGCCCGGCTTTCGCTTGGCGCGGTCGCTGCTGTGGCGATGACTGCTGCTGCCGCCACCCCTGCACAGGCGCAATATCGCGACCGTGACGGGATCGACGCAGGCGAGATCATCGCCGGCGCCGTGGTGATCGGCGGGATTGCCGCGCTGGCAGGCGCGTTCGACAATGACCGTGGACGCGGCTGGGACGATCGCAATTATCGCGGCGACCGCTATGATCGAGGCGGCTGGGGTGTCAGCCCGCGCACCGCTGTCGATCGCTGCGTCCGCGCGGCCGAGAACCAGGCACGCCGGTTCGGCGGCTATCGTTACGCCGACGTAATCGATGTGCGCGATGTGGACCGCACCCGGAATGGCTATCGTGTGAAGGGCCGGATCGACGTTGGCGGTGGTTACAACCGCAATGATCGCGGCAATTTCACCTGCCGTCTCGATGGCCGGGGTCAGCCGCTGATCGATTACAGCGGGATCCGCGGCCTGCGCTGATAGCGCGCAATGAAATCATGCCTGCGGGCCGGTTTGCCTTTTTTGCCGGTCCGCACCCTTATCCGCCCCGCGCTCCCTTTCGAGGGGGTGGCGGGGCGGTCTTGTATGCGCCGCCGATCCGGTTCAGCCCAGCGCAAGCCTTGCACGCTTAGCCATGGCGTCATTGCGGCGTTGGTGGGCGCGGCACCCGTTTGTCTCTAGGAGATTGCAAACATGGCCTTGATTGTTCGTTCTGGCCTCTTGGCAGGCGCCTTGGCGGGAGGCGCGCTGTTCGCGGTGCCCGCTTCGGCGGCTTCATCCACCATCGCTTTTCCCGATCGGCTCGGCGCGCCTTCCGCGGCGTTCGATCTGCCGGCAGGGATGCCCGACAACGGCGTGACCAATTGGGGTTGCCGCTGGAATTGCGGCTGGGGCGGGCGCCGGGGATGGCGGCGCGACCGCGTGGATGCGGGCGATGTGTTGCTGGGTGCCGCGATCATCGGCGGGATCGCCGCGATCGCCAACGCCAACAACCGCCGTGAACGCGACCGCGAGGTTGTCGTCATCGAGCGCGACCGCAACATCCGTTATCCCGATTACCGCGGTGCGCCTTATCCCGCCGATACCACGCGATATGATCGCCGCGCCCCTGCGCGCGCGGTCGGCACCACGGGCCTCGACAATGCGGTCGGGATGTGTGTCGACCGGATCGAACGCGATGTCCGCGTCGACCAGGTTGACGATGCCCGCCGCACCGCGAGCGGTTGGGAAGTTGGTGGCACCCTTTATGACGGCACACCGTTCTCCTGCCGGATCGGCAATAATGGGCAGATCGAGACGATAGATTATGGCAATGGCTTTGCTGCCAGCGCGGTGCGGGGCGGGGATGATGCGCAGTGGGATGCGCAGGACTATGCCGATGCACGCGCGCAGGTCGGTGGATCGGTGCGACCGGATCTTGCGGTAAACGAAGCCTATCTGCGCGCCGATCAGGCCGCCGTCACTTCTTCGAGTGCTCCGGATGCGTCCGCACTCCCGGCCTATCCCGGTGGGCCTGTTCCGGGCGAGGAACTTCCCGAATACGCCGGAGACGACAATCGCGGGTGAAAGGGTGTGCGCGCGAAGGGGCCTTACGCCTCTTCGCGCGCGCGACCGTAGCTGGGCAGGCCCCATTCCCAGCGAATGGCCGCGCTGCGCAGTGCAAAACCGCTGGCAAAGGCGAGGCCCCATGCCGCCTGTTCGGGAAGACCGAGATGCGGCGCAGCAAGGATTCCGGCAACGCTTAGCGCGGCGGTCAACGCGGCGGGCGTCACATACAATTCGGGGCTCATGATGATCGAAGGGCGGCCCGCGACGACATCGCGGATGATGCCGCCGACGCAGCCCGTGATTACTCCCATCAGCGCGGCCGGGACCGGGGGAATGCCATAGGCGAGCGCCTTGGCGCTGCCGAGCAGGGCGTAGGCAGCAAGGCCTGCGCCATCGGCATAATCGAAGCCTTTGCCCTGCCACCAGCCGACCGGCGTGAACCACGCGATCAGCGCGGTGCCGAGGCACACGGCGGCAACCCAGGCATCGTTGATCCAGAACACCGGCGCCCCGATCAAAAGATCGCGCACGGTCCCGCCGCCCACACCCGTGACCAGCGCGAAAAACGCCATCGTCACGAACGTCTGCCGAAGCCGCGCGGCCAATACCGCGCCGGACAGCGCGAACAGCGCAATGCCCGCAAGGTCGAGCAGATCAAGGATCGGGGTGAGGACGGTCGGGGTCATCGCACCGGCCGAGCCTTGCGCCGGCGGAACATCAGCACGCTCCCTATCAGAGCCCCCGTCAGCGAAAGCGCGGCGAACAGGATCAGAAGCGGGTGGCTGGTATCCTCACGCTCGGACAGATCCATGATGTGAAGGCCCCATGCAAAGTCGAATGCACGCCACCAGCGCGTGCGCACGGCTTCGATTTCGCCCGTGTCACGCCCGACATAGACATTGGTGCCGTCGGCCAGGGCGACCTGCCATACCGCCAGCGGGCGGCGGAAATCGAACGGGGTGCGATCGGCAGGGAACAGCGTGACCCGCTCGGGCCGGTCGCCGCCGACGATCCGCTCTGCAACGATCGCGCGGGCGGCCGCAGCATCCAGCGGCGCGATGGCGGCGCCGGTGGCGAAGTCGACCCGCCGGGTGCTGTCGTCCAGCCGCGTCAGAATGGCAACCGGGCGACCATCCTGCATCACGACACGCATTTCCTTGAGATCGGCATCGGCGCTGGCGATTGCGCTGCCGGGGATCGCCAGCGGGGCAGCAGGCAAATCACGGCGAAGATGATTGCCGCGCACCTCCTCGATCGGGCGCGCCACCATGAACAGCCCGGTCGCGAGCCACATCACGATCGGCACCCCGACCAACCAGCCGAGCCAGATATGCCATTTGGCCAACGTGCGCATGGAGACGATTTTCATGGGGCGCGCCATGACGGCTGGCGGTCAGGAGTGCAATATCTGGCCGATTGCCTCGGCAGCGGCGATGCAATCGAGATCGCGCCAGCGCGGGCCGATCACCTGCATCCCGCACGGCAGGGCCGCTCCCAGATAGTCGCCGCTGCCGATCGGCAGCACGGTTGCGGGGAGGCCGGGGAAGGTGGCCAGTCCCGACCAGATCAATCCGCTGCTGCCCGGCTCGTCCTGCCCGTTGATTGCCAGCGTGCCGCGAAACACCGGCTTGTCCGAATGCGGCACCGCGAGCACCGGGGCCGGCGGGGCGAGCACGAAGTCGTAATCGTCGAACAGGGCATCCCACTGCGCCATGCAGGTCGCCTGCGCATTCATCAGCGCAAACCAATCCGCCGCGCTTGCCTGCCGGCCATCGGGCAGGGGGGCGCCGTTCGACATGGCGATATTCATCATCTTGAGATAGCTGCGATAATGCCCCGCCGGGTCGGGCAGCGCGGCAACATTTCTGTCGATCCGCACGCCTGCACGCGCAAGTGTTTCAAGCGCCGCCTCGGTCGGACCGGCAACGCTGCCATCCAACGCCGCTCCTGGCAGCTGCGTGACAGCCAGCATCCGGCACTCGCGGATTGGTTTGGGGCGGCGGCGCAGCGGGACATCCGCGCCCACTTCGACCAGCACCGCAAGATCGGGCGCGTTGCGCGCGAGTGGGCCGGCGATCGACAACGGGCCATCGGCGGCGGCGAGGAAGTCTGGCCTGCGCGACTGGGCAGGGTGATCGTGTCCATGCTTGGGCACCAGTCCCCACGTCGTCTTGTGGCCCCAGACCCCGCAGAAATGCGCCGGCAACCGCACTGATCCGCCGATATCTGTGCCATAGTCGCAGGGCACGATCCCGCTTGCCACTGCGGCCGCGCTGCCGCCCGACGATCCGCCGGGCGAGCGGTCGTGGTTGTGCGGGTTGAGCGTGCGGCCATAGACGGGGTTCACGCTTTGCCAGTCGGTCAGATCGACCGGCACATTGGTCTTGCCGATGATAATCGCGCCTGCCGCCTTCAGCCGCCGCACAAGCAAGGCATCGCGCGGCGCGATTTCGTTGCGATAGGCGCTGTGCCCCCAAGTTGTCGGAAGCCCCGCCACATCGAAGCTTTCCTTGATCGTCATCGGCACGCCGAACAGCGGCTGGTCGAGCCTGCGCGGCGCGGCATCCATCGCCTTGGCGGTTTCGCATGCGCGGGCAAAATCGGGCACGGCAATCGCATCGATTTCGGCATCGTGCTGGCCCGCGCGGGTGATCGCGGCATCGACCGCTTCGACCACGCTGAGCTTGCGCGTCCTGATCGCCAGCGCGGTGGCGAGCGCGCCGGCTTTGGCGGTCAATTGCGGATAGGCCATGCTGCTCCCCTCGGTCTCTCGGGCCGAGGGTGTAACGGCAGCGCTTGGCAAGCAACAGCGTGAAATTTGCGGGTTAGGCGGTCATTTTATGCGCCGCAGCCGCGCGTCGATGCGTCCGGTGATGTCGACCGGCATGTAGAGGCCAGCGCCGTACGCGGTGATCGTGCCGGTCTCCACGCTGTCGATCCTGATCGAATAGTCCGCCCCGCCGTCGCGCCGCGCGGCCAGCGCACGGTCTATCTTCGCTTTCAGCTTGTTGAAGTCGTTTTCGAAATTCTGCTCAAGCGCATCGGTGATGACCTCCTGAAAACCCGGCGCGCTGGCAAGCGCAAACAGCAGCGATTGGCCGGTGAGATCGGTATCGCCCGTCACCTCGACATCGACAAAGCGAACCTTGCGCGAACCCGGATCGTTCTGTGGCTGCGCGGTCAGCCAGATCTGTCCCTTGGCCGCGCCGATCGCGGCCAGATCGGATTTCGCATCGAACTGCGCGCCGACCGCGATCCGGCCCTTGCCCGTGCCATAGACCTTGATCTTGTCGAACCGCGCCGTCACCGACCCGTAATCCTGAATGACGAAGGGGCGCGCCGAACGTTTCGCGAGCGCTTTGGCAAGCACGGGCTCCAGCACCGCATAATCGGCCAGCACGGGGACATGCATCACCGACTTGGGTTCGGTCTTGGCGCGCGGCGCGAGATCGGGCAGATTGCCGGCCTTCCTGGGCTTGGGCTTCATGCCGATAAAGGTTTCGAACATCGCATCCATGCCGAGCCGCAGGACCAGATTGCGCCCCTCGACCGCATAGCCGCCATAGCGGAACTGCTGCGGTGTCAGACGGCCCCAGACCGCAGGATTGCGCTCGTTTAGCTCGAAGACCGCGTGTGCCTCGCGCCAGCCTTCGCGGGCGCTGACCTTGACCGGCAGCCGTGCCAATTCGCGCGCGACGATGCGTTCGACATCGCGCTTGACCGTGGCGAGCTCCTTGTCGGCCTGGCTGGTGAAGGTGATGCGCTGACCCATGAAGTCGATCCCCGGCTCGCGCGTCCAGCGGTAATCGAGTTTGGTCGAGGAACCCAGCCGCCAGTCAGGGCGCAGATCGAGCCTGAGCGCAAGCGTGACTTCGGCCGCGCCGGTCGCGGTTTCGCCCTTGAAGATGCCCGCCACATCGCGCGCCATGATCGTGCCGTTGACCGGCAGACGCACGAACAACTGCTCGCCCCGGCCACTGATCCGGATGCGCCCGCGCGTGACCTTGCCGATGATATGGCATTTGATCTTGGGCGATTTGACCTTGGCGATCCCGATGTCGATTTTCGAGGAGGAGATGCATTCGCTGCCCGGTCGATTGATCTGCCACAACTGGCGCGGGACTTCGCTTTCGAGCGCGCGTTCGAGCTGGGCAAGGTCCACGTCCAGATCGACCGCGATCCGCGAAGGCTCCTTGGGAAAGACGATCGGATCATCGCCGCGGGGCGGGGCCGAGCCGCTTGTCCGCGCCGCTTCGTTGCATGCCGCCAGCCCGAATGCCAACAGGCCGACAGCCGCGGCCAATACCTTGCGCTGTTGCCCCACGCGCATTTCCCCTGTCTCGTCGCCCTGTGACAGATGTTGCCGGGCGGTGCGGACAAAAGCGGGGAAGGGCCGGATTGTTCCCGTTCCGGCAAAGCGCATGACCCCGAACGCAAAAGCGCGCGCAAACCAAGTGGCTGCGCGCACTCTTGCTGTTCCTGCTGCGCGGAAGCGCGGCAGGGGGATCACATGTGGATCGGCTTGCCCGTTACCGCCATTGCCGCTTCCTTGAAGGCTTCGGCGTGGGTGGGGTGCGCGTGGCAGGTATAGGCGATGTCTTCCGAGGTCGCGCCGAATTCCATCGCCTGTGCGGCCTGTGCGATCATCGTTCCGGCGAGGGAGTTGATCATCCAGACGCCTACCACACGGTCGGTTTCGGCGTCCGCGATCACCTTGACGAAACCGTCCGTGTCACGGTTGGCCTTCGCGCGGCTGTTGGCCATCATCGGGAACTTGCCGACCTTGACGGCGAGGCCCTTGTCCTTGGCCTGCTCCTCGGTGATACCGACGCCGGCGATTTCGGGCGCGGTGTAGACGACGCTGGGGATCACATCGTGGTTTACGATGCCGGTGAGCCCGGCGATGTTCTCGGCCACCGCGATGCCTTCATCCTCGGCCTTGTGGGCGAGCATCGGGCCGGGGACGACATCGCCGATCGCCCAGATGTTGGGGACCGCAGTGGTGAAATCGTGGTCGATCTCGATCTGGCCGCGGTTGTTGAGCGACAAGCCAGCCTTTTCGAGGCCGAGCCCTTCGGTGTTCGGACGGCGGCCGATCGCGACAAGCACGTGGCTTGCGGTGAGCGTCTTGGCTTCGCCGCCGGCAGCCGGTTCGAGCGTCAGCGTAACGGTGCTGCCATCGACATTCGCGCCCGTAACCTTGTGGCCGAGCATCATTTCCATGCCCTGCTTCTTGAAGATCTTGGCGGCTTCCTTGCGGACTTCGCCGTCCATGCCGGGCAGCAGCTGGTCGAGATATTCGACCACGGTGACCTTCGCGCCCAGACGGCGCCAGACCGAACCGAGCTCGAGCCCGATCACGCCGCCGCCGATCACCACGAGGTGTGCGGGCACTTCCTCAAGATCGAGCGCGCCGGTTGAATCGACGATGCGCTTGCCTGCGTTGTCGACCGTGACGCCGGGGAGCGGAGTTACGCTCGATCCTGTCGCGATCACGATATCGCGCGCGGTGACCTTTTCGCCTGCAACGGTGACGGTGTGCGCGTCCTCGAAAGCGGCATGGCCCTTGAGCCACGTCACCTTGTTCTTCTTGAACAGGAATTCGACCCCGCCGGTCAGCTCGCCCACGGCCTTGGTCTTTTCGGCCATCATCTTGCCCAGATCGAGCGTCGGCGTGGCGGTGATGCCCCAGGTGGCGAAGTGGCCGCCTGCGGCTTCCTCGAACAGTTCCGAGCCGTGCAGCAGCGCCTTGGAAGGAATGCACCCGACATTGAGGCAGGTGCCTCCAAGGGTCGCGCGGCTTTCGACGCAGGCGGTTTTCAGCCCCAGCTGCGCGGCGCGGATCGCCGCGACATAGCCGCCGGGACCGGCACCGATGACAAGGACGTCGTAGTCGTAATTCTCAGCCATCAAAAACTCCGCTCATCTGCGAGCATGTCGAAGGAATGTCCTTCACTTGGGGGCCGTTGCTCTCAAAGGAAGAGCGCAGCTTCGCCTGGCGAAGCTCTAACGGCAAAAAAATCACAGGTCGATCAGCATCCGGGTGGGATCTTCGATCGCATCCTTGATGATCTTGAGCGCGGTCACTGCTTCCCGCCCGTCGATCAGGCGGTGGTCGTAGCTCAATGCGATATACATCATCGGGCGGATAACGATCTGGCCGCCCCGCACAACCGGCCGGTCTTCGATGCGGTGGAGGCCCAGCACCGCGCTCTGCGGGGGGTTGATGATCGGGGTCGACATGAGGCTGCCGAACACCCCGCCGTTCGAGATCGTGAAGGTGCCGCCGGCCATGTCTTCCATCTTGAGCGTGCCGTCCTTGGCGCGCTTGCCGAAGTCGGCGATGTCACGCTCGATCCGGGCAAAGCCCTTCTTGTCGGCATCGCGGATCACGGGGACCACAAGGCCGTTGGGCGCGCTGACCGCGACTGAGATGTCGACATAGTCGTGATAAACGATCTCGTCGCCTTCGATATAGGCGTTGGCCGCCGGCACGTCCTTCAGCGCAAGGCAGGCCGCCTTGGCGAAGAAGCCCATGAAGCCCAGCCGGATGTCGTGCTTCTTGGCGAACAGGTCCTTGTACTTGTCGCGCGCTTCCATGACTGCGGTCATGTCGACATCGTTGAAGGTGGTGAGCAGGGCTGCATTGTCCTGCGCAGCCTTCAGACGCTTGGCGATGGTCTGGCGCATGCGGGTCATCTTGACGCGTTCTTCACCGCGTGCGCCGCCGGTCTGCGCCGGGGCCGCGGTTGCGGTCTGAGCCGGCGCGGCAGCCGGAGCAGCGCCGCCCTTGGCTTTCGCCTGCGCTGCGGCGAGCACGTCTTCCTTGGTCAGGCGGCCGTCCTTGCCGGTGCCCTTGATGGTCGAGGGATCGACCCCGTGTTCGAGCACCGCACGGCGCACCGCGGGCGACATGGTCTGGGCTGCACCGGGAACATCCTCGCTCACCGCAGGCGCGGGCGCGTCGACCTTTGCCGCAGCGGGTGCAGGGGCAGGGGCAGGGGTGGGGGCAGGAGCGGGTGCCGAAGCGGGAGCCGCGCCGGCTCCAGCGGTAGCACCCTCTTCGATGATCGCGATCACCGCGCCCACTTCGACCGTGTCGCCGACGGCAACGGTGTGCTGCGACATGACGCCTGCAACCGGCGAGGGCACGTCGACCGCGACCTTGTCGGTTTCGAGACTGCAGATCGGCTCGTCCGCGGCGACCGCTTCGCCGGGCTGCTTGAACCATTCGGCAATCGTGCCTTCAGTGACGGATTCGCCGAGGACGGGGACTTTGATTTCGGTGGCCATGGGAACGGGTTCCTGAAACTTGCTGGTATCTGATGTGATGAAGGGCGCGGGCGCTTACAATCCCAGTGCGGCAGCGACGAGCGCTTCCTGCTGGGCCTTGTGGCGGCTGGCGAGCCCCGTCGCGGGCGACGCCGATGCATCGCGCCCGGCATAGGTCGGGCGCATGCCCTTATGCCCGGCAGCGGTCAGCGATTCCTCGATGCGTTCGCCCGCGAAGAACCATGCGCCGTTGTTGCGCGGTTCTTCCTGGCACCACACGACCTCCTGAAGGTTCGTCATGCGCGACATGCGCAGCGCCAGCGGATCGCCGGGGAAGGGGAAGAGCTGTTCGATCCGCACGATCGAGACATCGTCCTTGCCCGCCGCATCGCGCGCTTCCATCAGGTCATAGGCGACCTTGCCCGAACACAGCACCAGACGGCGCACCTTCTCGTCCGCGATGTCCTTCGTATCCGAAAGGATGCGGCGGAACTGCTTTTCGCCCATGAAGTCCGCCTTCGCGCTCTTGGCCAGCGGGTGGCGCAGCAGCGACTTGGGGCTCATGATGACGAGCGGCTTGCGGAAGCTGCGCAGCATCTGGCGGCGCAGCACGTGGAAGTAGTTGGCGGGCGTGGTGATGTTGCACACGCACATGTTGTCGTCCGCGCACAGCTGGAGGAAGCGCTCCAGACGGGCCGAGGAGTGCTCCGGTCCCTGACCTTCATAGCCGTGCGGCAGCAGCATCACGAGGCCATTGGCCCGCAGCCACTTCGATTCGCCGCTGGCGATGTACTGGTCGATCATGATCTGCGCGCCATTGGCGAAATCGCCGAACTGCGCTTCCCACAGCACGAGGCTCTTGGGATCGGCCATCGCAAAGCCGTATTCGAAACCGAGCACGCCATATTCCGACAGCGTGGAATCATGCACCTCGAACTTGCCGTGGGGCAGGGTGGAGAGCGGCACGTATTTGCGCTCGCTCTTCTGGTCGACCCACACCGCATGGCGCTGCGAGAAGGTGCCGCGGCCCGAATCCTGCCCTGACAGGCGCACCCCGTAACCTTCCATCACCAGGCTGCCGAAGGCGAGCGCTTCGGCGGTGGCCCAGTCGAAGCCTTCGCCGCTCGCGAACATCTCGCGCTTGGCGGTCAGCACGCGGTCGAGCGTCTTGTGGACTTCAAGATCCGCAGGCACATCGGTCAGCACGCGGCCGAGTGCATCGAAGGTCTTGGGTTCGATCGCGGTCTCGACCGAGCGGCGCGCGGTTTCGGGATCGGCCGGCTTGTTCAATCCGCTCCAGCGGCCACCGAACCAGTCGGCCTCGTTGGGCTTGTAGCTCTTGCCCGCTTCGAATTCCTCTTCGAGCAGTGCGGTGAACTCGGCGGCGATCTGTTCGCGCGTGCCGGGTTCGATCACGCCTTCCTTCACCAGCCGCGCTTCGTAAGCGACGCTGACCTTGGGGTGCGCGCGGATGCGATCATACATGACCGGCTGGGTGAACTTGGGCTCGTCGCCTTCGTTGTGGCCGAAGCGGCGGTAGCACCACATGTCGATCACGACATCGCGGTGGAAGGTCTGGCGGTATTCGACCGCGAGCTTGCACGCGAAGGTCACGGCCTCGGGATCGTCGCCGTTGACGTGCAGGATCGGCGCCATCACCCCCTTGGCGACGTCGCTGGGGTAGGGCGAAGACCGCGCAAACTTGGGCGAGGTGGTGAAACCGATCTGGTTGTTGATGATGAAGTGCACACAGCCGCCGGTGTCGTAACCCGGCACGCCCGACAGCGAGAGGCTCTCCCACACCACGCCCTGACCCGCAAAGGCGGCATCGCCGTGGATCAGCACGGGGAGCACCTGTTCCTTCTTCTTCAAGTCGTCGCGGATCGCCTGCTGCGCGCGGGTCTTGCCCAGCACCACAGGGTTCACCGTTTCGAGGTGCGAGGGGTTGGGCACAAGGCTCATGTGCACCGAAATCCCGTCGAACTCGCGGTCGGTCGAGGTGCCGAGGTGATACTTCACGTCGCCGCTGCCGCCGACATCATCAGGGTTGGCCGAGCCGCCCGAGAATTCGTGGAAGATCACGCGGTAGGGTTTCGCCATCACGTTGGCGAGCACGTTCAAGCGGCCGCGGTGGGCCATGCCGTAGATGATCTCGCGCACGCCCGCGCTGCCGCCGTGCTTGATGACGGCTTCCAGCGCCGGAATCATCGCTTCGCCGCCATCGAGGCCGAAGCGCTTGGTGCCGACATATTTCTTGGCGAGGAATTCCTCGTAGCCTTCGCCGCGCAGCACTGCGGCAAGGATCGCCTTCTTGCCTTCGGGGGTGAACTGGATGGTTTCGCCCGGCTTTTCGAACTTTTCCTGCAGGAAACGGCGTTCCTCGGTGTCGGCGATGTGCATGTATTCGAGGCCGACCTTGCCGCAATAGACTTCGCGCAGCCGCTGGTGGAGCTTGCCCACCGTGGTCCATTCCATGCCGAGCACGCCGCCGACATAGACTTCCTCGTTCTCCTTGCCCGCAAGCCCGTGCCATTCGAGCGTGAGGTCAGCCGGGCCTTCGCGGTTGCTGAGGCCCAAAGGATCGAGATCCGCCGCCATGTGCCCGCGCACACGGTAGAGACGCACCAGCGTCATTGCCGCGATCGACAGCTTGGCGGCCTTTTCGATGGCTGCCGGATCGGCCGCCTTGCCCGCATCCTTTGCCGCCTTGGCGACCGCGAGCGTCATCTCGGTCGGGTCCATGGCGGACACGAGGTCGGACGTGCTGTCGGCCAGCGTGTCGAGCCAGCCGCGCTTGGCCCAGGACGGGCCGGGTTGCGGGCCTTCCTGATCGGTGAAGGCGGGGAGAAAATTCTGCGGTTCGTTGCCCATGGCGGGGACTCCCGGGGAGGAGGAAGGATGGCCCCCCGCCCGTGGCGGGCGAGGGGCCGTTATTCGGTTACTCAGGCGTTTTCTTTCAGCATCGCGGCAAGGGTTTCCCCGAGCAGGCTGGGCGAGGGGCTGACGCGGATGCCCGCATCTTCCATCGCCGCGATCTTGTCCTCGGCGCCGCCTTGGCCGCCCGAGACGATCGCGCCCGCGTGGCCCATGCGGCGGCCCGGAGGGGCGGTGCGCCCGGCGATGAAGCCGACCATCGGCTTGCTCCGGCCCTTGGCAGCTTCGGCCTTGATGAAGGCAGCGGCTTCTTCTTCGGCCGAACCGCCGATTTCGCCGATCATGATGATGCTCTCGGTTTCCGGATCGTCGAGGAACAGGTCGAGCACGTCGATGAAGTTGGTGCCGTTGACCGGATCGCCGCCGATGCCGACCGCGGTGGTCTGGCCGAGGCCCGCCATCGTGGTCTGGTGCACGGCTTCATAGGTGAGCGTGCCCGAGCGCGAGACGATGCCGACGCTGCCCTTCTTGAAGATGTTGGCGGGCATGATGCCGATCTTGCATTCATTCGGGGTCAGCACGCCGGGGCAGTTGGGGCCGATGAGACGCGACTTGGAGCCTGCCAGCGCCCGCTTGGCGCGGACCATGTCGAGCACCGGAATGCCTTCGGTGATGCAGATGATCAGCTCGATCTCGGCATCGATCGCCTCGCAGATCGCGTCGGCGGCAAACGGCGGCGGGACGTAGATGCAGCTCGCGGTCGCGCCGGTCGCTTCCTTGGCCTCGCGCACGGTGTCGAACTGCGGCAGGCCGATATGGGTGGTGCCGCCCTTGCCCGGCGTCACGCCCGCGACCATCTGCGTCCCGTAATCGAGCGCGGCCTGGGTGTGGAAGGTGCCGGTGTTGCCGGTCATACCTTGCGTGATGACCTTGGTGTCTTTGTTTACGAGGATGCTCATTCAGTTGCTCCTAGAAGGCGGCGCCTATGAGGCGGATTTTGGGTTGATCGGACATCTTGTCCGTGAAGAATTGAAGGCCGCGGGCATTGCTGCCGCCGCCGAACATCCAGACCAGACTGTCCTTCTGTTCGATCGGCTTTTTCTTGAGCAGCGCCTCGAAGGCGGTGCGCATCTGCTTCTGCTGATTCTGCGACGGCAGTGTGGCTTCGACCACGCAAATGCGCGAGATGCCATCAGGATCAGCCGGGAAGGTGACCTTCACAGGAAGGCCTTTAGCGGCAAGATAGCTGCCATCGTCCTGCTTTTCCCATTCGGCGCTGCCGTCGAATTTCGAACGGTCCGCGCCCTTTTTGCCTGCCGCGAGGACGCAGGTGGTTGCGCCCTCCATCGCCCGCACCAACGCTGAGGGGTCTTCCTGCGCATTAGCAGAAGACCCCAGCACTGCGGCGGCGATCACGGCAGGCAGGAACAGCTTAGGCAAGGCTACTATCCAGCGCCTTGCACGCGTCGAGCAGTTCCTTGACCGCGTCGACGCTGACCTGGAGGTTGGCCTTTTCCTCGTCGGTGAGGTTGATCTCGATCACCTCTTCCGCGCCGTTCGCGCCAATCACGACGGGCACGCCGACATAGAGCCCGTCGACGCCATACTTGCCGTCAACCTGCACTGCGCAGGGGAGGATGCGCTTTTGGTCGTAGAGGTAGGCTTCGGCCATCGAAATGGCGCTGGTGGCGGGCGCATAGAAGGCCGAGCCGGTCTTGAGCAGGCCGACGATCTCGCCGCCGCCCGAGCGGGTGCGCTGGACGATTTCGCCCAAGCGGTCTTCGGAAATGCCCTTGATCTTGGCCATGTCCTTCACGGGGATGCCGTTGATCGTCGAGTAGCTCAGCACCGGCACCATCGTGTCGCCGTGGCCGCCGAGCACGAAAGCGTTCACGTCCTTGACGCTGACGCCGAATTCCCACGCGAGGAAGGTGGCGAAACGCGCCGAGTCCAAGACGCCCGCCATGCCGACGACCTTGTTGGCGGGGAGGCCCGAGAACTCGCGCAGCGCCCAGACCATCGCGTCCAATGGGTTGGTGATGCAGATCACGAAAGCGTCGGGGCAATTGTCGCGGATGCCTTCGCCGACCGCCTTCATCACCTTGAGGTTGATGCCGAGCAGGTCGTCGCGGCTCATGCCGGGCTTGCGCGCAACGCCTGCGGTAACGATCACCACGTCAGCGCCGGCAATGTCCGCATAGTCGTTCGAACCAGTGATGCTGGCGTCAAAGCCCTCGACCGGGCCGCACTGGCTGAGATCGAGTGCCTTGCCCTGCGGAATGCCTTCGGCCACGTCGAACAGGACGACATCGCCCAGGCCCTTCAAGGCTGCGAGGTGCGCGAGCGTGCCGCCGATATTGCCGGCGCCGACGAGGGCGATCTTCTTGCGGGCCATTGTTCGAAACTTCCTTCCCTGATCCAGCGGGACGAAGTTGTGGAGGTGCGCGCCAGACAGACATGGCCAAGGCGCTGGTGCCTGCCCTCGTCCCAAGCGGCTGGGCACCCGTTACAAGGTGCGCGGTAGGCCGCTCAAAATGGGAATGCAACCGCCAAAAAGGCAGCACAGCCAACTATCTTTGCAAATAGTTCGCAGTTGCATTAATCCCCGCAACTCGTCCCATCAGGGAAACAACGTATCCCGCCTTCCGCTAGGGCAGCCGCGCATTCATGCCGGTGCAAGCTCGCGGCGCGCGCGGTTTGCGAGGCGCGGATCGAACATCCGTGTGATTGCGAGCCAGTGATCCTTATCACCGCAGTCGCCGCGGCGCACCGCATCGCGCGCGCCATCGCTGGCGGCATGGGCCGCGGCAAGGCCATGCACCGCAAAGTGACGCAGCGCCTCGATCAGCAGCGGGTCGAACCGGTGGAGCGGCGCGGCGTTGTCGGCCATCGGCAGCAAGTTGTCGTTGGCGGCACGCGCGAGCGCCGGGGCGATCAGCCCGCGTCCTGCGGCGCGCCAGCCGAGCCGGCGGACGGGGTGGTTGGCGGAAGCGAAACGGACGGACATGGCGTGGGGGCGATCCTGCTTTTGGGCCAACGCCAAGGGCGCGCGGCGGGTTGGCAGGCTTGTTACCGCACCCGCTTGAAGGCTTGGTGTGACAACAAGGTTTGCAACGGGTTAACCCTGTGTGCGCGCTGTCAGTCGGCAGGCGTGGATGCTGCAGGCTGGGCCTTCCACTGGCCTGCGCGCGCATATTCGGGACGCACTGCGCCGGTTCCGGTCACCGCCTCGCTCGGCGGCGCGGCAGGCGCTGCGGCGGGCTGGCTGTCGTTGCCCCGCGGCCCCGATTTCGGCAAAGCGGCAAACGCCGGATCGTAAGCGATCACCGGACGGCCCGGCAATGTCGCAGGCACTGCGCCCGCGCCGCTCGCCGACAGATCGGCGGGCGGCGGGGTGGTGCGTCCGAAGACGACGGGTTCGAACCCGGCATAGCTGCCCGTGAAGGCGCCCGGCTGTCCGCTGGCCCCGCGCGGACGGTAGAACCGGTGCGCGCCGATCGTGCCGATATGGTCGAGCGTCGGGGCCCAGTAGGGATTGACCCAGAGCGTATGATAATGCGTGGCGAGCCCGACGGGGGCATAGACGCTGCCGGACAGCGCTTCGGCCGCGACCCGCTGCGCGCGCGCCCAGCTCAGCCCGCTTGGGCGGCGCGCCAGACTGCCATCGCAGGTGAAGGTGAACTGGCAGCCGGTCGACCGCTGCGAGCCCTGATAGACCACGCCGCACACGCTCGATGGCCAGGCGGGGTGTGCCACGCGGTTGAGGACGACCTGCGCAACCGCGCGCTGACCCGCCTCGCTTTCGCTTGCGGCCTCGTACCACACGGCCTGCGCCAGACATTCCGCAGCGCGCAGATGCGTGATCCCCGAGCCGGGCGCATAGAACGGCCGCGCCGCGGCGCCGACATCGATCAGCGCGCCAAGCTCGCGCCCGCTTTCCGCGCCCGCGGCGAGCGGGTTGTCGGTCGGTAGCGCGACCAGTGCGGTGCCCGCCGGATCAGCCATGTAGTAATAGGCCGAACCCGGAAAGCTCATCCCCGGCCGCTCGAACGGCAACGCAGCGGCCGCCGCCTGACGCGTCGCGAGCGCCGCGGTGCTTTCGATCGCGGGGCCGGGCAGCGAGCCGACGCCGCCGCTGGCTGCCATCGCGGGCACGGTAATCGCCGCGAGCAGCACGCCCAGCCGCTTGCCCCAGGGCCGCGCGAAAAATTCCGCCAAGGCGGCACGCGTCGTCCGGCGCCGCCCGGCGCGTGGCGAGGCAGTGCCGGTGGAATCGACAAAAAGGGTTGGGCGGGCGCGCATGACTGCCTGCCCGCTTACGCGCGCGCACCACCGGCTGCGAGCGCGCGGAACCCGGGCGTCCCGTTTATGGACAGCCTGCGCGCCACGCTTATCCCGTTGCGATCATTGCGCCGCCGCCCTAACGCCGTGGCGGACGGGACATGACACGCAATTGCATCACCAAAGGGCTGCGGCAGGGGGGCCGCGTTGGCGCGTTCATCCTGCTCGCGCTTGGGCTCGCCTCCTGCGCCCAAGGAGTTTCCGCGCCGCCGCCGCGCGATCCGGCGCATCCCACAATTGTCAGCCTCAATCCCTGCCTCGATGCGATCCTCACCGAAATCGCGCCGCCAGCGCAGGTGCTGGCGCTGTCGCATTACAGCCGCGATACCGGATCAAGCTCGATCCCGGCGGGCGTCGCTGCGCGCTACGGCGTGACCGGTGGCACGGCCGAGGAAATCATCGCCTTGCGGCCCGATCTGGTGCTTGCTTCGATCTACCTGCCGCAGCCGACCCGCACCGCGCTCGAACGCGCAGGATTGAAGGTCGAGACATTCGGCAGCCCGACTTCGGTTGCCGAAAGCATCGCGCAGGTGCGCGCCGTCGCTGCGGTTGCAGGCCGCAGGCGCGCGGGCGAGATGCTGGTGCGCGACATGACCGCGGCGGCCGAACCCGATCGTGGCGGGCGCCCGATCCCGGCGCTGCTGTGGCAACCGGGCGAGATCGTGCCGGGCGATGCCACGCTGGTGGCCGACATGCTGCGGCGCAAGGGTTTTGCCAATCATGCCGCGGCGATGGGGCTGGGTCAGGCCGATTTTGCCGCGCTCGAAACGATCCTTGCCTACCCGCCCGAAGTGCTGCTTGTCGCGGGCGACAGCGCAGGCCAGCGCCATCCCTTGCTCGCCGACCTCACCGATACGGCGGTCGCCCCGCTTGCCCCCGGCCTGCTCTATTGCGGCGGGCGGACGATCGTGAACCTTGGCGCGAGGCTCAATGCGATCCGTGCAGGGCTGACACCATGAACCGTGCGAGCCTTGTATTCGCCGCTCTTCTCGCGGTTATGGTGCCAATGTCGCTGCTTGCCGGGCGGGTATGGATTGCGCCGCTCGATCTTGGCGAGCCAGGCAACACATGGCTGATCCTTGCCGAGCTGCGCGCGCCGCGTGCGGTGCTGGCGGTGATGATCGGCGCAGGGCTGGGCGCGGCGGGGGCGGCGATGCAGGGCTATCTACGCAATCCCCTCGCGGACCCCGGCCTGTTCGGGATCGCTCCGCTCAGCGCGCTGGGCGCGGTGGCGAGCTTCTGGGCCGCACCGCTGCTTAGTCCGGCATGGGCGGCATGGTCGCTGCCGGTTTTCGCGCTACTTGGCGCAGGGCTGGGCATGGCGGCGCTGGCGCTGATCGCCGGGCGCACCGTGGCCGATGGCAGCGGCGGCGCGGGAGGCGGGATCGCGCTGTTCACGCTCGCCGGGTTGATGCTGGCGAGCCTTGCGGGCGCATTGACCGCGCTCGCGATCACGCTGGCGCCAAATCCTTTTGCGCTGTCCGAAATCGTGATGTGGCTCAACGGCGCGCTGACCGACCGGTCGTGGCGCGAAGTGATGATCGCTGCGCCGCTGACGATTGCAGGGATCGGCGTGCTGGCCTTCGCCGCGCGCAGTCTCGATGCGCTGACGCTGGGCGAGGAGGCGGCGCGCTCGCTCGGCGTCGATCCGCGGCGGTTGCTGTTGCTGCTGGTTGTCGGTGTCGGCCTGACGGTGGGGGCAGGGGTGGCGGTGGCCGGCATCATCGGCTTTGTCGGGCTGATCGTGCCCCATCTGGTGCGCCCGCTGACCGACCGCCTGCCATCGAGCCTGATCGTGCCGAGCGGGCTCGCGGGCGGATGCCTCGTGCTCGCTGCCGACAGCATCGTGCGGATCCTGCCGATGGTCACCGAACTGCGGCTGGGGATCGCGCTTTCGCTGGTCGGCGCGCCGTTCTTCGGCTGGTTGCTGATCGGCATGCGGCGGGGGAGGGTGTGATGCTGGCAGCGCACAACCTCACCGTGCAGCGCGGCGGGCGTGCGGTGGTGCGTGAGCTTTCCGCCGATCTGCCGCCCGCGCGGATCACCGCGATTGTCGGGCCCAATGGCGCGGGCAAATCCTCGCTGCTGCTCGCGCTCGCCGGCTTGATCGCGCCGGCCGCGGGCGCGGTGACGCTCGACGGGGAGCCGCTTTCCAGCCTGCCGCCGCGCCGCCGGGCGCAGCAGCTCGGCTATCTGCCGCAAGGCGCCGAGATTGCCTGGGATGTCGCGGCCGCAAACCTCGTTGCGCTGGGCCGGTTGCCGTGGGGCGATGCGGGCACCGCCGCGATCGAAGGTGCGATTGCCGCTCTCGATCTTCAGGCGCTGCGCGATCGCCCTGTCAGCCGGCTGTCGGGGGGCGAGCGCGCACGCGTCCTGCTTGCCCGCGTGCTTGCCGGTGAGCCGCGCTGGATCCTCGCCGACGAACCGCTCGCTGCGCTCGATCTGGCGCATCAACTCGCGCTTGTTGCGCATCTCAGGGCCTGCGCCCAGGCGGGGCAGGGGGTGGTGCTGGTGCTGCACGATCTGGCGCTGGCGATGAACCACGCCGATCACGTGCTGGTTTTGAAGGACGGCGCGCTTGTCGCGGCTGGGCCGCCCGGGCATGCCCTCACGCCCGAAATCATCGCGCAGGTGTGGGGCGTTCGCGCAAGATGGGTGCGCGATGGGGGCGTAGCTGCGCTGGTGACCGGGGTGTGAATCAAAACCGGCGGGGAAGCTTCCCCAATAAGCTCCGCCCGCCGTGCACGACCCCCCACGTACTCTTCCGCAGGGGCCAGGTTGCGACCCTCGAAGGGACCCGGCCGTTGCCTCGAAGTGGTGAAGCCAAACTGGCCCGAAATACCCCTTTTGGCGACTTCAGAATTTCTGTAGTCTTACGTAGTGCGCTGTAAACCAGCGCGAAAAAATCTGCCCTACAGGTTTGCGTCAGATACGTGGCAGGCAGCGGGCAATCGCCGGACATGGCTGCAGCGCCGCTGCAAACCGCAGGAACGGAACCCCGCACCCGCTTCGCGTGTTGCAGGCAGGCCACCGCATCCCCATCTGCCACTTTCTGCACGGCCAGCGATTGCGCGCCGCCCTTGACCCACGCGAACATTTCCGGAACAGATCATCCCCATGAGCCTTACGACCATCAGCGTGCGCGGCGCGCGCGAACACAACCTCAAGGGTATCGATATCGATCTGCCGCGCGATGCGCTGATCGTCGTCACCGGCCTGTCCGGATCGGGCAAGTCGAGCCTCGCCTTCGACACGATCTATGCCGAAGGCCAGCGCCGCTATGTCGAGAGCTTGAGCGCCTATGCGCGCCAGTTCCTCGAAATGATGCAGAAGCCCGATGTCGAGCATATCGACGGGCTTTCGCCGGCGATCTCGATCGAACAGAAGACGACGAGCCGCAATCCGCGTTCGACCGTGGCGACCGTCACCGAAATCTACGATTACATGCGCCTGCTCTGGGCGCGCGTGGGCGTGCCCTATTCGCCTGCGACCGGCCTGCCGATCAGCGCGCAGACCGTCAGCCAGATGGTCGACCGGGTGATGGAATTGCCCGAAGGCACGCGCGGCTATCTGCTCGCCCCCGTGGTGCGTGGCCGCAAGGGCGAATACCGCAAGGAAATCGCCGAATGGCAGCGCCAGGGTTTCACCCGCGTGCGGATCGACGGCGAAATCTACCCGATCGAGGACGCACCCGCGCTTGACAAGAAGTTCAAGCACGACATCGAAGTCGTGGTTGACCGCATCGCGGTGAAGGATGGTGTCCAGACCCGGCTCGCGGAAAGCTTCGAGCAGGCGCTCAAGCTGTCCGAAGGGCTGACCTATTTCGATCTCGCCGATGGCGTGGTGCCGGGGCGCGAGAATGAGGGCGCAGGCGGCGGCGCGATGAAGGGCGCAGGCCTGCCGGCCAACCGCATCGTCTTCTCCGAAAAATTCGCCTGTCCGGTCAGCGGCTTCACGATCGAAGAGATCGAACCCCGCCTGTTCTCCTTCAACGCACCGCAGGGCGCATGCCCCGCATGTGACGGGATCGGCGAGAAGATGCTGTTCGACCCGCAGTTGGTCGTCCCCAACGAAGCACTGACGCTAAAACAGGGCGCGGTCGTGCCCTGGGCCAAGTCGAACCCGCCGTCGCCCTATTACATGCAGGTTTTGGCAAGTCTCGCCAAGGCCTTCGGCTTCGATCTTACCACGCCGTGGAAGGATCTGTCGGGCGAACAGAAGCTCATCATCCTCTACGGCACGGGCGGCAAGCCCGTCCCGCTGACGTTCAAGGATGGCCGCCGCGAATACACCGTCCACAAGGCGTTCGAGGGCGTGATCGGCAACCTCAACCGCCGCCTGCTCCAGACCGAAAGCGCGTGGATGCAGGAGGAACTGGGCAAATATCAGACCGCGCAAGCCTGCGAGACCTGCGGCGGCAAGCGGCTCAATGAAAAGGCGCTGAGCGTCAAGATCGTCGGCACTGATATCGCCACCCCGGTGGCGATGAGCGTGTCGGATGCCAAGGCGTGGTTCCTTGCGCTCGACGACCAACTGACCGCGCAGCAAAGCCAGATCGCCAAGGCAATCCTCAAGGAAATCAACGAGCGGCTGGGCTTTCTTGACAATGTGGGTCTCGATTACCTCAATCTCGACCGCACCAGCGGGACGCTTTCGGGCGGGGAGAGCCAGCGCATCAGGCTCGCCTCGCAGATCGGCTCGGGCCTCTCGGGCGTGCTCTACGTGCTCGACGAGCCGAGCATCGGTCTCCACCAGCGCGACAACGACCGGCTGCTCGAAACGCTGAAGCGGCTGCGCGATCTCGGCAACACAGTGATCGTGGTCGAACATGACGAGGATGCGATCCGCACCGCCGATTATATCGTCGACCTGGGCCCCGGCGCAGGCGTCCACGGCGGGCAGATCGTCGCGCAAGGTTCACTGAAACAGATCCTCAAGGCCAAGGGCAGCCTCACCGCCGATTACCTCACCGGCAAGCGCAAGATTGACGTTCCGGCCAAGCGCCGCAAGGGCAATGGCAAGCACATCGTGGTCAAGAACGCGCGCGCCAACAACCTGAAGGGCGTCACCGCCAAGATCCCGCTCGGCACCTTCTGCTGCATCACCGGCGTATCGGGTAGCGGCAAATCCTCGCTCACGATCGACACCTTGCAGGCGGGCGCGTCGCGCGTGCTCAACGGCGCGCGGGTGATCGCGGGCGCGCATGACGAGATTACGGGTCTCCAGCACTGCGACAAGGTGATCGAAATCGACCAGTCGCCGATCGGCCGCACCCCGCGCTCCAACCCCGCGACCTACACCGGCGCCTTCACCCAGATCCGCGACTGGTTCGCCGGCCTCCCCGAAAGCCTCGCGCGCGGGTACAAGCCCGGGCGCTTCAGCTTCAACGTCAAGGGCGGCCGCTGCGAGAAGTGCCAGGGCGACGGCCTCATCAAGATCGAGATGCACTTCCTCCCCGACGTCTATGTCACCTGCGAGGAATGTGGCGGCAAGCGTTACAACCGCGAAACGCTCGAGGTGAAGTTCAAGGGCCACTCGATCGCAGACGTGCTCGACATGACGATCGAGGACGCGGAAGAATTCTTCAAGGCCGTCCCCCCGATCCGTGAGAAGATGCGGATGCTCAACGAAGTCGGCCTCGGCTACGTCAAGGTCGGCCAGCAGGCGACCACGCTGTCAGGCGGCGAGGCGCAGCGCGTGAAACTCGCCAAGGAACTCGCCCGCCGCAGCACCGGCCAAACGCTCTACATCCTCGACGAACCCACCACCGGCCTGCATTTCGAGGACGTGCGCAAGCTGCTCGAAGTGCTTCACCGGCTGGTGGAGGGCGGCAATTCGGTGGTGGTGATCGAACACAACCTCGACGTGATCAAGACCGCCGACTGGATCATCGATCTCGGCCCCGAAGGCGGGGTGCGCGGCGGGGAGATTGTCGCGGTCGGCACGCCCGAGACCGTGGTGAAAGAGCCGCGCAGCTTCACGGGTCAGTATCTGGCGCCGTTGCTGGTGCGGTGATCGCCTGCCCCTTCCGGCTTTGCGGGAGGGGCATTGTCGTCGGGAGGCGATGAAACCCGCAAGATCGCGATTGCCGACGGGTGCCCGATTTTCGGACGCGATGCCGTGCGTCCCCGAATGGCCAGGCGCAGTCCGTCGGGCATCGCCCCGCGCGCGGGGCTGCTGATGCCGGCTTGCGGCCCCCCAATCTCCATTTTCCTACTCTTGTTGCCCGCTGATATCCTCGCCGCCCTTCGCGCCCCTGTGCGGTGCGTCATGCCTGAGGAGTGGTGCCGTGTCCGATCAGCTATCCGAAAACCTGCCGACCTCTGCCGACAGCGCGGCGGCGCCCGATGATGCGCGTGCGCTGGTCGATGGCGGGGTGCTGCCCGATGCCCTGCCGCGCGAAGGCATGGCGACTTTCATCGAGGCGCTCGCGCAATGGGGCAATGTCCGCGCGGCGGCCTTGCAGGCGGGGATGAGCCGCGCGCATCTTTACCGGTTGCGGCGTGCCTGCGCCGAGTTCCGGCAATTGTGGGATGCGGCGCTGGTGCTCGCGCGCCCGCAGGTCGAGGAGGTGCTCGCCGACCGCGCCTTGAACGGGGTGCAGGAGGTGGTGTTCTACCACGGCGAGGAAGTGGCGACGCGCACGCGCTTCGACACGCGGCTGCTGCTGGCGCATCTGGCGCGGCTCGACCGGGTGGAGAAGACGGGCGGGACGTTCGGCGTTGCGGCCGAGTTCGACGAACGACTGGCGCGCCTGCGCGAACCGCCGGTCGCCGTTGAATGGGACGATGCGGAGGCGGACGACGAGGACGACGACGACGACCTGCTGTGGGACGAGGACGACGATTATGACGATGAGGATTTCGACGACGGCGAAGCCGCGGACACGGACCCGGGCATTGCGGAGCGCGCGGCGGGCGGTTGAACCCGGCTTATGCGGCAGGCCGGTTTTTCGCTCCTGGACAGTGTCTCATGTGTCTCCAACACCTGTGCGAAAGTTACCGGAGCGGGGCGGAGACGGGGCCTCTTAACGGCGTGATCAGCCCGCGATCAGCGCCAGTTCGACATCGCCGTGGCCGCGCGCGACAAGGCCCAGCTGGTCGGCAGCGGCGCGGCTGACGTCGATCATGCGCCCGCGGGTGAAGGGGCCGCGGTCGTTGATCCGCACCACCACGCTGCGGCCATTGGCGACATTGGTCACCCGCACGCGGCTGCCGAAGGGCAGGGTGCGATGTGCGGCGGTGAGGTCGGCGTTGTCGAACCGCTCGCCGCTGGCGGTGCGGCGGCCGTTGAAATGCGCGGCGTAATAGGATGCGCTCCCGCGTCCGACGATGCTTTCGCGCGGGGCGGAAGGCGCGGCCTCGGCGGTTTGCGCGACCGGCGCGGGAAGTTCGGCGACGGTGGTCAGCGGGACCATCTCGACCGCAGCGGCGCTGGCAACGGGTTGCACCTGCGGGCCCTGTTCCGGCGCTGCGGCGAAGGAAGCCGCGAGCGGGGCAACCCCGAACGCGCCTGCGACGAGCAGCGCAGCGATGTTGCGATGGGCGGTCTTGCGGGTCTGGTTGCCCGGGGTGCGATCTTGGTTCCGCATGGCGACGCGGTTAAGCGGAGCGCGCGAGCGATGGCAAACCAGGTTAGAATTTCATCGGCGGGAGACTTCGACTGAAGGTTGACCTGTCTCGGAAATGCGACGAGCTGTTGAGGCGAAGTGTGATCGCGTGGAACAATTCCCGCCGTTTTCGCTTGGCGACTCGAACGATCGGAGCCTTTCCGGCGCGAAAACCGCTGTGCGACAAGGCGCACGACCGCGCCTTATCGCAACAGAAGCGGTCAAGCGTCGCGGTTGCGGCGCGACAGCAGGCGCAGGCGCAAGCCGTTGAGCTTGATGAACCCTTCGGCGTCCTTCTGATCGTAAGCGCCCGCATCATCCTCGAAGGTGACATGCGCTTCGGAATAGAGCGAGTAGGGCGACTTGCGGCCCACGACGCTGGCGAGGCCCTTGTAGAGCTTGAGGCGGACCGTGCCGGTCACCTTGTCCTGGCTATGGTCGATCGCCGCCTGCAGCATCTCGCGTTCGGGGCTGAACCAGAAGCCGTTGTAGATGAGCTCGGCATACTTGGGCATCAGCTCGTCCTTGAGATGCGCCGCGCCGCGATCGAGCGTGATCTGCTCGATCCCGCGGTGCGCGCGGGCGTAGATCTCGCCGCCGGGGGTCTCGTACATCCCGCGGCTCTTCATGCCGACGAAGCGATTCTCGACCAGATCGAGCCGGCCGATGCCGTGCTTGCGGCCGAGGTCGTTCAATGCGGCGAGCAGCGTGGCGGCGCTCATCGCCGCGCCGTTGAGGGCGACGCCGTCACCCTTCTCGAAATCGATGGTGATGTATTCGGGCTGGTCCGGCGCGTCCTCGGGGTTGACCGTGCGGCTGTAGACGTAGTCGGGCGTCTCTTCCCACGGATCTTCCAGCACCTTGCCTTCCGACGAGGTGTGGAGCAGGTTCGCGTCGGTCGAGAACGGGCTGTCGCCGCGCTTGTCGCGGGGCACCTGGATCTGATGTGCCTCGGCCCACGCGATCAGCGACGTTCGGCTGGTGAGGTCCCATTCGCGCCAGGGGGCGATCACCTTGATGTCCGGGTCAAGCGCGTAGGCCGAAAGCTCGAAGCGAACCTGATCGTTGCCCTTGCCGGTCGCGCCGTGGGCGATGAAATCGGCGCCGGTCTGGTGCGCGATCTCGACCAGCCGCTTGGAGATCAGCGGGCGTGCGATCGAGGTGCCGAGCAGGTAGTCGCCTTCATAGCGGGCATTGGCGCGCATCATCGGAAAGACGAAATCGCGCACGAACTCCTCGCGCACGTCCTCGATGAAGATGTGATCGTCGGGAATGCCCATCGCGCGCGCCTTGGCGCGGGCGGGTTCGATTTCCTCGCCCTGACCCAGATCGGCGGTGAAGGTGACGACCTCGAGCCCGCGCTCCACGCTCAGCCACTTGGCGATGACGCTGGTATCGAGACCGCCCGAATAGGCGAGGACGACTTTCTGAGGCTGGGCCATGAGCAAGGGTTCCTTGGGATGGGAAAGTGCGCGGCCACCTATCAGCGCCGGGGCAAAGGGGCAATCGGCCAATCTTTGCGGGGGAAGGGCCGTTGGCGGCCATGCTCTTTTTACCAAAGGGCTGATAAGGCGGGACGAGGTGGCCGGATCGCGGCTGGAACACTGGGGAACCCATGCTGAGAATGTGGAGCAAGGCGCGTGAACTGGCCGAAATGACCCCGCCGGAACGCAACCGCTGGGTCGATTTCCTTCGCGCGGTGTCGATCATGGCGGTGGTGGTGGGTCACTGGATGATGGCGGGCCTGTATGTCGGCGCGGACGGGCAGTTGCAGCGCGGCGATCTCCTCACCGTCGCGCCGTGGGCGCACTGGTTGACGTGGGGCTTTCAGGTGATGCCGGTGTTCTTCCTTGTCGGCGGCTATGCCAATCAGGTGAGCTGGGCAGCGACCACCGCCAAGGCTGCGCCCGATCAGCCCGGCGTCTATCGCGACTGGCTGGCAAGCCGCGTGCAGCGACTGGTGACGCCGACCTTCCCCGTGCTGCTGCTGTGGGCGGCGCTCGCGCTGGCGATGACGCAGGCGGGGCTGCCGCGCGCGCAGGTGCGCATGGCGACCGAGGCGGCGCTGATCCCGGTGTGGTTCCTTGCGGTCTATCTGCTGGTCACCGCTTTCACCCCGCTGGCGCAGCGATTGTGGACGCGGCTCGGCTGGGGCAGCTTCGCACTGTTCGTGCCGCTGGCGATGGTGACCGACTGGCTGCGGTTCGTGCATGATGTGCCGTGGATCGGTTTTGCCAATTTCCTCTGGGTGTTCATCGGCCTGCACCAGCTCGGCTTTGCGTGGCGTGCGGGCAGGTTCGGCAGACAATGGTTCGCCTGGGGCTGGTTCGCAGTGTCGCTGGCGATCCTCGTCGCGATCACGGTCTACGGCTTCTACCCCGTCTCGATGGTGTCCGCGCCCGACGGCTTTTCCAATTCGCTTCCGCCGACCCTCGCGTTGTTCGCGCTGGGGTGCATGCAGGTGGGGCTGGTGCTCGCGCTTGAACCAGCGGGGCGGCGGATGCTCGAGAGCGTGCGTGTCTGGACCGCGACCGTGCTGATGAACGGGATGATCATGACGGTGTTCCTTTGGCACCTTACCGCCTTCGTGCTGGTGATGGCGGCCGACTGGTTGCTGCTGGGCGGCTGGGGGCTGGAGCCGGTGCCGGGAACGGGGCCGTGGTGGGTGACACGGCCGCTTTGGATCGTGATCTATGTCATCGCGCTCTTGCCGCTGATCGCGATCTTTGCGCGGCATGAGCGCAGCTTTGGCCCGGTGCGCGGCGGGCGCACGGTGCCGCGCTTACGCGCGGTGCTGGGCGTGCTCGCGATCTGCGCCGGGCTGGGCGCTACGGCGGGGTTGACGATCGCCAGCCCCGAAGGCGTGTCGGGCGTGCGCTGGTGGGTGATCGCGCTGCCGCTGGTGGGGGCGGCGCTGATGGGGTTCGGCCCGGTCTATTTCCCGCGCCAGCGCCCCGATGCCAACGAGGTCGCCTAAGCGGGGTAGAGGTAATCGCGCGTGATCGGCAGCGCGTGGCGGCTGCGGACATACTGGATCTGGTAATTGCCCATCCCGCCGTTCTCGAACACGGTCGCCGCGCCCGCGAGGTAGAACATCCACATCCGGAAAAAGCGCTCGTCATACATCGCCACGATCGCCTCGCGGTTGGCGAGACAGGCGGCATACCAGGCGTGGATCGTCCGGGCATAATGCAACCGCAGCGTTTCCACGTCGGCGGCGATCAGGCGGTATTTCTCCGACGCTGCCAGCGTCTCGGACAGGGCGGGGATGTAACCGCCGGGGAAGATGTATTTGCGGGTGAAGGCATCGGTGGTGCCCGGCCCGCCGAACCGGCCGATCGTGTGGAGCAGCATCACCCCGTCATCGGCCAGCATCCGGGCGCAGGCGGCAAAGAAGGTGTCGAACTGCGCGCGGCCGACGTGTTCGAACATGCCGACCGAAACGATCCGGTCGAACCGGCGCCCGCTTGCCGCGGTGTCGCGATAGTCTTCGAGCAGGATCGTGACGCGGTCCGCCACCCCCGCATCGCGCACCCGCGTGCGGGCGAGCGCGGCCTGTTCTTCCGACAGTGTGATCCCGGTGACATGGACATTGTGTTCGCGCGCCAGATGGATCGCCATCCCGCCCCAGCCGCACCCTATATCGAGCACATCCTGCCCGGGCGACAGGTTGAGCTTGCGCGCGATATGCGCCAGTTTCGCCCCCTGCGCTTCGCCCAGCGTCGTCACGCCTTCGGGCCAGTAGGCGCAGGAATATTGCCAATGTTCGGGATCGAGCATCAGCCGGTAGAAATCGTTCCCGATATCATAGTGATGCGCGACGTTCCTCTTCGAGCCGACACGATTGTTGATCTGTTCGGCAGCGAAACTCGCCCGGCCCAGCAGGCGTTTTAGCGGGCTGGGCTTGCCGATATCGCCGCCCTTGTCCCACGGATTGTTGGCGCGCAGCAGGCTGACGAGGCCCATCACATCGCCTTCCTCGATCACCAGCCGCCCGTCGATGAAGGCCTCGGCCGCGCCCAATCGCGGGTCGAGCAGGATATCGCGCGGCACCGCGGCATCGGTGAAACGGATGACGATGTCGGGAAAGCCCTCGGCTTCGGCGCCATAGGTGGCTGCGCTGCCATCGGCATGGACGACGCCGAGGCGGCCCTGCTTTACCGCGCGCGACAAAAAGCGGTCGAGGAGAGGCTTGCTCATGGTGCTCCTTTCACGGATATTTGCCGCGCAAGGTAACGCAGGCGGCGATGATCGCAATATGGCGCAGTGCCGTTCGGGAGGAGGGACATGGCAGAGGCCAAGACAGGCATCACCGGCGCGTCGGTTGACGACTTCATCGCCAGCGTCGAGCCGGCAGGCAAGCGCAGCGAAGCACAGGTGCTCGACGCGTTGTTCAGGAAGGTGACGGGGGCGACGCCGCAGATGTGGGGGCCCTCGATCATCGGATACGGCGAATATCGCACCACCTATGACAGCGGGCGACAAGTGCACTGGATGAGGGCAGGCTTCAGCCCGAAAAAGGCGAAACATTCGCTCTATCTGATGGGCGGATACGCCGACCCCGCGACCGGCGCCGAGCGCGATGCCGCGCTGACGCGGCTTGGAAAGCACGCGATGGGGGCAAGCTGTCTTTATGTGAACAAGCTCGCCCACATCGACATGGGCGTGCTCGAGGAGATCATCGCGGCCGACTGGGCGGCGATGCAGCGGCTCTATCCCGAAGGCTAGATGCCGGCATACCACTGATACCCGGCGATATCCTCCCAGAAACCGCCGCGGCCCTGACCGATGGCGGCAAAGCTTTCGACCGCTTCGATTGCCTTGACATATTTGGCGTGCTTGTAGCCCAGCTGCCGCTCGATCCGCATGCGCAGCGGCGCGCCGTTCTTTTCGGGCAGGGCCTCGCCGTTGAGCGTGTGCGCAAGAATGGTTTGCGGGTGATAGGCATCGACCAGATCGATGCTCTCGTAATAATCGCGCCCGTAGAGCACATCGGCACAGCGAAAGACGATGAACTTCGCGCTTGGCTTCACCCTGGCCGCATCGAGCAGCGCGGCGAGCGGCACCCCCTGCCATTCGCCGATCGCGCTCCACCCTTCGACGCAGTCGTGACGGGTGATCTGGGTGCGCTGGGGCAGCGCCTTGATCTGGTTGAGGTCCAGAGACAATGGCTGCTCGACCAGTCCTGTCACCGCCAGCCGCCAATCGGGAAATCCGCTGGCAAGCTGCGACCG
The DNA here is from genome assembly GCF_001663175.1 of Erythrobacter neustonensis. Lineage (NCBI taxonomy): Bacteria > Pseudomonadati > Pseudomonadota > Alphaproteobacteria > Sphingomonadales > Erythrobacteraceae > Erythrobacter > Erythrobacter neustonensis. The sequence continues at coordinate 2,933,004 of NZ_CP016033.1, read as the reverse complement.
GTAGAACGGATCGGCGACGGTGACCGACCCATTGCCGCGAAACGTGGGGGAACGCTCGGCGCGGGTATATTCGGGCACCAGACCCTGCTTGCCCGCGAGCGCGCGGTGCAGATTGCGGTGCCCGTCCTCTGCCGCCTCGAACAGGCTGCGCGTGGCGGCGCTGTCGTTGATTTTGGTGCAGGCCCCTGCACCAAGCGCCGCGATCCCGGCGAGCAGCGAACGGCGGGGAAGGTCAACCATTGGCCGCGTCCTTGGGCTTGGGGGCGTGGGCCGGTTTTCCGGTAAACATGCTCACGATCAACCGCCAATCGGCCAGCGCCAGCACCAGATGGATGACGACAAATCCGAACAAGGCAAAGGCGGCGATGAAATGGAGCGATCGCGCGCTCTGCCTGCCGCCCAGCACGTCGAGCAGCCACGGGGCCACGGCTTGAAAGCCCGGGCTGATCGCAAGCCCGGTGAACACCATAAGCGGCAGCAGCACGCCGAACACGATGCCGTAAAGGATTTTCTGCACCGGATTATAGCCCGCGGCCTGCGCGCCATCGGCGCGGTGCGCCTTGAGCGAGGCGATCACCGCACTCACCGTCCAGTCGGAACGGCGCGTTGTCAGGTCGCGCCGGAAGTGGCCGTTTGCCAGCATCGCGATCCAGATGAACATTAATCCCACCGCGAACGGCCACGCCGCGAGCGTGTGCCAATCGCGCGCCAGCGCCAGGCTGTAATATTGCGGGATCGTCGCCCAGCCGGGAAAGCGCACGACCGAAAGCCACGCGTCCCTCGCATCGAAGCCATAGTCGCCCCAGTAAAGATAGCGGTGCGCGTTCGAAATGTTCAGCCCGCTCATGAACAGGATCACGATCGCGACAGCATTCACCCAATGCCACAACCGGGTCGAAAGCGCGTGCCTGATCATGCGTCGATCTCCCTCAAACCTGTCCGCGTGCCAACCAGATGACATCGCGCGGCTGGTCAAGCAAGTGCTGCCCGCTGTCGACGAAGATGGTCTGCCCGCTGGCCAGCGCGCCGCTCGCCAGAAACAGCGCGGTTTCGGCGATCTCGTCGGCACCGGTCTTGCGCCCCAGCAGGTTCAACCGGTGCGATATCTCGGTTTCATCCTCGCTCTGGTCATGGCTCGCGAGCACCGCACCGGGCGCTAGTCCGTAAATCCGCACATCGCCTGCACCATGCGCCTTGGCGAGCATCCCGATCGTCGCGGAAAGCGCGTGCTTGGCCATCGTGTAGCTGAAGAAATCGGGGTTGGTGTTGGCGATCTTCATGTCGGTGATCTGGATCACGCTGCGCACGCCGGCGGAACGGGAATGCGCGATGAAAGCCTGCGCGATCCTGGCGGGGGCAAGCGCATTGACCTGCATCGCCTCGCGGTATGTCGCGGGATCGAGCGCAGCGGCATCGTCGTAATCGAAGACGGCGGCCGAATTGATCAGGCAGCACCATCCGGGCAGTCGCGCAGCCAGACCGGTGACGGCGGCGACCGATGCCGCATCGTCGCACAGATCGAAACCGATCGTCTCGGCCGATGGCAGCGTTGCGGCAAGCGCGTCGGCGGGGCCTGCGCTGCTGCGGTAATGGATCACCACGTGCCATCCGGCCGCAGCGAACCGCTGGACAATCGCGGCCCCGATACGCGTCGCCCCGCCAGTCACGAGGACGGCGGGGCGAGGGGTATTCGGTGCGCTGCTGTCAGGGGAGGGGGCCATGACAGCAGCGCTAACAGTCGGAACCGCGCGCGACAATCGGGGAGAGGGGGACGTGCGCGCGATTTCCGACGTTCAAGCAATCGGCTTAGCGGCAGCGAAGCTCACCGCGGTCGATCTCGCGGCCGAGCAGACCGCCACCGATCGCGCCGAGCAAGGTGCCTGCCGAACGGTCACCGCGGGTGTCGATCGTGCGGCCGAGCAGCGCGCCGACACCGGCACCGATCACGAGGCCCGTGGTGCCATTGTCGCGGCGGCAATAGTAACGGTTGCCGTCACGCCACACCCGGTCACCGCGCGCCAGGCGACGCGGTTCGTAATAGCGGCCGCGATCATCATAGATGCGGGCCTGCTGCGCGCGCTTGCCCCATGCCTTTGCGTGACGGGGCGGGTCGGCCATGGCCGGGGTCGCAAGCGGCAGCGTCATCGCGCCGGCAGCGAGGATAAGAGCGATTTTCTTCATGGCAGTTGTCCTTTCGGTTGCCTGCTGTCTGAAGGGTAGAAGCGGAGGCGGGGGCGGCAAGTTCCAGCGATGTGCGAACTCGTCTCACCCCCGCCACGCCTTAGCGGCAGCGTGCTTCGCCGCGGTCGACTTCACGGCCCAGGAGACCGCCACCGATCGCACCGAGCAGAGTGCCGAGCGAACGGTCGCCGCGGGTATCGATGGTGCGGCCGAGCAGCGCGCCGCCGACGGCGCCTACGACCAGGCCGGTGGTGCCGTTGTCGCGGCGGCAGTAGTAGCGGCCGTCGTTACCGCGCCACACGCGGTCGTTGCGCGACAGGCGGCGTTCGGCATAGCGGCGGTCGTCGTAGCGACGGTCGTCGTAGCGATAGCCGCGGCCGTCGCGATAGCGGCGGTCATGCCAGCGGCGATCATACTCGGCGGTCTGATCGAATGTTGCGGTCGTGCTGGTGTAACCGGCAGCGATGGGGGCGGGCGCGGCCGGAAGGACGGCCGCCTGCGCGGGAAGCGCGGTGACCAGCATGGTTCCGGTGGCGGCGAGCAGGGCGAGGTTCTTCATTGTCATTGTCCTTGTGGCGGCCCCTTGCGTGGGAGCGACCCCCTTTTCGTTCAGCTAGGAAGAACGTCAGCTGAACGATGTGGTCAGGAAACAGCAGTTTTTGTTCAGCTTGGCCCCATTCGCGATGAACCGTGGCTCAGCTGCGTTTGGCTGAGGCCTTGTCGCGCAAGCGCGTTGCTAGCGCCCGCAAATCGGCGAGCCGGGCCAATTCCTCAGGCGACCCTTGCCCCGCGATCAGCGCATGGAACACCCGGGCGACGCTCCATTCCCGGTGCCCGGACGCGATCCTTTCGAGTCGGTCGCCTGCCTGCACTTCGCCCTGTTCGAGCACGCGGAAATACCAGCCGGTGCGCCCCGTCTCGACGATTCGCGCAACCATGCCCTTGCAGCCGAAGCGATGGTCGATCTTCCAGCAGGGCTGGCGCGGCTGGCTGACCTCGATCAGCGCGGTGCCCAGCCGGAACCGGTCGCCGATATGCACCGCGTCTTCGCAAAGACCCGTCACGCCAAGGTTCGAGCCGAACCCGCCGGGCTCATCCAGCGCAGGGTGATCGCCGATGATGGTGCGCCACCAGGCATGATGATCGAGCGGGTAGAGATGCACCGCCATGTCCGGTCCGCCATGCACGCGGCGGTCCGCCTGTTCATCGGGGGCAAGGCCATCGGTCAGCACCTGGACCATCCCGTCGCGCGGCCGTTTGGCGATCGCGCTGGTTTCTGCCCCGTTGAAGGGGCGCGCGGTGCCGGTGCAGACCGCCTCGATCGTCCAGCTGTCCATGGCCTGCCCCCTTCGCGCCCGAAGCGCGGTTAGTCCTGAAGAGCCGCCGCGGCCGCTTCGGCCGCCTCGCGGTCGCGCTGGGCGCGGGACTTCTTTTCGGCTGCGGTCTTCAATTGCCCGCAGGCGGCATCGATGTCGCGGCCCCGAGGCGTGCGGACCGGAGCGGAGAACCCGCCTTCGAACACGATCTCCGAAAAGCGCCGCACGCGTTCGGGCAGCGATGTTTCATAGCCTGCGCCGGGCCACGGGTTGAACGGGATCAGGTTGACCTTGGCGGGCAGATTATACTGGCGCAGCAGGCGGACGAGTTCGCGCGCGTCATCGTCGCTGTCGTTCTTGTCCTTGATCATCACATATTCGAAGGTGATCCGCCGCGCGTTGGAGGCGCCGGGATAATCCGCGCAGGCCTGCAACAGCTCTTCGATGCTGTATTTCTTGTTCAAGGGCACCAACTCGTCGCGCACTTCCTTGCGCACGCCGTGCAGGGACACGGCGAGGTTGACGCCGATCTCCTCGCCGCAGCGCTCCATCATCGGGATGACGCCAGAGGTCGAGAGCGTGATGCGGCGCTTGGACAGGGCAAGCCCGTCTCCGTCCATCACCAGCTTCAAGGCATCGCGCACGTGATCGAAATTATAGAGCGGCTCGCCCATGCCCATCATCACGATGTTGGTGAGCAGGCGGCCATCGGCGGTGTAGTGGCCCGCCTCGTCATCCTCGTCGATTGCGTCGGCATCGGACACCATCGTCCCGCGCGGCCATTCGCCCAGCGCATCGCGGGCGAGCATCACCTGGCCGACGATCTCGCCCGGCGTAAGGTTGCGGACGAGCTTCATCGTGCCGGTGTGGCAGAACGAGCAGGTGAGGGTGCAGCCCACCTGGCTGGAGACGCACAGCGTGCCGCGGGTTTCATCGGGGATGAAGACCATCTCGAAATCGTGGCCATCGGCGGTGCGCAGCAGCCACTTGCGGGTGCCGTCGACCGAATGCTGCGCCTCGACCACATCGGGCCGGCCGATCACGAAGCGTTCCGCGAGCCACGGGCGCATCGGCTTGGCGATGTCGGTCATGTGTTCGAAATCGGTGACGCCGCGGTGATAGAGCCAGTGGAACACCTGCTTGGCGCGCAGCTTGGCCTGGCGGTCGTCGAGACCGGCTTCGGCAAAGAGTTCACGGATGCGCGGGCGCGGCAGACCGATCAGGTCGACGCGGCCATCGGCGCGCGGCGTGATGTCGCGCGAGGCGGGAACCGGGTCGACGAGGCCCGGGATGGACATGAGTGCGGTATCTGACATGAGGCCCGCGCATATAGGGCACAAAGCGCGGTTTGGCCAGTCAGCGCGATTTGGCGCAGGCAACGGTTGCCGCATCGATCGCGGTCGCCGCGCCCGCCAGCGTGTAGCGATCGGTAAATCCGCCCGCCGATACGCTCATCCGGCTGGCCGAGCGGATCGCGGCGATGATCGCGGCATCGCCCTGCGCGTCCCTTGCCCAGGCATTGCGGCCCTTGGCGACCAGTTCGAACCGCTTGCCGCCGACCGCCATGCGCACCGGGCCGGTGCCTGTCACTTCGCGCGAGAGCACCAGATGCACCGTACCGCGCAGGCCCCGTGCCGGCCAGTTGGCAATCGTCGCATAGGCGCCCCGCTCGCCGTTTTCGCCTGACGCCTTGGCGATCGCATAACACCGCAGGGGCGAGGCATCCCTGAACGCGCCCCAGCCGTCATAGACGCCAAGGCTGTCGCGCGCTGCCAAGGGTGACGCGGCCAGCGCAAGGATGATGGCAAGGACAACCCGGTTAGTCATAGGCGATCCTCATCACCTCCCATTCGCGCGTGCCGGTGGGCAGCGTGACCACCCGGACATCGCCGACAGCCGCACCGCGCAGCGCACGCGCGAGCGGGGCGTTCCAGCCGATCCGGCCCGCGGCGGCATCCTGTTCGTCATCGCCCACCAATTGCACGGTCTGGCGGTTGTCGTCCTCGTCCGCGATCTCGACCCGCGCGCCGAAGAACACGCGCCCGTGGTCGACCTGCGCGCGCGGATCGACCACCCGCAGCGCCTTCATCCGCCGCGCCAGATGCGCCAGTTCGCGGTCGATCTCGCGCATCTTCTTGCGGCCATAGAGATAGTCGCCGTTTTCGCTGCGGTCGCCATTGCCCGCTGCCCAGCTGACGATCTCGACGATCGCCGGCCGGTCGGTGCCGAGCAACTGGTCATACCGCGCCTTCAGCGCCGCCATCCCCTGCGGCGTGATCGGAGGCCCCCCCGGTTTCATCGCAGCCGCCCTCAGCGCAAAAAGCTGTCGACCGGGCGCGGCCGGCCCGCAAGCTCGGGATACATGTGCGCGTAGGTCACCGCGTTGCCGATCACGCGCATCACGTAATAGCGCGTCTCGAAGTTCGAGGGGATCTTCTCGATCCACGTGACCCAGTCGACCGCGCCGGTGCGCGGATCGCCGTTGAGGCGCAGCCACTGGTTCACGCGGCCCGGCCCGGCATTGTAGGCGGCGATGGCGAGCGGATAGGAGCCGCCGTAATAGCTCATCATCCGTGCGAAATACCCGTCGCCCAGCTGGATGTTGTATTGCGGCGAGCGGGTGATGTCGGCGGAAAGATATTGCATCCCCATCTTGCCCGCCTGTTCGCGTGCGGTGCCGGGCATCAGCTGCATGATCCCGCGCGCGCCGGCATGACTTTCGCGGTTGCGGTCGAACTCGCTCTCCTGCCGTCCGATCGCGTGGACCATCACCCAGTCGTTGACCACCGGCGGGGTGGCAACCGTGGGAAAGCCGATCCGCTCAAGCCCCGTGACCCCGGTTTCGCCCATCTTCAGGCCGAGCACGACGGCAAGTTCGTCCATCTGCAATTCGCGGGCGAGCTGGCCCGCCATCTGCAAGGTGGCGGGCGTGTTCGCCTCGTCGCCCAGGGCTTCGAAGAACCGGCGCTCGGTGCGCCAGTCGCGGCGGTTGTTCGCCAGCGCGCGGATCGCCTTCACCACGGGCCGCGCTTCGAACTCGGCGCGCGCGCGGGCATCGACCTCGCCTTGCGGCAGGGGCGCGAACGCGGGCATCGGACGGTTCAGCGCCGACAGCGCCAACTGGCCGTAGTAATAATCGGGCGAACGCGCGGCGAGCTCGAAATATTGCGCTGCGCCCGCCTGATTGCCGGCCTGGCGCGCCGCGCGGCCTGCCCAGTAATAGCCCTTGGTCTTGGTCAGCGGGGTCTTGGCTGCCTCGGCATAGCGCGCGAACAGCGGGGCTGCGGTGTTACCATCGCCCAGATCCCACATCGCGCGCGTGCCGCCCAGCCACATCAGATCGGTCAGCCGGTCGCGCAGCGTGAAGCTGGCATCCGACAGCGTGGCGCCGCGATCGAACAGGTCATCGGTGCGTGCGGCGATATTGGCCGCCTCGCGCGCGCTGACGCTGCCGGCGACGCCCAGCAACTGGCCCACGAAGCCTTCGGGATCGAGCGCGGGGCGGGAAAAGCCCGGGCGATTGGTGAAAACGCGGGCGGCTTCGGCGTTCTGGCCGCTGCCGCGCAGGAACTTCACTAGGTTGAAGACATAGCCCGGATCGGCGTCCGCACCGGCAGGAACGATCACCCCCGCCATTTCGGGCCTGGTGCCGCGCACCAGCGCCATGCGTGCCAGCGCCATCGTGCGCGCCTGTTCGGAGAGGTAGGGCAGCTGGCGCGCGGCGGCATCGGCCTTGCCCTGCCACAGCAGCGCATCGACCCGCGCGGCGTAATCGTCAGGCAGGAACTGGCCGGGGAAAAGCTGCGCGAGATAAAGCTCGGCGCTGTCGGCCATCTGCCCGCCGCGCCATGCCCGCCGCGCTTCGGCCAGCGCTTCGGGCCGCTGCAGCGCGGCAAGCGCCAGCGCATAACGCGCGCGGCCCGGATTGGTCAGCGGCGGATTGGCATCGAAATAGCGGACCACATCGGAGGCCTGCGGCGCCTCGTTCTCCAGCGCCGCTTCGGCGCGCAGGCGCAAAGTCTCGACGCGCGGGAAGGTGGGATAGGCAAGCACGAAGCCGGCATAATCGGCGAACATCGCCGTGCGGCTGGCCTGCAGCACCTCCCACCGCGCGACCGCAGCGTCGATTGCGGCAGGCTGGCGCGCGACAAGATCGTTGCTGCCGTTCCAACCCTGCGCCGCAAGGGGAAGAGGCAGGGCCACGCCAGCCGCAAGGCCGGCGATGACAGCACATATCCGGGGGGAATTTACAAGTTTACGGACCATGCTGGACATTGTGCCAATCGGCTCCTTATTGAGCGCTGAACGATTTCAGGGGAAAGCGGATAAGCCGCTGATCTGGCGATACCTAGCGATGAAGGCAGGACAAAGGCAATGTTCAGCGGTTCCATTCCGGCTCTTGTGACTCCTTTTCGCGGCGGGGCGTTCGACGAGCCCGCCTTCCGCCGGCTGGTCGACTGGCAGATCGAAAACGGCAGCGCCGCGCTGGTCGCCTGCGGCACCACGGGCGAGGCGTCGACCTTGTCCAATGCTGAACATCACCGCGTGATCGAAGTGTGCATCGAACAGGCCGCGGGCCGCGTTCCGGTGATCGCGGGCTGCGGGTCGAACGACACGCGCAACGCCCAATTGCACATGAACTTTGCCAAGAAATCGGGCGCGGCGGCAGGGCTTTGCGTGGCGCCCTATTACAATCGCCCCAGCCAGCGCGGGCTGATCGCGCATTTCAGCTATCTGGCGGAAAACTGCGACCTGCCGATCGTGCTTTACAATGTGCCCGCGCGCACGGTGACCGATATCCTCGACGACACTGTGGTCGAACTGGTGACCAAATATCCCGACCGGATCGTCGCGATCAAGGATGCCAGCGGCGATCTTAGCCGGGTGGCGGATCACCGCATGGGGATCGGCCGCGATTTCTGCCAGCTTTCGGGCAATGACGAATTGTGGCTGCCGCATGCTGCGGCCGGCGGGCGGGGCTGCATTTCGGTGACCGCCAATGTCGCGCCAAAGCTGTGCGCAGAATTTCATGCGGCGATCGCGGCGAACGAACTGAAGCTGGCGCGCGAATTGAACGACCGCCTGTTCCCGCTGCATTATGCGATGTTCTCCGATGCATCGCCTGCGCCGGTGAAATACGCGCTCTCCCGCGTTCACGACTGGCTCCAGCCCGAAGTGCGCCTGCCGCTGGTCGAATGTTCCGACGAGGCAAAGCGCGCGGTGGACGAGGCGCTGGTGAGCGCAGGGGTGCTGGCGGGGTAGGGCGGCAAGCAGGGCGCTTTCCTACGCGCCGCGCGCGCGTCACAGTGCCCGGACGATGTCCGCCCGCTACATCTTCTTTGCTGCCAGACCCTACGCAGCAGAGCTGTGTCCGGGGGTGGTTTTTCGCTTTCAGGACAGTGTCTCAAGTGTCCCATCGTTCAGGCTTGCAGGCGCAAGGCTGAACTCAGACCACCTCGTCTTCATCGAGCATGCCTTGCGCGCTGCCCTGCGGCTCGCTTGCGAGGATCGCGTCGGTGATCGAATCGATCAGTGCGCCGATGCGTTCGGGATGGTCGATCGCGGCGATGTGGAACAGGGCGTCGCCCTGATGCACCACGGGCAGCGTCGCATGGCCGATGATGATGCCGTCGACCGGGCTGACCATCGCGCTTGGCGCATCGCCGAACAGTCCGGTGACCTGCGCCAGCACATCGCCCTTGCGCACCGGATCGCCCGAGGTGCGCACCGCATGCATCACGCCGCCGCGCGGGGACCGCACCCACACCGAACGGTTCGCGCGCGCGGGCACGCCGACCGCGCTCAACCCGTCATCGGCTTCGATCATGCCGAGATGCGCGAGCACGCGCAGCACGCCTTCGACGCCGGTCTCGATCGACAGCCGGTCGAACCGCAGCGCCTCGCCCGCTTCGAGCAACAGCATGTCGACGCCCTTCTGCCGCGCAAGATCGCGCAGGGAGCCATCGCGCAAGGGGCTTTCGATGATCACCGGCGCGCCGAACGCCATCGCCAGTTCGACCAGCCGCCGGTCGCCCGCCGCGATCCGGATCTGGGGCAGGTTGTAGCGGTGGATCGCAGCCGAATGGATGTCGATGCCAAGGCTGCACCGCGCCACCACCTCGCGGTAGAAGACATGTGCCAGCTGCCCGGCCAGCGATCCGCCCGCGCTGCCCGGAAAGCTGCGGTTGAGATCGCGCCGGTCGGGCAGGTAGCGGTTGTGCGAGATGAAGCCGAAGATATTGGCAACCGGCACCAGCAGCACCGTGCCCGCCAGCGTGGCCGGATCGAGCATCTGCGCCAAGCGCTGGATCACCGCGGTGCCGGTGATCTCGTCCCCGTGGATCGCCGCGCTGACGAAGATCGCCGGGCCCGCCTTCGCGCCATTAAGCACCCGCACCGCCAGAGAGGAGGACGTGCCCGTTGCCATCGTCGTGATCGGGAATGCCACATCGCACGCGGTGCCGGGCGCAACGCTTTGCCCGGCGATGATGAACGGCTCGGCTGGCGCCATGGCCATTGTGCTCCCCTCGTGATTTATCGCCGCAGCCTAGGCGGCGCGCGGCAAAATCGCAAAGGGCCTCGCTTTTTTGCCCGCGCGCTCCTACATCGCGCGTCCCATGGCACGCCCCAAACCCGTCACCTTCGACAAGCTCAAGATCGTCGCCGAAAACCGCCGTGCGCGGTTCGACTATTATATCGAGGACACCTTCGAGGCGGGCCTTGCCTTGCAGGGCACCGAGGTCAAGGCGCTGAGAGCGGGCGAGGCGAGCATCGCCGAAAGCTATGCCGAGGTGAAGGACGGGCAGGTCTGGCTGATCAATGCCAACATTCCCGAATACAGCCACGGCAACCGCCTGAACCACGAACCGCGCCGCCCGCGCAAATTGCTGCTGCACGAGCGCGAAATCGAGAAATTCGTCGGCGCGGTCGAGCGCAAGGGCATGACGCTGGTGCCGCTGATGGTCTATTTCAACCGCACCGGCCGCGCCAAGGTCGAACTGGCGCTCGCCAAGGGCAAGCAGAACCACGACAAGCGGGCGAGCACCAAGGAGCGCGACTGGAAGCGCGACAAGGCCCGCCTGATGCGCGAACGCGGATAGCGGCCGCATAAATCGCACGGGGTCGCGATTCACCACCTAGTCAGCACTGCTGCGCTACCCATATGGGCAACACCATGCCGAGCATCCTCTCCTCACGCGACGATATCGCCGCATCGCGCATCGCGGTTCTGTCCGCATGAGCATCGATCCATCGCGCAAGGCCGGTCTGGGGCCGCGGTCCAAAACCTGGGCGATGGATGTGATCCGCAAGAATACGCCGACGCGCGAAGAGATGGCGCAGAACAAGTATCTGGCCCCGATCGCGCACCGGTTCCTGTCGCCCGAATTGTGGCGCTTTACCCGCCGCTCGGTGCCGCGCGGGGTCGCGCTGGGGCTGTTTGCAGGCTTCATCGTGCCGATCGGGCAGATTTTCCTTGCCGCGTTCCTCGCGCTGCCGACGCGCGCCAATGTGCCGCTGGCGGCGCTGGTCACCTTCGTCACCAATCCCTTTACCCTGCCGTTCTGGATGGTGGTCGCCAATCGGATCGGCGAATTCTTCCTGCGCTTCGAAGCCGCGCAGGCCGGGGTCGCCGCGGCGGCATCGGACAATGGCACCTGGGCCTATCTGACGATGGCCTACCAGATCGGCGCGTCGACCTTGCTGGGCTGCCTCGTGCTGGCGGTGGTGTCGCCGATTCTCGGCTATTTCGTCTCGAGCTGGGTGTGGCGCGCCGTGGTGTCCCGAAAGCGCGCCAGACGGTTGAAGGCGATGGAAGCGCGGCTCGACCAGCGGCTTGGCGCGCAGTAAGACGGCCCCGCCGGGCGGTGCAATCGCGCATCCGCCCGACCAGAGGAGTCGCCCCGTCTTGTCCCGCCCCGCCGGCAACCCATTGCCCAGCCTGATCGCATCCGAAGACGTCCGTTCGCTCGCCGCGTTGCCACCGGCCCAATTGTTGTTGGCCTTGGGCGGCGGCTTGCTGGTTAGCGCCTTCGTGCTGTTCATCGCCACCGGCAGCTGGCTGGTCGCATTGACCTTCATCGCGGCCACCGGGCTGCTGCTCGGCGCGGTGGTGATGCTCGACCGCATGCGCGCGCCGGTGGGGGCCGATGCGCCTGCCGCGCCCGACTGGAGCGTGACCGTCGCCGCGATCGAGCGCGCGGGCGAGGCGATCGCGATCACCGACCGCGCCAACCGGATGGTCTGCGCCAATCTGTTCTTCCTCGACAGCTTCGGTGCGAATGCCGCGCCGCCCGCGCTGCCGATGGCACGCCCCCAGCTTGAAGCGGTGACGCTGCTGGCGCGCAATGCCTGGCGCGATGGCCACGCTTCGCTCGACGAGATCGAGGCAACCGATGAAACCCGCTGGCATATCAGCGCGACCCGTGCAGGGCGCGGCGAGGATCATCTGATCTGGCGGCTGAAGCCGATCGCGCGCGCGCGCGGCGCGGAACTGGGCGCGCTCGATCTGGCAGGGCCGTTCGGCAAGATGCTCAGCCGCGCCGGGATCGAAACCGCGATCACCACCGCCGACGGCGTGGTGCGCGCGGTCAGCGCGGGCTTTGCCGAACGCGCGGCAGGCGATGAACGCGCCAGTCTGGTGGGGCAGGATTTCGTCAGCTTCCTGCGTTCGGACGACCGCGACCGCATTTTCTTCGCGCGCGAAGGGCGGGGCGGCACGCCGCAGACGCTGGTCGACATCCCGCTGGTCGACCCTGACGACCGCGCCGCGCCCGCCGGGCCCGACGAGGCGACCTCGCTGATGCTGCTGATCGACAGCGGCGTAGGGATCGGTTCGGGCTTCGATGGCGCGGCGCAGGCCGGCGTGGCGCAGCTCGACGCGCTGCTCGCGCAATTGCCGCTGGGCCTTGCGATGACCGACCGCGACGGGCGGTTCCTGTTTGCCAATGACGCCTTCATGCGCAGCGTCGACCGCGAAGGACGCGGGCTGCCCGCCTTCCCGACCGATCTGGTGGTGCGCGAGGACAAGGCAGTCTTGTCCGATGCGGTGCGCCGTCACGGGCGCGGGCCTTCCACCAGCGGCGATGTCGCGGTGCGGCTGACCAATTCGCCCGAAGAACCCGTCAGCTTGGGGCTTGCCGGGGTGCGCGGGCTGGGCGAGGCGGCGGTGCTGCTCAGCCTTGCCGACACGTCCCAAGAAAACCAGCTGCGCCGTCAGGTGGCGCAGGCGACCAAGATGCAGGCGGTCGGCCAGCTCGCCGGCGGGGTCGCGCATGATTTCAACAATGTGCTGACCGCAATCATCGGCACCTGCGATCTGATGCTGCTGCGTCATATTCCGGGTGACAGCGATTATGACGACATCCAGCAGATCCGCGCCAACTCCAACCGCGCGGCCTCGCTCACCCGCCAGCTGCTCGCCTTCTCGCGCCAGCAGACGCTGCGGCCCGAGGTGATCCAGTTGCCCGATGTGGTCAGCGAGGTCAGCCCGCTGATCAAGCGGCTGCTGGGCGAGAAGATCACCTTTTACGTCCAGCACGACCGCAACCTTGGCCCGGTGCGCGCCGATCCGCAGCAATTGGAGCAGGTTGTCATGAACCTTGCGGTCAATGCGCGCGATGCCATCCAGGGCAACGGCGGGCCTGCGCGCGGCAATGGCACGGGGCGGATTTCGCTGTTCACCCGCGCGTTGCAGGCCAAGCAGGTGGTGCAGCTGGGATCAGAAGTTCTGCCCGCGGCCGACTACACCGTGCTGATCGTGCAGGACACCGGCGGCGGCATTCCGCCGCAGATCCTGCCCAAACTGTTCGAACCCTTCTTCACCACCAAGGAGCAGGGCAAGGGCACCGGGCTCGGGCTGTCGACCGCTTACGGGATCGTCAAGCAGTCGGGCGGGTTCATCTTTGCCGACAATATCACCGACAAGGCAGGCCATCCGACCGGCGCGCGCTTCACGGTCTATTTCCCGGTCCACCGCGGCGAGGTGGCGCGCAAGCGCCCGGTGCAGGAACTCGTATCCTCCGACTGGTCGGCGGGCGGCAAGGTGCTGCTGGTCGAAGACGAGGACATGGTCCGCACCGTCGCCGAACGCGCTCTGACCCGCGCGGGCTACGAAGTCACGCCTTGCGCCAACGGCGAAGAAGGTCTTGCCGCGATCACCGAAGGCACGGCCGCGTTCGATATCGTGGTAAGCGACGTGGTGATGCCCGGGATGGACGGCCCGGCGATGGTCCGCGCGATTCGCGCGCGTCATCCCAACCTGCCCGTGCTGTTCATGTCGGGCTATGCCGAGGAGCAGCTGCGCCGCGATATCGACATTCCCGACATGCACTTCATCGCCAAGCCGTTCAGCGTCGCCTCGATCGGGGACAAGGTCGGCGCGGTGCTGCGCGAGGCGAAGGCGGGCGCCGGGGCCTGATCGCTCCCGGGCCTGCGCAGATATTTGCGCAGTTTTTCAACCCCCTTTGCAGGCATTCACCTTGGCGAAAGCTGCCGGAGCGTTCATTCTGGCAGACGATACGAGGGACACATGGGACAAGGGGGACGGGCATGAATATCCGGGCAATCACCGCAGGCTGCGGCATGTCGATCGGAATCGCGCTGGCTTCGGGCGCGCTGGCTTCGGCGGCGGCGGCGCAAGCGGTCCCCGATCCCGATGCGACCGCGCAGGGCGACGTGTCACTGACGATCTACAATAACAACCTCGCGCTGGTGCAGGATGTGCGCAATCTTGCGATCGCACAGGGCAATATCCGGATCGAGCTGCCCGATGTCTCGGCGCAGATCCGGCCCGAAACGCTTAGCTTCGCCGCTGCCGGGACCACGATCGTCGAGCAGAACTTCGACTATGATCTCCTCACCCCTGCAAAACTGATGGAGAAGGCGGTCGGCCAGACCGTCACCCTGCTGCGCACCAACCCGGCCACCGGCACCGAAACGCGCGAGCGCGCCAAGGTGCTGTCGGTCGCGGGCGGCACCGTGATCCAGATCGGCGAGAGGATTGAGGTGCTGCGCGATGACGGCCTGCCGGTCCGCGTGATCTTCGACCGCGTCCCGCCGGGTCTGCGCGCGCGCCCGACGCTGTCGGTCAGTCTCGATTCGGCGCGCGGTGGCACCCGCCCGGTATCCCTGCGCTATCTCACCGGCGGGCTTGGCTGGAGCGCGGATTACGTCGCGCTTTATAACGAGGGCGCGGGCACGATCGACATGCAGGGGTGGGTCACGCTGACCAACAACACCGGGACCACCTTCCACAAGGCCGACACCGTGCTGGTCGCGGGCAATCCTAGTGGCGGCGGCAATGGCTATGGCTACAACCAGCGCGGGGTGGTGCGCCCCGGCACCCAGGCCGCCGCGCGCGAACGGCTGGGTGATTTCTACCTCTATCCCATCAGCGGGCGCACCACCGTCGCCAACGACCAGACCAAGCAGGTCAGCTTTCTCGATGTGCAGGCCGTGCCCGCGCGCAAGATCTACGCTGCGACCGCCGGCTTCCAGCAGAACGACGAAGAGGCGCGCAACGTCCAGTCGCGGATCGCCTTTTCCTCGTCGCGCGATCAGGGGCTGGGCGACGCATTGCCCGCGGGCACCGTACGCTTCTACCAGCGCGACCGCGAAAATACCCCGCAGTTCATCGGCGAAAACGCGATCGGTCACACCCCGATGGGCAGCGAATTGTCGCTGGTGACAGGCGATGCCTTCGACATCACGATCAAGGCCGAAGTCGAAAAGCGCGAGACGATCACCAGCGCGGAATGGGAAAAGAGCGCGCGTTACCGCGTCACCGATGGCGCGCGCACCCGCACGATCACGCTCGAACGGCCAAAGACCTTCTACCGCACGACGATGCGCTACACCCTCACCAACGCCAAATCTGCGCCGGTCGAAGTCGAATTGCTCCAGACCGGCCTCGATCGCGGCTGGTGGGCGGACGATTTCCGCATCACGTCCGAAGACTTGCCGGGTGAACAGATCAACGCCGATCAGCGCCGTTACAAGGTGCCCGTTCCGGCCGAGGGCGAACGGGTAATCCGCGTCACCTACGAAACGCGTTACTGAAGGGCGCAGGAGCGATGCGCTCTGTCTGGCTGTGCGGGGCTGCAGGTCTTGCCGGTGTGCTCGCCGCACCGCTGCTTGCACGCGAAGTGGTCGATGCCGCCGCGCCGTCCGATCTTGCGGTGACGATCTACCGCGATGCCGACCGCGGGCCGGACGAAAAGCTCGACCGCGATGATCCGCGCGGGCTGGCGATGATTTCCGAAACCCGCCGCGTGACGCTGCCTGCGGGCGAATCGACGATCCGC
Source organism: Erythrobacter neustonensis (assembly GCF_001663175.1). Classification (NCBI taxonomy): domain Bacteria; kingdom Pseudomonadati; phylum Pseudomonadota; class Alphaproteobacteria; order Sphingomonadales; family Erythrobacteraceae; genus Erythrobacter; species Erythrobacter neustonensis. Next base: position 2,917,205 of record NZ_CP016033.1, on the reverse strand, counting down.
TTCGAAGGCGTCGCCGAAGGCATGATCGGCGTGTCCGCGATCGTCACCGGCCTGCCGGGCGGCACGATCGAGAAGAACCGCAACGCTGCGCTGCTCTCCCCCGCAGCGCTGGTCGACGGCACGCTGGGCAACCGGGTGACGATCACGCGGATGAACCCTGCCACCGGCAAACAGGTCAGCGAAGACGCGGTGGTGCGCACGCGGGCGGATGGCGGGGTGGTGCTCCAGACCGGGCAGGGCTTCGAGGCGGTGCGGTGTTCGGGCCTGCCCGAAACGCTCGGATTTGACCGCGTGCCTGCCGGGTTGTCCGCGCAGCCGGTGTTCTCGGTCGACACGCGCAGTGATACCGGCGGCACCTATGACGTGACTCTCACCTATCTTGCTTGGGGTTTCGACTGGGAGGCCAATTACGTCGGCACCATGACCGGCCGCCAGTCGGGCGACGAGTTCGAGATGGGATTGCTGAGCTGGCTGACGCTGGTCAACGACAACGGGCAGAGCTTCGATGATGCACGGCTCCAGATCGTTGCCGGACGCCTGAATGTCGACAGCGATTACGAAGATCTCGCCGATCCCCCGGCCGCGGAAGGGCTCTATCTCACCTGTTATCCGCTGGGCAGCACCAGCAGCGGTCCGCTCCCCGAAATCGTGCCCCCGCCGCCGATGTTCGCCCCGCCGCCCCCTCCACCACCGCCTCCGCCGATGGCGATGGCAGAGATGATCGTCGTCACCGGATCGCGGCTGAGCGCGCGAGACAGCGCCGTGGTCACCGCGAGCGAGGAAGACCTCGGCGATCTCAAGCTGTTCCGCGTTCCGGGCCGGATCGATGTGTCGGCCAAGGCGATGAAGCAGGTCGCGTTTCTCGACAAGGATGCGGTCAAGGCGCGGCTGCTCTACCGGGCCGGGTGCGATTCCAGCAACCGGATCTATCCAGACAGCGATACGCCCGATGCCGCGGACGTGCTGCTGCTGACGAAGAACGAGGACAAGAAGGGGCTGGGCATCGCGTTGCCGCAGGGCAGGCTCGCCTTGTTCGAGCCCGGGCCGCGCGGCGATCTGCTCGCCGCCGAAACGGACTTGCGCGATTACGCGCGCGGTCAGGATGTCGAACTTGCACTGGGGCAGAGCAATCAGGTCTTTGCGCTGTGCGGCGCGATCGGCGACCCGCCGGACGACGCACGCGGCTGGACGAAGATGCAGGCGCACCTCACCAACGCCAATCCGCATCCCGTGAAATTGCGGCTGAATCTGGCCTATGGCGGAGATCAGGACATCCGCTTTCCACGGCACGCGGTCGCGCTGAAGAACGGCTATCAGACGGTCGAGGTGACGGTGCCAGCCAACGCCACAAGGGTGTACGACTGGAAGTTGCGCGACGCGGCCGGCGACTAGGCGCAGGGTAGGGACCGGGACGCAGCTGTCCCCGTAAAAAATCTTTCGTTCCCTACTTGTTCCATGAGAACAAAAGCGATACATAGCATGCCATGGGCAGCGGAAAACTCGCGCTGGCCCCTAGGCAAGCGAAGGAGCGCGTGCGATGGCTACCCAATTGAAATTGGTGGATGAGGACAAGAAAGCCGTGGACCGTCAAAAGGCTCTGGAAGCCGCTCTGGCACAGATCGATCGCGCGTTCGGCAAGGGCTCGGCGATGAAGCTCGGCTCGAAGGAGACGATGCAGGTCGAATCGATTTCGACCGGATCGCTGGGTCTGGATATTGCGCTGGGCATCGGCGGTCTGCCGCGCGGCCGCGTGATCGAAGTCTACGGCCCTGAAAGCTCGGGCAAGACCACGCTGGCGCTGCATGTCATCGCCGAAGCGCAAAAATCGGGCGGCACCGCCGCCTTCGTCGATGCCGAACACGCGCTCGATCCGGTCTACGCCAGAAAGCTGGGCGTCGATATCGACGAACTGATCGTCTCGCAGCCCGACACCGGTGAGCAGGCGCTCGAAATCGTCGACACGCTGGTGCGCTCGAACGCGATCGATGTGCTGGTGGTCGATTCGGTCGCGGCGCTGGTGCCGCGCGCCGAAATCGAAGGCGAGATGGGCGATTCGCACGTCGGCCTTCAGGCGCGCCTGATGTCGCAGAGCTTGCGCAAGCTGACCGGCTCGATCAGCCGTTCGCGCTGCATGGTGATTTTCATCAACCAGCTGCGCATGAAGATCGGCGTGATGTACGGCAACCCGGAAACCACCACCGGTGGCAATGCGCTCAAGTTCTATGCCAGTGTCCGGCTCGACATCCGCCGCACCGGGCAGATCAAGGACCGCGACGAGATCACCGGCAACGCAACCCGCGTGAAGGTGGTCAAGAACAAGGTCGCGCCGCCGTTCAAGCAGGTCGAATTCGACATCATGTATGGCGAAGGCATCTCCAAGATCGGCGAGATCATCGACCTCGGGGTGAAGGCAGGCCTGGTGGAGAAATCAGGGAGCTGGTTCTCCTATGATTCGATCCGGATCGGGCAGGGCCGCGAAAACGCCAAGAACTACCTCAAGGAGCACCCCGATGTGTGCGATCGCCTCGAAGCGGCGATCCGCGCCCGCACCGACAAGGTCGCCGAAGAAATGATGACCGGTCCCGATGCGGATTCGGATGATTGACGCCGTGACGGCGCCCCGTCCCGCATAGGCGACTGGTCCCGCGTGTCCCGCGCGGTCTCCTTTCCCGCCGCAAGGGTGCCCGAATGTGCGCTGCGCCGGTCCTGTGTTCTTCCCCAAGGCACATGGCCGGCGTTTCGCTTTGGGCGGCAGGAAACGCGATTTTCAGGCCCGGCTTGCACTCCTTTAGAGCCATCCTGACCGGGCCCTGACCCCGGCTTGACCCCCTTCAGACCCTTGCCAGACCCCCTCGTTCAGCGCCTTTTTTCGCGCTCCATTGCGAAATCCGCGCGGTTTGCCTAACTGCACCGCCATGACCTCGACGAACGATATCCGCCGCTCCTTCCTCGACTATTTCAGTAGGCATGGCCACGCCGCCACGCCGAGCGCGCCGCTTGTTCCCTACAACGATCCCACGCTGATGTTCGTCAATGCGGGGATGGTGCCGTTCAAGAACGTCTTTACCGGGCTCGAAACCCCTGCCAGCCCGCGCGCCGCTTCGTCGCAGAAATGCGTCCGCGCCGGGGGCAAGCACAATGATCTCGACAACGTCGGCTACACCGCGCGGCACCATACCTTCTTTGAAATGCTTGGGAATTTTTCCTTCGGCGACTACTTCAAGGAAGAAGCGATCACGCATGCCTGGACCCTCCTGACCAAGGAGTGGGGGTTGCCGGCCGACAAGCTCACCGTGACGGTGTATCATACAGACGACGAGGCCGCCGCATTGTGGCGCAAGATCGCCGGCCTGCCGGACGACCGGATCATCCGGATCGCTACGGCCGACAACTTCTGGTCGATGGGCGATACCGGCCCGTGCGGGCCCTGCTCCGAGATTTTCTACGACCACGGCGACCACATCTTCGGCGGCCCTCCCGGCAGCCCCGACGAGGATGGCGACCGCTTCGTCGAGATCTGGAATCTCGTTTTCATGCAGTACGATCAACAGCTTGACGGGACGCGCCGCGACCTGCCCAAGCCTTCGATCGACACCGGCATGGGGATCGAACGCGTTGCCGCGGTGCTGCAGGGCGTTCACGACAACTACGACACCGACACTTTCAAGGCGCTGATCGCCGCATCCGAAAACCTCACCGGTGTCGCGGCGGAGGGCGAAACCGCCGCCTCGCACCGCGTGATCGCCGACCATCTGCGTTCGACCAGCTTCCTCATGGCCGACGGCGTCCTCCCCTCGAACGAGGGCCGCGGCTATGTCCTGCGCCGCATCATGCGCCGCGCGATGCGCCACGCGCACTTGCTTGGCGCTTCCGAGCCGCTGATGCACCGCCTTGTCCCTTCGCTCGTCACCGAAATGGGGCAGGCCTATCCCGAGCTTGTCCGTGGTCAGGCGTTGATCGAGGAAGTGCTCGAGCGCGAGGAAACGCAATTCCGCCGCACGCTCGACAAGGGTCTGAAGCTGCTCGACGAGGCAACGGGCGATCTGGCCGCCGGCGGCGAACTCGATGGCGAAGTCGCCTTCAAGCTCTACGATACCTACGGCTTCCCCTATGATCTGACCGAAGACGCTCTGCGCGCGCGCGACATCGGGGTTGACAAGAAGGGGTTCGACGCCGCGATGGCGCGCCAGAAAGCCGCGGCCCGCGCCGCCTGGAAAGGTTCGGGCGAGGCGGCGTCGGGCGAGGTCTGGTTCGACATCGCCGAACGCGAAGGCGCGAGCGAATTCACCGGCTATGCCTCGACCAGCGGTGAGGGCAAGGTGGTCGCAATCGTGCGCAACGGCGCCGAAGTTGCGCAGGCCGCGGCGGGCGAAGAGGTCGTGATCCTCACCAACCAGACCCCGTTCTACGGTGAAAGCGGCGGCCAGACCGGCGATGCTGGCACGATTACCAGTCTCGCTGGGCTCAGCGCGCAAGTTACCGACACGTCGAAGCCGCTGGGCCGGCTGCACGCGCATCAGGTGCGGATCAATGCTGGCACGGTGGCCGTGGGCGACACGGTGGAGCTCAAGGTCGACGCCGACCGGCGTGACCGGGTGCGCGCGAACCATTCCGCCACGCACCTCGTCCACGCCGCGCTGCGCAATCGCCTTGGCGGGCATGTGACGCAAAAGGGCAGCATGGTCGCCGAAGACCGGTTGCGGTTCGATTTCTCGCATCCGGTCGCGCTGACCGCAGAGGACATCGCCGCGGTCGAAGCCGAGGTGAACGCCGAAATTCGCGCGAACGAGCAGGTATCGACCCGGCTGATGACGCCGGACGATGCGGTCGCCGCCGGCGCACTGGCGCTGTTCGGCGAGAAATACGGTGACGAGGTGCGCGTGCTTTCGATGGGCCGGACCGGCGGCGAAGGACGCAACTATTCGGTCGAACTGTGCGGCGGCACCCATGTGCGCGCCACCGGCGATATCGGGATCTTCCGGATCATTTCCGAAAGCGCGGTCTCGTCGGGTGTGCGGCGGATCGAGGCGATGACCGGTGAGGGCGCGCGCCAGTGGCTGGTCGGACGCGAGGAGGCCTTGAAGGCTGCCGCAAGCGTGATCCGCGCGACCCCCGAGGAAGTGCCGGCACGGCTTTCCGCGTTGCTCGACGAACGTCGGCGCCTTGAACGCGAATTGGCCGATGCGAAGAAGGCGCTTGCGCTGGGCGGCGGCAATGCGGGCGGCGGCGCGGCGCAGGCGGACGAAACGATCGGCGATGTCACTTTCGCAGGTCAGGTGCTCGACGGGCTCGATCCGAAGGAACTGCGCCCGCTTCTCGATGCCGCCAAGCAGCGGATCGGCAGCGGCGTGGCGGCGATCATCGCGGTCAATGACGGCAAGGCAAGCATCGCGGCAGCGGTGACCGATGATCTTACCGCGCGGTTCAGCGCGGTCGATTTGGTACGCGCCGCGGTGGATACGCTGGGCGGGAAAGGCGGCGGTGGCCGGCCCGACATGGCGCAGGGCGGCGGCCCGGATGGCAGCAAGGCCAGCGAGGCACTGGCAGCAGTGAAGGCCGTTCTGGCGGGCTGAGCCGGAAGCCTCACGCCTCGCGTTCGCGCAGGCTGCCCGTCTTCAGCCGCGGCTTTTCACTGAGCCCGCCGTCGCGTTCGAGCTGCTCGCGAAACTCGTCGCGCTTGGCGTGGATCGACGCGATCACCGGTCCCATCGCCACGCCGATATCGACCAGCACCGCTTCGGAAAGCTGAAGTGAGGCTTCGAGCGTTTCGGGCACCGCGTGGCTTGCGCCGGCGCGGTACATCGCGGCGGCATGGTCGGGATCGCGGGCGCGCGCGACGATCAGCAGATCCGGATAGGCCTGTCGAAGCTTGGCGACGAGACGCTGGGCGAGCACCGGTTCGTCCATGGTGAGGACGACTGCCGGTGCATCTTCGACGCCGAGGCGGGCGAGGGTGTCCCCGCGCGCGGCATCGCCGAAGGTCGCGCGGTAGCCATCGCGCTTGGCGAGCTCGATCAGATCGGGGTTGCTGTCGATCATCACATAGGGCTTGGTATGGGTGCGCATCATGTCGGCGACCAGCCTCCCAACGCGCCCGCCGCCGACGATGATCGTACGGGCGGTGGCCGGCTCCTCTTCCTCGGAGTTCTGCGCAGTTGCATCGACCCGCCGCGCAACCGCCGCCCCGAGCTTGGCGAGCAGCGGCGTGATCGTGAGGCCGATCGCGGTGACGGTCTGCCAGAAGCGCGCGGTTTCGGCGTCAAGCACCAGCGCACTGGTGGCGGCGGCAAGAACGATCAGCGTGGTTTCCGATGGCGATGCCATCAGCAGCCCGGTTTCAGCCGCCGTGCTGCGCCGAGCGCCCATCAACCGCAGCAGCGAGCCGGTGATAATCGCCTTGAACATCACCACCCCGGTCACCGCCAGCGCGATCGGCCCGATCTGCTCGGCAATTTCGGCCAGATTGATGCTCATGCCGACGGTGATGAGGAAGACCCCCAGAGCAAGGCCTTTGAACGGCTCCATGATCTGTTCGACTTCGGTGTGATATTCGGTTTCCGCAATCAGCAGCCCTGCGATCAGCGCGCCGACGATCGGCGAGAGGCCGACGAGCGCGGTCGCGAGGCTCGCACCGATCACCACCAGCAGCGAAGCGGACAGGAACAGCTCGGGGCTTTTGGTGCGTGCGGCCTGCGCGAAGAGACGGGGGAGGAGAACCCGGCCCGCCACCAGCAGCACCGCGACCACCAGCCCGCCCTGCCACAGGGTTCGGATCATCCCGCCCCAGCCTTCATCGGCGGCATTGGGTGCGAGCGCGCCGAGGATAAAGATGATCGGCACGATCATGATGTCTTCGAACAATAGCATCGAGAGGGCGGCGCGGCCCACGGGCGATTTGGTGCCCGAAATCGGCAGAACGATGGCGGTCGAGGAAAAGGCGAGCGCGAAGCCCAACGCCAGCGCGGCGGCGGTGTTCATGTCGCCTGCCAGCCCCATGAACAGCGCCAGCGCGCCGCCGCTGATCAGCACCTCGAGCGCGCCGAGCCCGAATACCAGCTTGCGCATCTGCCACAGGCGATTGAAGCTGAGTTCCAGCCCGATCGCGAACAATAGCAGGATGATCCCGAAATCGGCGAAGGGAACCAGCCTCACCACATTGGTGATGGTTATGTAGTAGAGCCATGGATGCTCATCGACGAGCGAGCCGAGGCCCGAGGGGCCGACCAGAACCCCGATCAGGATGAAGCCGATGATCGGCGTGATCCGGAACCGGGCGAACAGCGGAATGACGATCCCTGCGGAGCCGAGAATCACCAGCGCGTCCGAAAGGACGGGGGAAAGGGTCAGTTCGCCAGCCATGCCTAGGGCTTAACCGGGCGGGGCGGGGCTGTCACCCTTGCATCAGGCGCAAAAAAGCCGGGCAGGCCGCAAGGCCGCCCGGCTTCTGCGATTTCGCAGGAAAATCAGGCCGAGGCGGCCATTTCCTTTTCGAGATTTTCAACGATCGTTTCGAAGAACTGCTCGGTGGTCTGCCATGCCTGGCCCGGGCCGATCAGCAGCGCGAGATCCTTGGTCATGTAGCCCTTCTCGACGGTCTGCACGCAGACCCGTTCGAGCGTTTCGGCGAACTTCACAACCTCGGGCGTGCCGTCGAACTTGCCGCGATACATCAGGCCGCGGGTCCATGCGAAGATCGAGGCGATCGGGTTGGTCGAGGTTGCCTTGCCCTGCTGGTGCTGGCGGTAGTGGCGGGTGACGGTGCCATGCGCGGCTTCGGCCTCCACCGTCTTGCCATCGGGCGAGAGCAGCACGGAAGTCATCAGGCCGAGCGAGCCGAACCCTTGCGCGACGGTATCCGACTGCACGTCGCCGTCGTAGTTCTTGCACGCCCACACGAACTTGCCCGACCACTTGAGCGCCGAGGCGACCATGTCGTCGATCAGGCGGTGTTCGTAGACCATGCCCTTGGCCTTGAACTGTTCGGCAAAGCCTTCGTTGTCGAACACTTCCTGGAACAGATCCTTGAAGCGCCCGTCATAGGCCTTCATGATCGTGTTCTTGGTCGACAGATAGACCGGCCAGCCGAGGTTCAAGCCGTAGTTGAACGAGGCGCGGGCAAAGTCGCGGATCGAATCGTCGAGGTTGTACATCGCCATTGCGACGCCGCTGCTGGGGAAATCGAACACGTCGAGATCGATCTTCTCGCCGTTCTCGCCGTCCCACACCAGCCGCAGCTTGCCCGGGCCGGGGATCAGCGTGTCGGTCGCCTTGTACTGGTCGCCGAAGGCGTGACGACCGACCACAATGGGATCGGTCCAGCCCGGCACCAGTCGCGGCACGTTGTCGATCACGATCGGTTCGCGGAAGACCACGCCGCCAAGGATGTTGCGGATCGTGCCGTTGGGGCTCTTCCACATCTTCTTGAGGCCGAATTCCTCGACGCGCTGTTCGTCGGGCGTGATGGTGGCGCACTTCACGCCCACGCCATACTGCTTGATCGCGTTGGCGCTATCGACCGTGACCTGGTCATCGGTCGCGTCGCGGTTCTCGATCGAGAGGTCGTAATACTTCAGATCGATATCGAGGTAGGGCAGGATCAGCCTTTCGCGGATCCACTGCCAGATGATGCGCGTCATCTCGTCGCCATCAAGCTCGACGACGGGGTTGGCGACTTTGATTTTTTGCATGTTGATTGCCCTATCCTTCGTGCCCCGACTTTCGCGGGGCGAGGTGTGACTGACAGGAAGCTTTGATCAGATCCCGCGCGGGCTTTAGCAGAGGAGGGCGGGCATGCAAGCATCCGGGTTGCAAATGAAATGCAACAGCCGTTTCCCCGTTCACGATACCAAGGCGCAGGCACAAAAAAACCCGCCGAAGGGCGGGCTTTCTTGGATCGCGGAAGCGATCGGGTTTCCGGTGGTGGGCGTAGCAAGGATTGAACTTGCGACCCCTACGATGTCAACATAGTGCTCTACCACTGAGCTATACGCCCGCACCATCGGAGCGCCCCATCCCGGGGCGGAGCGGCCCTTTATCGCAGCACTTTCGAACGTGCAAGCGATTTGCGCCGAGAAATTTTCACATCCTTGCCGCGTCGGCTTCTTCGAAGACCCGTTCAACCTCGAGCACGAGGTCGCGCAGGTGGAACGGCTTCGACAAAACCTTGGCGGCGGGCTGCTCGCGGCTTGCGCGCAGCGATACCGCGGCAAAGCCGGTGATGAACATGACTTTCGTGCGCGGCGAGATTTCCGCGCAGCGCTGCGCCAGTTCGATCCCGTCCATTTCCGGCATCACGATATCGGAGAGCAGCAGATCGAAATCGCCCGTTTCAAGCAGCGGCACCGCATCGGTGCCGCGGTCGACCGCGCTGACGTGGTAACCGGCATTGGTAAGCGCGCGTTCAAGATAGGCGCGCATCGCGTCTTCGTCTTCGGCCAGAAGGATACGGGGGGTACGGGTCGATGTCATGGCATGCACGTTAGCATATCGGACTTAAGAAATCTTTCCTCTTCGGTGCATCCTGCTCCGGCATGGTGCGAATTGTTCGAGCCTGACGGCCCGATCAGCCTTTGACATGGGATGGCAAACGCGCCAGCACGGCGGACGACCATGGCACCGCCGTCCCGCTCCCTCGATGCCCGCGCGGCCGGCCCGCTGTCGTCCCAGCGCCGCGCTGTGAGTGGCGGATTCATTCCGGGATTGGGCGATGCGCCTGCTTTCACGCTGACGCGGCCCCCGCGCCTGGGCCTGCCGGTGCTGGTCGCGGTGCCGCATGCGGGCAGGGCCTATCCCGATCATGTCACGGCGCGGATGCGCGATCCGGGCCACGCGCAGCTGCGGCTCGAAGATCGCCACGTCGACCGGCTCGCGATAGCGATAGCGCGCGAAGCGGGGGCCGCGCTGCTGGTGGCGCATGCGCCGCGCGCGCTGCTCGATCTCAATCGTGCACCCGGCGATATCGACTGGGACATGATCGAAGGCGGCCGGCCTGCCGATCTGCCCGCGCACATTGCGGTGCATCACGGGAACGCGCGCGCGCGCAGCGGGCTCGGTCTGGTGCCGCGGCGCTTGCCGGGATCGGGCGAAATCTGGCGCGGCCGGCTGAGCCGCGATGAACTGACTGCGCGGATCGAGGGCATCCACACCGCCTACCACGCGATGCTCTCGGACGAATTGGCGCGGATCCGCCAGGAATGGGGCGTGGCCTTGCTCGTCGACCTGCATTCGATGCCGCCGCTGCGCGCAGGCGAGGGCGAGGCGCGGGCGCCGCTGGTGGTGATCGGCGACCGGTTCGGCGCCTCGTGTCACAACCGGCTGGCGGGAAGGGCGCTCGCGCATCTGGAAACCCGCGGTGTCACCGCCACGCACAACCGGCCCTATTCGGGCGGTTACGTGCTCGACCGTCACGGCGCACCGCAGGACGGCACGCATGCCGTCCAGATCGAGGTGTGCCGCACGGCCTATCTCGATCGCAATCTGGCCGAACCTGCCGCGGGGCTGCCTGCGGTTGCCGCGATGCTGACCTCACTTGTGCGCGAACTGGGCGCAGAGGCCGCGCGGATCGGGGGCGCGCACGCGCTGCGTCAGGCAGCCGAATAGCGCGGCCCGGGAAATGCAAAGCGGGCGGGCCGACCATCGTCCACCCGCCCGCCAATTTCCTGCATCGGCCGGAGTGTCGCCACCCCGGCCACTGCTATCAGTTCAGCGCCGCTGCCGGTTCACCCTGCGCGTTCATCGGCACCTTGCCCTGCGAGAGTTGACGCTCGAAGATCGTGCGCATCAGGTTGAGCGAGAAGAGGTGTGCGTGGATCAGCATCAGCATGCCGTTCTTCGACAGTTCCTCAAGCTTCTCGGCCGAAAGCTCGCGCAGCTTGTTCTCGTCGACCATGCGGAAACCGCGATAGATGAACGGGGTGTCGGGCATGTCGCCGCGGGTGATCGCGATTTCGCCGTCCATCAGGATGTTGAGCTTTTCGAGCTCTTCCATGAACAGCTTGGTGCGCTGGCCGGCTTCTTCGAAGCGGCGGCAGAAGTCGAGCACGCCTTGCGTGTATTCGGTCGGCTGACCGGCGTCGTCGAACAGCGCGAGGCCTTCGTCGAACTTCCCCAGCAGGCCGGGAACCGGATCGAAGCACAGCGACATGTCATCGTTGCCGGGCTGCAGCTTGGCGAGGATGAAGGGATAGCGGCGCGCATAGGCGGGCAGGTAGATCGCTTCGTTGATCTTCATGTCTTCGCCGACAAAGGTGTTCACGCCTTCGTTGAGGCCGAACAACGCGATCGGCAGCGGGTTTTCGCCCGAGGTGAACACGATCGGGAAATGGCGCTGTGCGTCGACGAATTCATCCGAGGTCACCGGGATCGCGTGCGTCACGGAAAGGTATTCGGCGCTGTCGAGCGTGCCAGCCTTCCAGTCGGCGTGATCGCGGCTGTTGAGCGGAAGCAGGTCCTTGTAGAACAACGGAAGTTGCGGTTGCGGCGCGCTGGCCATAACAAAATCTCCGAAACGGAAGTGGATGATCCCCTCAGCGGAAAAAACATTCCCTCCCCGCCGAATGGGCGCGCACTAAAGCACAGCGCGCGCGGGTGCAAGCGGTCCGGAATGGGACGCAGACGGGCCGGGCAGGAGTTTCCCCGGATTGAGCAGATTGTCCGGATCGAGCGCGCGTTTGACCGCCGCCATCACCGCGAGCGCGGCGGGATCGTGCAGCCGGGCAAGCTCGGCCACCTTCATCTGGCCGATCCCATGTTCGGCACTGATCGAGCCGCCCCATGCGGTCACAAGGTCGTAAACCTGCGCGCTGATCGTCTTGCCTTGCGCTTCTTCCCAGGCCCCGCGCACCGCGCTTGCCGGGGCGATCACGTGAAAGTGGACGTTGCCATCGCCAAGGTGGCCGAAAGCGATCGCGCGGGTGCCGGGAAACGCGCTTTCCAGCGCAGGAATCGCAGCGAGGATGAATTCGGGCATCCGTTCGACCGGAACCGAGATATCGTGCTGCATCGCCGGGCCAAGCGCGCGTTCGGCCGCGGATATGCCATCGCGCAAGGCCCAGAACGCTTCGGCCTGGGTGTCGTTGGCGGCGATCACGGCGTCGGCAATCAGTCCGTCGTCCAGCGCGGCGGCCAGCGCGGCTTCGAGCGTTTCGCGCAGCATCGCGTTGTCGCTGGAGGGGGACACGCATTCGATCAGCGCGTTCCATTCGTGGCTTTGGCCCAGCGGCGCGCGGGCTGCGGGCTGATGCGCTAGCACCGCATCAAGGCAATGCGCCGGCACCACTTCGAACCCTTCGAGTGCCTCGCCCATCGCGCGCTCGATCTGGCGCAGCAGCGTGCGCGCCTCGACAATCCCGCCAAGCCCGACCCATGCCGTCACCCTGCCGGCGGGGGCGGGCAGCAGCTTCAGGCAGGCGGCGGTGACAATCCCGAGCGTGCCTTCCGATCCGATCAGAAGCTGCTTCAGATCAAAGCCGCGATTGTCTTTCTTCAGCGGGGTCATCAGATCGAGCACGCTGCCATCGGCAAGCACGGCCTCAAGACCCAGCACCTGCGCACGCATCGTTCCGTGGCGCAGCACCTGCGTTCCCCCGGCATTGGTCGCGATCAGCCCGCCGATCGTGGCCGAGCCCTTGCCGCCAAGTGTGAGCGCAAAGCGCATGCCTTTCGCTTCGGCGGCTTCGTGCAGTGTCTGCAGCACCACGCCCGCCTCGCACACCGCCTGCCCCGCATCGGCCGACACGGCGCGGATCGCGTTCATCCGGCGCAGCGACAGGATGATCGCGGTGCCGCTGTCATCGGGGGTCGCGCCGCCTGCCATGCCGCTGTTGCCGCCCTGCGGCACGATCGGAATGCGATGCTGCGCGCACAGCCTGACCAGCGCGGCAACTTCCGCGGTCGACGCCGGCGACGCCAGCGCACATGCGCGCCCGGTGTAACGGCCGCGCCAGTCGGTCAGCCAAGCGTCCATCCGCTCGGGATCGGAAGTCAGCCCGCGCGGGCCGAGCAGCAAGGCCGCTTCGCGCATGAATTCATCGGCGCTTTCGCTCTGGGCAGAAGACAGGTCGGTCATTGTTGCTGCCATGCCACACCAATGGGGCAATGTGCCATCGGTTTTGCAGCACATCCGGGGCAGCAGTTAAGCGGTGGTTCAATTGAAAGGCTTAGGGCATAGATCGCCTGCGCTGCGGATGCTGCGCGGCGCGCCATCGCCGATCCCGTCGAACCTTGGGAGGTAATCTCTTTCGTCCATGCACGGCTCGTTCGCTCTTGCTGCGCCGATTGCGTTTCTGCTGCCGCTGTGGGGTGATGCCGCTGCCGTCCTGAGGGGCGGTGATGACGCTGTCCCGCACCGCGACGCGGCGTCGGCACCGCAATGCGACGAGGCTGCATCGGCGGGGCAATCGATGCTCACGGCAATCAATCCGCTGACCGCAATGCGGCAAAGCGCCCGCGCGCAGCAGATCCGGATCGAACAGCGGGTGTTGGTGCGGATCGTCCCGCAGCCCGGGCCGGCGCGGCTCAACCTTGCCCCCGTCATGCCCGATCGTCAGTCGGCTCCGCGGCTTGAGGAGCGCGGCAAGGAGAAATGCGTTGCGATCGGCGAGATTGCCGGCGTGCAGACCGGCAGCGGCAACCGGCTGGTGCTGTTCCTGCGCGATTCCCGGATGGTTTCGGTCAACCTCGAAAAATCCTGCCGCGCGCGCGACTTCTATGCCGGGTTTTATGTCGAGAAGAACAAGGACGGGCGCCTGTGCGTCGATCGCGACAAGCTGCGCTCGCGCACCGGCGCATGGTGCGAAGTCGCCACGATGCGCCAGCTGGTCGTGACCCGCGGTTGACGCGCGCGGGGCAGACAGGCGCGTTTTCTTGACTTTTGCGCCTATTTGCGGGAAAGGCGCGGCGGCCCTCTGGTCGTGCATCTGTGCGCAGCAGGCCCGCAATCCCGGCAGCAACCCTGCCCGCTATTCTCGGACACCACACCAAGCATGACTTTCGCCGATCTCGGCCTTTCGCCCGAATTGCTCAAAGCCGTGGAGGACGCGGGCTACACCACGCCCACTGCGATCCAGGCCCAGGCAATTCCGACCGTCCTGATGATGAAGGACCTGATCGGCATCGCCCAGACGGGGACGGGCAAGACCGCAAGCTTCGTGCTTCCGATGATCGATGTGATGGCCGCCGGACGGCGCCGCGCGCTGATGCCGCGCTCGCTGATCCTCGAACCCACGCGCGAACTGGCCGCGCAGGTTGCCGAGAATTTCGAGAAATACGGCAAGAACCACGATCTCAAGATGGCGCTGCTGATCGGCGGCGTGCAGATGGGCGACCAATTGAAGGCGCTGAGCGACGGGGTCGACGTGCTGATCGCGACGCCGGGCCGCCTCATGGACCTGTTCGAACGCGGCAAGATCATGCTCAACGGCTGCGAACTCTTGGTGATCGACGAGGCCGACCGGATGCTCGACATGGGGTTCATCCCCGACATCGAATTCATCTGCTCCAAGCTTCCCGAATCGCGGCAGACGATGCTGTTTTCGGCCACCATGCCCGCGCCGATCGAGAAGCTGGCGAAGAAGTTCCTGACCAATCCCAAGCGCATCGAAACCGCGCGTGCGGCGACGACCAACAAGGATATCACCGCCTTCAAGGTGCCGGTGAAGTCGAAGCAGAAGCGCGAGACGCTGCGCTGGTTCCTCGAAAACGATCTGGTCGAGAACGCGATCATTTTCGCCAACAAGAAGACCACCGTGCGCGAGCTCAACCAGAGCCTCAACCGCCACGGCTTCCGCGCCAGCGAGATCCATGGCGACATGGACCAGTCCTCGCGGATCAAGGAGCTCGACCGGTTCAAGGCGGGCGAGGTCAACATCCTCGTCGCGTCGGACGTTGCGGCGCGCGGGCTAGACATCAAGGGTGTGAGCCACGTGTTCAACTTCGACACGCCCTGGCACCCTGACGATTACGTCCACCGCATCGGGCGCACGGGCCGCGCAGGCGCAAAGGGACGGGCTTTCACCTTCGTTTCCGAAGAAGATGCCGAAGCCATCAGCAATGTCGAAAAGCTGACCGGAAGTCCGATCAAGGTGTTCGGCAAGGACGATGTGCGCATCGATCTGACCGAAGCGCTCGCGAAAGCCGAAGCGGCCAAGGCGAAGGCCAAGCCCGAACCCGAAGCGCGTAGCGAAGACGATGCGCCGCCCTCCGAACGCAAGCCGCGCCGCAGCCGCGAAGACCGCGAGCCGCGTCAAGAGCGCGCGCCGCGGGAAGAACGACCGCGCCGCGAAAAATCCGCGCCGCGGACCGACCGCGTCACCGCCAGCGACGACCGGAAGCCCCGGCGTTACCGCGAGGACGACGAACCCGTTCCCGCCGGCGAATGGAATGGCCCGCGTCCGAGCTTCCTCGACGTCGGCTTCGGCTAGGACCTGCCCCGCGCGCGATTAACGCTTTCTTGGCGGATGGTGCCTATCCTTGCCGCCGTGATTGCAGAGATTGCCCAGACCGCTCGCCACGAAATGGCCGAGCTTTTGCCTGTCGCACTGGTGTTCGGCACGCTGGCCTATGTCACCAAGCGCAAGGCGATCATCGCCAGCCTTCGCCGTGCGCGCGGCGAAAGCGTCACCAATATCGTTCTGATGCTGGTCAACGCGCTGATCTTCGTGCCCTTGATTGCCGTGCCGGTGTTTGCCGGATTGCTCTTGCTGCCGCGCGCGGCGGTGTTGACCGGTTTCTGGGACGCGATGCCGGGTACGGTCAGCGTGATCGGCGCGGTCGTGCTGGTCGAATTTGCCGCCTATTGGCGCCACCGTTTCGAACATTCTCCCGCGCTGTGGCGCATCCATGCGACGCATCACGCCGACGAGGCGATGACCTGGCTGAGCGTGCGCCGCAAGCATCCGCTGGGCGAGGCGCTGGCGCTGGTGATGGACAATGTGCCTGCAATCCTGCTCGGCGTGCCATTCTGGGCGATCGCGGTTTCGGTGATCATCCGCGGCTGGTGGGGCTATTTCATCCACGCCGACGTGCCATGGACATTGGGCGTGCTGGGCAAGGTGCTGATCTCGCCCGCGGCACACCGTCTGCACCACATCCGCGACGAGACATTGATGGGGACCAATTACGGCAACATGCTGACGGTCTGGGACAAGGCGTTCGGCACCTATTGCGACCCCGCACCGCATCTCAACTGCGAAACCGGGATCGCCGAAGGTACGCGCGATGCCTGGGGCGAACTCCTCCGCCCGTTCGAGCCGCGCTATTGGCGCAAGGCCGATGCGCCGCCGGCGGGCGAACTGGCCGGCTGACTGCCTGTAACCCCGCGATCAGCCGATCACGGTGACAAACGAGTCGAGCACGCGCTTTTCGCCGACCTCCTCGAACATGATCGTCAGCTTGTTGCCTTCCTGATCGATCACGCAGCCGGTGCCGAAGCGCGTGTGCGAAACCATCGCCCCCACCGCGACATCGACACGCGCCGGTGCGGCAAAGCTCGCCGCCGAGCGGGTGTTTTCCTTGATCCGCACCGGCTTGGGATCATAGCCCGAAGCTATCGCGCGCTGCCATCCGGGGCCGCGCTGCTGCGCGCGTTCTGGCCGGTCGCGCGCGACATGCGCGAAGGGATCGTCCTGCTCGCTCCAGTTGGCGCGCCACAGCGATGCGCCGCCGGTCAGCGTGGTTTCCTGGTCGATATGCTCCTCGGGCAGTTCCTCGATGAAGCGCGAGGGAATGCTGCTGGTCCACTGGCCATAGATCCGGCGGTTCGCGGCGTGCAGGATCGTGCAGTGCCGCCGCGCCCGGGTGATCGCGACATATGCCAGCCGGCGCTCTTCCTCCAGAGAGGCAAGCCCGCCTTCGTCGATCGCGCGCTGCGAGGGGAACACGCCTTCTTCCCAGCCGACGCAGAAGACATTGTCGAACTCCAGCCCCTTGGCAGCGTGGATCGTCATGATCGTCACCGTCTCGCCTTCGTTGGCGCGGTCGTTGTCCATGACGAGGCTGACATGTTCGAGGAAATCGCCGAGCGTTGCGTATTCCTCCATCGCGCGGGCGAGTTCGGACAGGTTTTCCGCGCGCCCCGCACTCTCGGGCGAGCGATCGGCGGCGAGCATCGCGTTGTAGCCGCTTTCCTCCAGCACCAGCCGCAACAGATCCGAAGGCGACAGCACCTCGGATTGTTCGCGCCAGTGGAGGAACTGGCGCATCAGCGCGCCGATCGTGATCGCGCTGCGCTTGGGCAATTCGTCGCTGTCGGCCAGTTGCAGCGCAGCGGCCGCCAGCGGCAGGCCGGTGCGCCGTGCGTGGCTGTGCATCGCTTCGAGCGCCTTGGCACCGAGCCCGCGCTTGGGCTGGTTGTGGATTCGTTCGAACGCCAGATCGTCCTGCGGCTGTGCGATCAGCCGCAGATAGGCGAGCGCGTCGCGGATTTCGGCGCGCTCGTAAAAGCGGAAACCGCCGATGATCCGGTAATTGATACCGATCTGGATGAAGCGGTCTTCGAATTCGCGCGTCTGGTATTGCGCGCGCACGAGGATGGCGACCTGATCGAGCGCTGCGCCTTCGCGTTCGAGCCGCTCGATCGCCTCGCCCACGCGGCGCGCTTCCTCGGGCGCGTCCCACACGCCGATGACCTTGACCTTGTCGCCGCCATTGACCTCGGTCCACAGCGTCTTGTCGTGGCGCTGCGAGTTTTCGGCGATCAGGCCCGATGCCGCGCCAAGGATATGCGGGGTGGAGCGGTAATTCTGTTCGAGCCGGATCACTTCGGCGCCCGGGAAATCCTTCTCGAACCGCAGGATGTTGGCAACCTCGGCCCCGCGCCAGGAATAGATCGACTGGTCATCGTCGCCGACCACGCAGATGTTCTTGTGACCCTGCGCCAGCAGCCGCAGCCAGAGATACTGGACCGCATTGGTGTCCTGATATTCATCCACCATGATATAGCGGAACCGGCGCTGATAGTCGGTCAGGATGTCGCGGTGCGTCTTGAGGATCGTGACCATGTGCAGCATCAGGTCGCCGAAATCGCAGGCGTTCAATTGCCGCAGGCGTTCCTGATAGCGGGCATAGAGCGCGGTGCCCTTGCCATTGGCGTAAGCCTCGTTCTCGGTCGCATCGAGATCGGACGGGAGCAGGCCGCGGTTCTTCCAGCGGTCGATCAAGCCGGCCAGCTGGCGCGCGGGCCAGCGTTTCTCGTCCAGTTCGGCCTCTGCGATGAGCTGCTTGAGCAGGCGCAGCTGATCGTCGGTGTCGATGATGGTGTAATTGTGCTGCAGGCCGACCAATTCGGCATGGCGGCGCAGCATCTTGGCGCAGATCGAGTGGAAGGTGCCCAGCCAAGGCAGTCCCTCGGCCTGCGGGCCCAGATGATGCGCAACACGTTCGCGCATCTCGCGCGCGGCCTTGTTGGTGAAGGTAACGCACAGGATCTGCGAAGGGTAGGCGCGGCCCGTGGCGACAAGGTGCGCCAGCCGCGATGTCAGCGCGGCGGTCTTGCCCGTGCCGGCACCCGCGAGCATCAGCACCGGCCCTTCGGTCGCAAGCACGGCGGCACGCTGCGGCGGGTTCAGGCGCGCCGCATAGGCGGGAACCGATTCGGGCGAAGCGGGGGAGGGCAGGGTGTTGCTCATGGTGTCAGGCGAACAGGTAGGGAACAATGGGGCGGGGGGCAAGCAGCGCGGCGCGGAATAAAGCCTGTCGCAGCGCGAATGCCGGAATCGGCCCGCCGCTTTTCAGCCACATTTCCCGCCCGGTCGGGCCCGTGGCGGGATATCCGGCGCTCGGCACGATTGCGTCCCGAAATCGCGTGGGCATATTGATCCTGCCCGGCAAGCAGGGGATTGCACCGCCGGGCCTGGAAATTCGCTTTTTGCGTTCGTCGTGCTTGGGACACTTATTGATTGGAGTTACCCATGCACAAGTCTCTGAATACCTTCGGTCTCGCAACCGCTGCCGCTGCTCTGGCGATGACGCCGGCACTGGCCTTTGCGCAGGATCAGGCCTCCGTGGATACGGCAGAGCAACCCGCAGCCGAAGCCCCCGCGCAGGATGCTGCGCCCGTCGATGCCGCCGCAGCGACCCCGCCGGTCGAAAGCACGCCCGCCGATGCCGTGACCGCCCCGGCCGCCGCGCCGACGCTGTCGAGCGAGGAACAGGCCGCCAAGATGGAGGCCTGGCCTGCCGAACAGCGCACCGCCTTCGGCACCTGGACGCCCGAGATCCAGTCCTATTTCTGGACCTTGAGCGAAGATCGCCAGACGCTGTTCTGGCGGATTGCCGACGGCGACAAGGCAACGCTCGCCGCGATGGCCGAACCCCAGCGCGAAGCCACGTGGGTCGAACTCGAAACCCGCGTGAAAGCGATGAAGGGTTAAGCCCTAGCGGGTCGCAGCCGGGTCGGCGGGGGTATCAGGATCCATCCGCAAGAGATGGAGCTTCCCCTTGCCGACCCGGCGCTCCGCATCCTTGACGAGGCCCTTGATCGCGACATCCTCGTTGAAGGCGGTTTCGAGCGCGATCCAGGTCTCCGGCCCGATCCAGCCGAGCCGCAGCAGGCGATCAAGCGCGACTTCCCCCGCACCCGAATGGTAGGGCGGATCGGCCAGAATGAGGTCGAGCGGCCGGGTCGCCGATCGCAGGCCCATTACCGAACCCGTTTCAACCCGCGTCCGCAGCCCGGCATCCAGCGCCGCGATATTGGCGCGGATGACATCGACCGCCGCGCGGTCCTGCTCGACAAACAGACAATGCTCCGCGCCGCGCGACAGCGCCTCGAGGCCCAGCGCGCCCGAGCCTGCGAACAGATCTACCACCTGCAATCCGGCAAAATCGCCCAGCCGGCTGGTCAGCATCGCGAACAGCGTCTCGCGTGCGCGGTCGGCAGTGGGGCGCGTGGCCTCGCCCTTGGGGGCGACAAGCTTCCGGCCGCGCCATTCGCCTGCAATGATCCGCATTACCGGTTCCTCGTCGGCGGCGTCTTGCCGCGGGTGGGGGAGGGCCGCTTGCGCTGGCCTGCACCGGGCGAGCGCGGTTTTCTAGGGGCGACGCGATCCTTGCGCGCCGGGCCGCCATCACGGCTGGTCGGGCCACGGCGCGGGGCGTTGGTCAGCGTTTCGGCGCCCTTGCGCGGGCGCGAACGCGCATCGTCTCGCGGCGCCGGGCGTGCCTCACCGCGCGGAGCAGGGCGGGGCGCTGCGGATTTGCGCGGCGACGCGTCACGTTCGGGCGCAGCCACGCGCGGCGGCGGCGACTTGACCGGCGCGCCAATCGCGATCCGGTCGGCCTTCTTGACCCCGCCGCGCGGAATCGGCTCGCCCGTCATCTCGGACAGGAAATGCGCCACCGGCTTGCCGGTCAGCTCGACCGCCTGTCCGCGCGGCAGATCGCCGATGTTGAACGGGCCGTATCCGATGCGGATCAGGCGGTTCACCTGCAGCCCCATGAATTCGAGCACGTTGCGCACTTCGCGGTTCTTGCCTTCGGTGATCGTCATCTCGATCCACAGGTTGCGACCCGAGGAACGTTCGAGGTTGGCATCGATCGAGCCGTAGCGCACGCCGTCGATCTCGATCCCGTCCATCAGGCCTTCGAGCTGCGCCTGCGTCACCTCGCCGAAAGCGCGCGCGCGGTAGGTGCGCGGGATCTTGGTTGCGGGCAGTTCGAGCGTGCGCTTCAACCCGCCGTCATTGGTCAGCAGCAGCAGGCCTTCGGTGTTGAGGTCGAGCCGTCCCACCGGCATCAGCCGCGGCGTGCCCTTGGGCAGCGCGTTGCGCAGCGCGGTGTAGATCGTCGGGCGTCCGGCAGGATCGCGCTCGGCGGTGATGAGGCCGGCGGGCTTGTGGAACGCAAACAACCGGGTGGCTTCGGCGGCGGCGACCGGATTGCCGTCGACCGTCACGCCCTTGAGGTTGGTGAGGATCGTCGCGGGGGTATCGAGCACCTTGCCATCGAGCGCGACGCGCCCTTCGGCGATCATGCGCTCGATCTCGCGGCGGCTGGCGATGCCGGCGCGCGCAAGCAGCTTGGCGATGCGATCGCCCTCGGGGCGGTCGGCGGAGCGGGGAGGAAGGGTAGGCATGGCCGCGCGCCTAGAGCATTTTGCCGGCAAATGCGACCGGCGATAATATCGCGGTCAACCCGTCATGCGCTCGCTTGCGTCCAGCGCCGCGCGAACGATCTGGTCGAACCGCGCGATCCCGCCTTCAAGCGTGCCAAGTGTGATATGATCGACCGCGCCGCTCGAAAGCCCCTGCTGGCCCAGTTCCGCCGCGCGGAAATCCTCCGAAGCGAAGACCCCGCCATCGAGCAGGTTCCAGCTTTTTTCCCAATGCGCCAGCGCCTTTTCGGTCTGCGGCGCTTCGGGGATCAGCATGAAATCCTCGACCAGCGTGAGGTCGGCGGCCTGCGGCATCAGCACCATCACGTTGACGTAATCGGGGCTGGGAACGATGATCGTGGCGGGAAGCAACTGGTAGGCGAAGGTCACCACGCGGCGCAGGCTGGCCATGTCGGTGAGGTCGACGTGTTCCATCTCCTCCAGCCGTCCGACCGCGCTGCGCTGATGCGGGCCGATCTGGTCGCCGGCGGTGATCCCGTCCTTGAAGAAGGGGCCGATCGTGCCTGCGTGCAACCGGGTGACATGGTAGCTTTCGAGGAAGGCATCCATGATCAGCTTCCAGTTGCCCTTTACCGTGTGCAGCTTGCGCCGGAACAGGTGCGCCTGCGGCAGCGCAAACGCGTCGAGATCGCTGCCCAATTCGCGGGCAGGGCCGAAATCGGCACCGGGCCGCGGCGCAAACCAGATCAGCCCGCCTGCCTCGAAACTGGGCAGTTCGATGAGGCCGTAATCCGCCTTGTCGAGCCCGGGAAAGGTCTCGGGCCGGGGCAGGGCGAGCAATCCGCCATCAAGCCGATAGGTCCACGCGTGATAGGGGCACACCAGCCGCTTGGCGCATTGCACCTCGGTGCCTTCGACCAATCGCGTGCCTCGGTGGCGGCAGACGTTGAGGAAGACATGCGCGGTGCCGTCATTGTCGCGGGTGATCAGCAGCGGGCGGCCGGTGGCATCGTGCGGCACCGCCATGCCACTTTGCGGCAACAGCGCGGAGGGCGCGATCACTTGGGGCAGCCGGTCGAACAATGCGGCCTTTTCGCGCGCGAAGTGATCGGGGCAAGTGTAATTGCTCGCCGGCACCGTCTGAATGCCGCTCGCTTGCCGGCCCGCCCCACCCCGGATCGCCTCGGCCAGCGCCAATTGGCCCGGCGTTGGGCGCAATATGGGCATATCTGTTGTTGCGGCGTTCATCGCTCTTTTCTCATCCTCTCATGCCCGTCTAGTGTGCCACGAAACGGGGCCAGAGCAAAACTGCCGGACTAGATGGGATCGCCAATGGCTGAAGCCGCAACCACCAAGCCTACACGCCTGTCGCGCTGGATCGCGCTGATGGCGGCGCTGCGCCATCACAAGACCGCCTATGTCCTGCTGTTTGGCTTTGCCAGCGGCCTGCCCTATGCCCTTTTGTTGGGCACGCTTTATGCCTGGCTGAGCGACGCTGAGGTCGATGTCGAGACGATGGGCGTGTTCTCGCTGATCGGGCTGGCCTATGCCTTCAAGTTCCTGTGGTCGCCCGCGCTTGACCGGGTCGACATCCCCGGCCTCAGGCGGCTGGGCAAGCGCAAGCAATGGATCGTCACCGCGCAATTGCTGTTGGGTGCGATCCTGGTGATCCTGTCGCTGCTCGATCCGCTCTCGTCGCTGGGCGTGTTCTCGCTGCTCGCCGGGATCGGCGCTTTCGCCAGCGCGACGCAGGACGTGGTGATCGATGCCTGGCGGGTCGATGTGGCCGACGAGGTCGCGACGATCGACATCCTCTCGACCGTATTCCAGATGGGCTACCGTGTTGCCGCACTGGTCGGCGGCGCGCTCGCGCTGTTCATGGCTGAACGCATAGGCTGGCCAAGCGTGTTCGCCAGCATGGGCGGCATCCTGCTGTTCGTCGGCTTCCTCGGCCTGTTCGCGCCCGATGCTGAGCGCAGCCTTGCCGCGATGGAAAGCGAGCGCGCGAACCTCGGCACGCTGCGGCAGGCGGGCCAGATCGTGCCGCGCGTGCGGGCCTATGCGCTGGGCGCGGTTGCGCTGCTATGGGGCTGGGCGCTGTTCATCGTGCTCGACTTCATGATCGCCTCGCTGACCGCAACGCCCGAGACGCGGCCGGATTCGACCGAATTCGTCAGCCAGATGGGGCCGCTGATCGTGATCGCGACCGTGGTAATCCCCGGGCTGATCGCGGGATGGCTCGAAGCGATGCGCAAGCGGGGCCGCCACGTGCTTGCCGCCGATGCGCCCGCGAGCAGCGGCTGGGGCACCGCGCTCGACCACGGTTACCGCGCGCTGATCCTGCCGCTGGCCGAGATCATCGGGCGGCTGAAATGGGCCGCGGTGCTGGTGATCGCGCTGGTGCTGACCTACCGGATCACCGACGCGATCTGGGGCAGCTTTGCCTACCCGTTCTATCTGGGCGAGTTGCAATACACCAAGGACGAGGTCGCGATCGCGTCGAAGTTCTTCGGTGTGGGCGCGTTGATTGTCGGCCTTGCGCTGGGCGGCACATTGCTGACCGTGATCGGCCGGATGACCACGTTGACACTGGGCGCGGTGATCGCGGCACTGACCAACCTGCTCTATGCCGATCTAGCACTGGGCGGCGCGCAGATGCAGGCGGTCAGCGATGCGATCGGTTTCACCACGCTGATCGCAGGCTTTGGCGCGGAGGAGCGGATGGGCCGCCTGATGCTCGCCATCGCCGCGGAAAACATCGCGGTCGGCATCGCGGGGGCAGCCTTCGTCGCCTACCTCTCCAGCGTGGTCGCCAAGGGATACAGCGCGGTGCAATATGCGCTTCTGTCCTCGCTGACGATGCTGGTGGGCACGCTGGGCCGCCCGGCCTTGGGCCAGATGATCGAGGAGCGCGGCTATTACGACGTGTTTCTGCTGACCACGGGCATCGGAGGATTTGCGGTGGTGCTGTGCGTGGTCGAGTGGGTGCGGCAGGCCCGCTCGGGCCGCGCGGAAAACGCGCCGCCGCCCGAGCCTGCGATCTGAAGCGGCTTTCCTACCCCGGTTTCTGGCGGCAACCTTGTGCGGATGATGATCCCCGCGCACCTTTTTGCTATCGCTGCAACGGTGGCGGTGCAGGGGCCGGGTTTTTCGCTTCAGGACACTGTCTCATGTGTCTCCTACAGCGCGGCAGACGCGTTCAGTCGGGCAGTTCGCCGTTCAGCCGCAGCACTTCGCCCGCGAGGTAGAGCGAGCCCGCGATCAGCACCGGCAGGCCATCGTCGGGGATCATCGCCAGCGCAGCCGGCACATCGCGCGCGGCCCGCGCATCGGGGCCGAAGGCGGAGGCCGGGTGCCAGTCGTGTCCTGGCACGGGGACGGCGGTGATGCTGGCAAGCGAGCCGGCGAGCGGGCCGATCAGCGAGGCCGGGTCCTTGCCTTCGATCATCCCGATGATGAGGTGGAGCCGCTGCCCCGCAAAATGCGCGCCGACCATCGCACCGGCCTGCGGGTTGTGTCCGCCATCGAGCCACACCGCGCGCCGCCCCGTCAGCGGGCCGGGCGACAGCCGCTGCATCCGTGCAGGCCAGCGCGCCTGCTGCAAACCGAGCGAATACGCCCCGAAGCCGACCGGGATCTTGGTCTGATGACGCAGCATCGCGATCGCGAGGCCCGCGTTCTGGAACTGGTGCGCGCCGGCCAGCGCAGGCGCGGCGAGGTTCATGATATCGACCCCGTCGCCATGCGTCGCGTCGCCATAGCCGAGCCCGCCGTCGAATTCGGACGCGGTCCATTCCTCGCCCTGCACGAACAGCGGCGCACCTTTTTCGCGCGCCACGGCGGCGATGGTATCGGCCTCCAACTGCGGGCGGGCAATGCTGACCAGCGGAACGCCGCGTTTGGCGATGCCCGCCTTCTCGAACGCGATCCGCGCCATCGGCTCGGCCGGCACGCCCTCCTCGGGCGCGAGGAGGAAGCGTTCGTGATCGATGCCGAGTGCCGCGATCCCGCAGGCGGCGAGCGCCTCGGGTTCGAGCACGTTGGTCGCATCGAAGCGCCCGCCAAGGCCGACTTCGACCACGCAGGCATCCGCTGGCACGCGGGCAAAGGCGACGAACGCGGCGGCGATGGTGACTTCGAAGAAGCTGGGGGCGAGGTCTTCGCCTGCGTCGAGCACTTCGGCCAGCACCTCGGCGAGCAGCGCATCGTCGATCAATTCGCCCGCCAAGCGGATACGCTCGTTATAGCGCACGAGGTGGGGCGAGGTGGTGACGTGGACGCGGTAGCCCTGCGCCTCCAGCATCGCGCGCAGGAAGGCGCAGGTCGACCCCTTGCCGTTGGTGCCCGCGACATGGAACACCGGGGGCAGGCGATGGTGCGGGTTGCCCAGCCGCTCCATCAGCGCAGCGATCGTCTCCAGCCCAAGCCGTCCTTGCGGCAGGCTCAGCGCGGCAAGGCGATCGAGCTGGGCCTGAACGCGCGCGTCGTCCGACCGGCCGAAGTCACGCATGGGATGCGGTTACGCCGCTTTCACCGGGCTGAGGAAATCGAGCACCTGGCCCAGCGTAGCCTTCAGATCGTGGCGATTCACCACCATGTCGACCATGCCGTGCTTGTGCAGATATTCGGCGCGCTGGAAACCTTCGGGCAGCTGTTCGCGGATCGTGTCCTGGATCACGCGCTGGCCGGCAAAGCCGATCAGGGCGCCGGGTTCGGCAATGTGGATATCGCCGAGCATCGCGTAGCTTGCGGTCACGCCGCCGGTGGTGGGATCGGTCAGCACGACGATATAGGGCAGGCCCGCCGCCTTCAGCCGCCGCGTCATCACAGTGGCGCGGGGCATCTGCATCAGGCTGAGGATGCCCTCCTGCATCCGCGCGCCGCCCGCCGCGGTCACCACGACATAGGCGCAGCCGCGATCCAGCGCCTTTTGCGCGCCGTTGCAGAAGGCCTGACCCACGGCCATGCCCATCGAGCCGCCCATGAAGCTGAAATCCTGCACTCCGACCACCGCAGGCTTGGCGTCGATATGGCCCGAGCCGACCACGAAGGCATCATGATGCGGGTTCGCGGCGCGCGCGGCCTTGAGGCGGTCGGTGTATTTCTTGGTGTCCTTGAACTGCAGCGGGTCTTCGGTGACGCGCGGCAGCGGCAAAACCTCGAACCCGGCATCGAGCAGCAGCGCCAGCCGCGCATCGGCACCGATCCGTCCGTGATGCTCGCACTTCGGGCAGACCGAGAGGTTCGCCTCGTAATCCGCGACGAACAGCATCTCCTGGCACGAGGGGCACTTGATCCACAGATCCTTCTCGGTGGTCTTCTTGTCGGGCGAGAAGCCGAGCGAATTGCGGACGCGGTTGAACCAGTTCATGGGCGTTAGTCCTGTCGTGCGGTGTGGACCGCGTGAGCGAGAGCCGCGGTCAGCTCCTTTAGCTTGGCGGGCGCATTGGCGCCATACTCGGCGCAGATTTCCACCAGCGCCGAGCCGACGACAACGCCATCGGCAACGCGCGCGATGTCGGCGGCCTGCTCGGGCGTGCGCACGCCGAAGCCGACCGCGACGGGGATGTCGGTCGCTTGCTTGATCCGCGCGACATTGGCTTCGATGCTGGCGATCTGCGCCTGCTGCTTGCCGGTGATTCCGGCGACCGAGACGTAGTAGAGGAAACCTTGCGAGCCTGCGAGCACGTGCGGCAGGCGCGCGGCGTCGGTGGTGGGGGTGGCGAGGCGGATCGGGGCGATGCCCTTGGCCCGCAGGGCCGGGCCGAGCGCGTCGTCCTCCTCGGGCGGAATGTCGACGCAGATGACGCCGTCAACGCCAGCGGCGGCAGCGGCTTCGGCGAACCACTCGGGACCGCGGCGGACCATCGGGTTGGCATAGCCCATCAGCACCAGAGGCACGTTGGGGTGCCGGACGCGGAATTCCGTGGCGTAGTGCAGCACGTCCGCCGTGGTCGTGCCCGCGCCGAGGCTGCGCAGGTTGGCGCTCTGGATCGCGGGGCCATCGGCCATGGGATCGGTGAAGGGCATGCCGAGCTCGATCACATCCGCACCGGCTTCGACCAGCGCATCGAGATTGGCCGCGGTGTCCCCGTCGCCTGCGGTGATGAAGCAGACGAGCGCGGGGCGGGGGGCGGCGAAGGTGGTTGAGAGGCGGGTCATGCAAGCTTTCGATATGCGCTGAAGTAGAGCGCCATCGCCAAAGAAGCGATGGAGCATTTGATCAGTGTTTCAGTCCAGCGAATTTCCATTTCCGGAAAGATGACATGGGCCAAGGCGTACACCCCCACCATCACCAGAAAAATGATCGGCCATCGTTTGACAGCCTCGATAGGCCGAAGCCGGAGTTCCCCGCGTGACATTCGCATCGTGGCATTGACGGCAAGCAGCAACATCCCGGCAAATATCAGGAGAGCGCTGACTGCCATCAGACCGACATTATCCTGCGCAAGGAAATTCCACACGAACGCCAAAGCGAAGCCAAGGCAAGTGAGGATCCAGCCGGCTGCCTTCAAAGTTCGACTCCGAGCCTCTCAGCCACTGTGAAGATGTCCTTGTCGCCGCGCCCGCACAGGTTGGCGAGGATGATGCTGTCTTTCGGCATCGTCGGCGCAACCTTCTTCACCGCTGCAATAGCGTGCGAGGGTTCGAGGGCGGGGATGATCCCCTCGGTCGCGCACAGCAGCTGGAAGGCGTCCAAAGCCTCCTCGTCGGTGACTGCGGTGTAATCGACGCGGCCGCTTTCCTTGAGCCACGCGTGCTCCGGCCCGATGCCGGGGTAGTCGAGGCCAGCGCTGATTGAGTGGCCTTCGGTGATCTGGCCGTCCTCGTCCTGCAGCAGATAGGTGCGGTTGCCGTGCAGCACGCCGGGAACGCCGCCCAGCAGGCTCGCGGCGTGCTCGTTGCCGTCGAGGCCGTGGCCCGCCGCTTCCACGCCGAGCATCTTCACGCTCGGATCATCGAGGAAGGGATGGAACAGCCCCAGCGCATTCGATCCGCCGCCGATTGCCGCCACCAGCAGATCGGGCAGGCGTCCGGTGCGCTCGAGCAGCTGCGCACGCGCTTCCTTGCCGATCACGCTCTGGAAATCGCGCACCAGCTCGGGGTAGGGGTGCGGGCCGGCTGCGGTGCCAATGATGTAGAAAGTGTCGTGTACATTCGCGACCCAATCGCGCAGGCCCTCGTTCATCGCGTCCTTCAAGGTCGCGCCGCCGCTGGTGACCGGCACGACTTCGGCGCCCAGCAGCTTCATGCGGAAGACGTTGGGCGATTGCCGCTTCACGTCCTCGGCGCCCATGTAGATCACGCAAGGCAGGCCGAAGCGCGCGCACACCGTCGCGGTGGCGACGCCGTGTTGCCCCGCGCCGGTTTCGGCGATGATGCGGGTCTTGCCCATCCGGATCGCGAGCAGGATCTGGCCGATGCAGTTGTTGATCTTGTGCGCGCCGGTGTGATTCAATTCGTCGCGCTTGAACCACACCTGCGCGCCGCCCAATTCCTCGGTCAGTCGCGGCGCGAAATAGAGCGGCGAGGGGCGGCCCACGTAATGTTCGAGCAGGTCGTCGAACTCGGCCTGAAACGCCGGATCGGCCTGCGCTTTCCGGTATTCGCGCTCGAGATCGAGCACCAGCGGCATCAGCGTCTCGGCGACATAGCGCCCGCCGAACTGGCCGAAATGGCCGCGGTCGTCAGGCTGGTTGCGGAAGGAATTGAGAGGTGTGTTCATATCCGGGTCGCTTTGCAGAAGGCCGCGATCTTGTCCACGTCCTTGATACCGGGGGAACGCTCGACCCCCGAGGAAGTATCCACCAGAGGCGCGCCGGTCAGCCGGATCGCCTCGGCGACATTGGCGGGGGTGAGCCCGCCGGCGAGCCCCCAAGCCAGCGGTGCCTGCCATCCTGCAAGCAGGCTCCAGTCGAAACGGGTGCCGTTTCCGCCGGGCAGCGCGGAGGCTGGCGCATCGAGCAGCACGCGATCCGCCGCGCCCCGGAAGGCGGCAACTTCGGCAAGGCTCGGCGCATCCTTCACCGCCATCGCGCGCCACGCCTCAATCCCGGTTTCGGCGCGGAAGCGGACGAGCGTTTCGGGACTTTCGCCGCCGTGAAACTGGACCACATCGGGCGCGACAATGCGCACGGCTTCGTCCAGCAACGGCGCGTCGGGGTTCACCAGCAGCAAAACGGCTTTCACATGATCGGGCACCTGCCGCCGCAGCATCGCGATTGCGCCAAGCGCCAGATGGCGCGGGCTTTTGGCGAAATGGACAAAGCCGACATGGCTCGCGCCCGAACGAATCGCGGCGGCGAGCGTTTCGCTCGTGGAAATCCCGCAAATCTTGACAAGCGTCGGCATCGCGAGCGCACTTAGGCGCGCACGAGCGGCTTTTCCAGCACCACGAAGGTAATCGGCGGATCGCGCAGCACGGGGAAGGGCCGCGTTTCGCCGGTGCGGGCATAGCCGCGCCGTTCATACCACGCGATCAACGCATCGCGCCCGTCGATCACGGTCATCTCCATCGCCGCGATCGCCTCCCGCTGGGCAAGGTCTTCCGCCGCGTCGAGCAGCTTCCGGCCAATGCCCGAAGATTGCAGCGTCGGCCGCACGCACAGCATCCCGAGATAGGCAAGGCCAGCGTGTTTGCGCGTCACCGCGACGCAACCGATGAGGTTTTCGCCTTCGCGCGCGGTCAGGATCGTAACCGCCGGATCGCAGAGCAGTGCGGCAAGCTCGTCAGCACCGATGCGCTCATCGTCGAGGATATCGGCCTCGTGATTCCAGCCGGCCCGCGCCGAATCGCCGCGATAGGCGGTTTCGAGCAGGTCTTTAAGCGCAGGTGCGTCGGCCAGAGTTGCCGCGGCGATGCGGATCAAAGCGTCGCCTCGATTGCGCGGGCGGCAGCGACAGGGTCGTCGGCGCGGCTGATCGGGCGGCCGATCACCAGCACGCTCGCGCCGCTGTCGCGCGCGGCGCGCGGGGTGACGACGCGTTTCTGGTCGCCCGCTCCGCCGCCGTTCTTTGCGCCGGTGGGACGCAGGCCGGGGACGACGAAGAACCCGTCGCGCCATGCCTTGCGCACCATCGCGACTTCCTGTCCCGAACACACGATCCCGTCGAGCCCAGCTTCGTGCGCCAGTTCGGCGAGCCGCATCACCTGCGTTTCGGCGCTGCCATAGACGCCCGTGGCAGTCAGATCATTGGTGTCGAGACTGGTCAGCATCGTCACCGCGACCACCTTGCAACCTTCTGCGGCCGCCGCCTTGGCATCCTCCATCATCGCGCGCCCGCCGGTGGCGTGGACGGTCACGATTGCAGGTTCATGCACGTGGATCGCCTGCATCGCCTTGGCTACGGTGTTGGGGATGTCGTGGAACTTGAGGTCGAGGAAAATCGGCAGGCCCATGTGCGCGATCTCGTGCACGCCGTGCGCGCCGTGCGCGCAGAAGAATTCGAGGCCCAGCTTTACCCCGCCGATATGCGCCTTGACCTTTTGAAGCAGCGCCTTGGCCGGTTCGAGCTGCGGAACATCGAGCGCCAGATAGATCGGATTGCTCATTCGCCGCCTCCTCCATCGCCAGAGCCGCCGTCGCCGGTGTCCCCTGCATCATGGCTTGCAAAGCTGTCGGCGCTGTCTCCACCGGTTTTGCCGGATTTTTCCACAGGGCTGTCCGACGCGAAGGCCGTGTTGCTGACCACGGTCCCATCGCTGCGATGCGACAGCGCCGAATTCTTGAGCGAGGTTTCGAGCGCGCGGATGCGGCGGTTCTGGTTCCAGACCACGCTGCGATGCAGCGCCCACATCGGCACGAAGCCCGCGAGGAAGGCGAGCAGCACCAGCATCGGCACCTTGGTTTCCAGTACGAGGTTCTGCCACAGGGCCAGTTCGACCGGCTCCCAGTTGTAGATCGCAAAGATCAGGAACGCGATGGCGAGCAGAACAAGGATGATGGTGCGAAGGATCTTCACGAGGGGGAGTTCTCCACTTGGCCCGGCTACGAAACTAGGCAAAACGCGCGGCGTGTCCAGCCGCGCGCCTTGCGCCTATCCGAAGACGCGGGCGAAGATCGTGTCGACGTGCTTGAAGTGATAGGCCAGATCGAACTTCTCATCGAGCTGTGACGGCGTCAGCGCGGCGGTGACATCGGCATCGGCCTTGAGCAGGTCAAGCAGCGACAGGTCGCCATCCGATTCCCACACCTTCATCGCGTTGCGCTGAACCAGCCGGTAGCTTTCGTCGCGCGTCAGGCCCGCCTGCGTCAGCGCCAGCAGCACGCGCTGCGAATGGATGAGGCCGCCCATCCGGTTCATGTTCTTTTCCATGCGTGCAGGATAGACCAGCAGCTTGTCGATCACCCCGGTCAGCCGCGCGAGCGCGAAGTCGAGCGTGATCGTCGCATCGGGCCCGATGTAGCGTTCGACCGAAGAGTGCGAGATATCGCGCTCGTGCCACAGCGCGACGTTCTCCAGCGCGGGGGTGACAGCCGCGCGCACCACGCGCGCAAGGCCCGTGAGGTTTTCGGTGAGGATCGGATTGCGCTTGTGCGGCATCGCGCTCGACCCCTTCTGACCGGGCGAGAAATATTCTTCCGCCTCGAGCACTTCGGTGCGTTGCAGGTGGCGGATTTCGACCGCGACCCGCTCGATCGAACTGGCGATGACGCCCAGCGTGGCAAAGAACATCGCATGGCGATCGCGCGGGATCACCTGCGTCGACACGGGCTCAACCGCCAATCCCAGCTTCTGGGCGACATATTCCTCGACCGCGGGATCGACATTGGCAAACGTCCCCACCGCGCCGCTGATCGCGCAGGTCGCGATTTCGGCGCGCGCTGCGATCAGCCGGTTGCGGCAGCGTGCGAACTCGGCATAGGCTTCAGCGAGCTTCAGCCCGAAGGTCACAGGCTCGGCATGGATGCCGTGGCTGCGGCCGATGGTGGGGGTGTATTTGTGTTCTTCGGCGCGGGTCCGGATCGCGGCGAGCAGCGCGTCGAGATCGGCCAGCAGGATGTCGCTCGCCCGCGCCAGTTGCACCGACAGTGTCGTGTCGAGCACATCGGAAGAGGTCATGCCTTGGTGCATGAAGCGCGCTTCCTCGCCCACTTCGCGCGCGACCCAGTCGAGGAAGGCGATCACATCATGCTTGGTCACCGCTTCGATCGCGTCGATCGCGGCAACATCGATAGCGGGGTTCGTGGCCCACCAGTCCCACAGCGCCTTCGCCGCGGACTGCGGCACCACGCCCAGATCGGCAAGCTTCTGCGTCGCGTGCGCTTCGATCTCGAACCAGATGCGGTATTTTGCTTCCGGCTCCCACAGTGCAGTCATCGCGGGGCGGGCGTAACGGGGGACCATGTTCGACTCCAGTTGTCAGGCGCGGACGTGTTGCAGCCGCGCCTAGGGAAGGGGGCCGGTCAAGGCAAGGTCGCCTGCATGCGCGACGCCTGCGGGACAAGCGCCGGATCGATCGATTCTGCCACCCGGCGCGCGGCCGACAACGTCATGTGGCTGCCGTCCCAATAGTTGAGCGTTCCGTCCTGCACGAACCAGCATTGCGCCGGGCCGCACAGGCTCGTCGCGGGATCGATATAGGCAAATCCGGGGGTCGCGGCGGCAAAGGCTTTGAGCTGCGCACTGATAGCGCGGCCCTCGGCCAAGGCAGCGGGATAGCCCATCGGGCAATCGGTATTGAGCGGGGCGCGGCATCGCAGCCAGCCCTCGGCGTATTGCTCGCCCGCTGCCCATGCGGTGGGCGAATTGCCGACGAGCACGATTCGCGTGTCTTGCGGCAGTCGCGTCTTCATTCGGCGGAGCGCGGCGAGCAACAGCGCCGCGCCGCGCGCTTCGGTGGTCGATCCGATCGCCTCGCCCGATCCCTCGCGATAGAGCGTGCGCTCCCACCGCTGCGCCCAGATCACCGTGCGCACGCCGCGGTCTTGCAGCACGTCGGCCAATTGTCCGGGCAGGGCATCGCAATCGGCGGAGTATTTCCAGTCCGGCGGATTGTTGCGCAGGTTGTCCGCGGCAAGGCAGCCCGATTGGCTGATCAGCGCGCCGGGTCCGAACCGCTCGGCCAATGCGGGGTAATATTGCGCCGCGTGGCTATCGCCGTAGAGCACGAATTCAAGCTTGCCCCGGGGCGGGATGATGACGGGGATATTGGCAAGCGGCGGTTTCAGCCCGTCCATCCGCACTGCCGCTGGCCCGCTGGCGGGCAACAGCCAACCGGCAAAGCCTGCCGCCCCCAGCGCTGCCGGCACCGCCAGCGCGAATATCGCGGCGAGCATCAAGGGCGCGCCGCGTTTGAGAACCTTGCGGCGGCGCACCGGCTGCTCGATCCAGCGATAGGACGCGGCGCCAAGCCCGACCGCCACCACGATCAGCGCGCCGCGCGCGGCAACCGGCAGACCGCCAAACCACAGGTAATCGCCCAGCGCCAGCAGCGGCTGATGCCACAGGTAAGTGCCGAAAGAGACAAGCCCGAGGCCGGCCACCCCGCGCAGTCCCAGCATCCGGCCCGCCAGCGTTCCGCGATGCGCGTGGCGGATCACCAGCACTGCCCCCAGCGTCGGCAGCAGGAACCACGCGCCGGCCGCCGGGGTGCCGGGGCCGATCAGGCCAAAGCCTGCCGCAATCAGCGCCAGACCCAGCGCTGCGATGAGCCCGTGCGGATGCCGCGGCAGCGGGACGAGCGCGCACAGCGCGCCAAGACCAAGCTCCCACATCCGCGTCGGCAGCAGATAGAACGCCCCCAGCGGCCAGCGCGGTGCGTGCCACACTGCCAGCGCGAAACTCGCCAGAGTGATTGCCGCAACCGCCACCACTACGGCGCGCCGCCGCCACCGGAACAGCGCCAGCATCAACACCGGGAACACCAGATAGAACTGTTCTTCCACCCCCAGCGTCCATGTGTGGATCAGCGGCGCATATCCCGCCGCAGTCGCGAAATAATCGACATCGCGGGCGAACAGCAGATTCGGCCCGAACAGCGCGGCCGCCACAAGGCTCTTGGAAAACTGGACGAACTCATTGGGCGTAAGGATCGCCCAGGCGGCGATTGCCGTCACCCACAGCATCACCGCAAGCGCCGGGACGATCCGGCGGATGCGGCGCTGCCAGAATTGCCTAAGGCCGAAGCGCCCCGCCGCAAGCTCGCCCGCAATGATCGCAGTGATCAGATAGCCGCTGATGACGAAGAAGATGTCGACCCCGGCAAACCCGCCCGGCAACCACGCGGGCAAGGCGTGGCCGATCACCACCGAGGCAATCGCGACGGCGCGCAGCCCGTCGATCTCGGGGCGATGATCCAGCCGCGCGGGGCTGGCAAGCCGTGTCATGGGTCAGATCAGTCCCTTGGCGCGCAGGCTGGTGTGGCCTTCGCGTCCGATGATCACATGATCGTGGACCGTCACGCCCATGTGCCGCCCGGCTTCGGCGATGCGCTGGGTGATCTGGATATCGGCGCGACTGGGTTCGGGCGAGCCGCTGGGATGGTTGTGGACCAGGATCATCGCGGTCGCGCCCACGTCCAGCGCACGGCGGATCACTTCGCGCGGATGGATCGCGGCCTCGTCTATGCTGCCGTCGCCGACGTGGTGATCCTCGATCAGGCGGTTTCTGGTGTCGAGATAGAGCACCCGCACGCGTTCAACCGTCAGATGCGCCATGTCGGTGGTGAGATAATCGATCAGTGCCTGCCAACTGGCGAGCACGGGCTTGCCGATAATCTCGCCCCGCGCCATGCGCCGCGCGGCCAGAGCGACCGCCCGCAATCCGGCGGCGGAATTCTCGCCCACGCCCTTGGTGCGTTGCAGCGCCTTGGGATCGGCATTGAGCACGCCGGCAAGGCTGCCGTATTGTGCCAGCAACGCTTTGGCGATCGGCTTGGTGTTGCCGCGCGGGATCGCTGCGAACAGGAGGTATTCGAGCACTTCGTAATCGGCCAGCGCCTCGGCCCCGCCGGTCAACAACCGGGTGCGCAACCGCGCGCGGTGGCCTTCGCCGGCGGCCTTGCCCGCATCCCAATCGGGCACGGCATCATCGAGGAAATCGAAACGGTCTTCAGCTTCCGGCAAGGCGACCTCCGGGAAAGCATTGGCAAAGCACACTCATTGCCTTTGGTCGATGATGCGCGCAAGTGGCGGAGACGATGGGCCCGAGAGATGGCGAGGACTTGGAAGTGTCGCATGGCGGCAATGCGCCCGGCACACGCCGCTGGCGCCGCCGTGTCATGCTCGGGCTGTCGGGTGTCGCACTGATGGCGGTCGCAGGCGCGTGGATCAGCCGCGAACGAATCGCGGGCGATGCGATCGACGATTATCTTGGCGCCCGCGGCGTGCCCGCAGCCTACCGTATCGTCAGCCTGACACCTTCGCGCCAAGTGATCGAAAATCTCGTGGTGGGCGATCCAGCGCGCCCCGATCTGACCGTGCGCCGGATGGTGATCGATATCGGCGTGGGCTGGCAGGGGCCGCATGTGCGCCGGGTGACAGTCGATGGCGCGCGCGCCTTTGCGACGCTGCAGGGCGGGGTGTTCAGCCTCGGCAAGCTCGATCCGCTGCTGTTCACCGGCAGCGATGCAGCGCCCGCTCTGCCGGCACTCGATGTCGTAATCCGCGATGCCCGCGCTCTGGTCGAAAGCGATTACGGCCGGGTCGGGATCAAGCTGGAAGGGGCGGGGCGGCTCGACGATGGCTTTGCCGGAACGCTTGCGGCGAGCGCGCCGGGGATCGGCACGGCGGCCTGCCGCGCGGGGAATGCAACGCTTTATGGCACGTTGACGACGGAGGGCGGCGCGCCGTCGCTCGATGGGCCGCTGCGCCTTGCCGACCTTGCCTGCGGGGGCGCACGGCTGGCGCGCGCGGATGTGGGGACCAGGCTTCGCATCGGTCCCGATCTTGCCGCCGCCGATGCCGATTTCGCGGTGCGCGCAAGCGGCGCGCAGGTTGCCGGCGTGCGCGCGGCAGGGATCGGCGGAAACGCGCAACTCGGCTGGTCGCAAGGGCGGATCGCGCTGGGCCACGAACTCGCGCTGACCGGGATCGCCGCCTCGCAAGGCCGCCTTGCCCGGCTCGCGCTAGATGGCAACTGGCGCGGCGCGCAGGACGGATCGAGCGGGCAGTGGGAGGGCGGTTTTCGCGCCGCCGGATTGGCGCCGGCGAGCGACTTTTCGGCCAGCCTCGCCGCGCTCGAACGCTCGGCCGGCGGCACGCTTGCCGCCCCGCTGCTGGCGCGTGCGCGCACCGCCTTGTCGAGCGCGCTGACCGGCAGCAGCCTGCGCGGCGAGGCGATCATTCGTCACAAGGGTAGCTCTGCCTCGCTGGTGGTGCCGCAAGCCACCCTGTCGAGCCGCCGCGGCGTGCGGGTGCTCGCGCTGTCGCGCCTCAATGCGGCATGGGAAGGCGGCGCGGTCCGCGGGCTTGGTGGCAGCCTGGTGGCAGGCGGGGAAGGGCTGCCCGCGATCAACGGCCGGATTGCGCAAAGCCGCGGCGGGGGATGGACCGCGCGGCTGAGCATGGCCGATTACGCCGCCGGGCCCAATCGCCTCGCAATTCCGCGCCTGACGCTGACCGCAGCGCCCGATGGCGCGATCCGCTTTGCCGGGCAGGCCGCGGCGAGCGGGGTGCTGCCCGGCGGGATGGTGCGCGATCTCGCCTTGCCGCTGGAAGGGCGCTGGTCGCACGATGCGGGCCTGATGCTGGGGACGCGCTGCACCCCGATCCGTTTTGCGCAATTGTCGCTGTCGGGGCTGACGCTGGCGAATGATGCAATCACGCTGTGCCCCGAAGGGCGCGGCCCGATGCTCGCTTACGATTCCGGCCTGCGGCTTGCCGCGCGCAGCGATGCGGTGGAGCTGAACGGCACGCTGGGCGACAGCCCGGCAAGCCTGTCCGCGCGCAGCCTCAGCCTGCGCTATCCTGCGCCCTTCATGCTGGCCGATGTTGCCGCACGGATCGGCACCGGCGACAGCGAGGTGCGGATCTCCGCCGCAAGCCTGACCGGCCGGCTCGGCGCAGTGCCGCAAGGCAGTTTCACCGGCGGCACCGCGCGGCTGGCAGCAGTGCCGTTCGATCTCGATACCATCGCGGGCGGCTGGCGCTTTGCCAATGGCGCCTTGCGAATCGACGATGCCGCCTTCACGTTGTCTGACCGGCCGGCCGAAGGCGAAGCGCGGTTCAAGCCGCTTGCCGCGGATGCTGCGCAGCTGACGCTCGCCGATGGCCGGATCACCGCCGATGCCTTGCTGCGCCACCGCGAATCAGGCCGGCTGGTGGCCGAGGTCGCGATTCGCCACACGCTCGCATCATCCACCGGCGGCGCGCAGCTGACCGTCCCCGGCCTGTTGTTCGACCGCCGCCTGCAGCCCGAGGATCTGTCGGACCTTGCCAAGGGCGTGATCGCCTTTGCCGATGGCACGGTCTCGGGCGAGGGGCGGATCGACTGGGCGGACGGCGCAATCACCAGCAGCGGACGCTTCGCCAGCGACGGGTTCGATTTTGCCGCCGCCTTCGGCCCGGTGCGCGGGGTCAAGGGGACGGTGGTGTTCACCGATCTGCTCAACCTCACCACCGCGCCCGACCAGCGACTTACGATCGGCGCAATCAACCCGGGGATCGAGGTGCTCGACGGCACTGTCCAGTTCGAGCTCGCCGACCGCAACCGATTGACGCTGGAGGATGCGCGCTTCCCCTTCATGGGCGGCACGCTGACGATGCGGCCCTTGGTAATGGATTTCAGCCGCCCGGAAGAGCGCCGCTACGTGTTCGATATCGAAGGGCTCGATGCCGCGACCTTCGTGGCGCAGATGGAGCTTGCCAATCTGTCGGCGACCGGGGTGTTCGACGGGACCGTGCCGATCGTGTTCGATGCCAATGGCAACGGCCGGATCGAAGGCGGGCTGCTGACCGCGCGGCCCGGCGGGGGCAATATCGCCTATCTGGGCGATCTGGCGTATGAGAATCTCGGCGCGATGGGCAATTATGCCTTTTCCGCGCTCCGATCGCTCGACTACCGCGAAATGAACGTGACGCTGGGCGGGGATCTGGCCGGGGAGATCGTCACCAGCTTCAATTTCGACGGCATCCGGCAGGGTGCGGGCACCAGCCAGAACTTCATCACCCGCCGCCTTGCCAAGTTGCCGATCCAGTTCCGGATCAACGTCCGCTCGCAGAATTTCAGCCAGCTGGCGATGATCGCGCGCGGGCTGGGCGGGGCGGAAACCTGGCTCGACCTGTTCGAGGACAGCCAGGTGCGCAGCCAGGTCGAAAAATTGAAAGCCGCGCGCGAACGCGCCCGCGCCGATGCCGCTGCGCCGGCCACGCCCGATCCCAATGCACCCGATGTGCCGTGAACGCGCCGGCACCTTCTCATTCAACCTTCAGAAAGCGATGCTCTGCCATGCCACCAGTCAAATTGACCCCGACCCCCGGCAATGCGAAGACCCGCACAGGTCCGATCGCGCAAAGGGGGAACAGGGTGAAGGCAATCGCTGCATTGGCCGGATTGGCGCTGCTTGCCGGGTGCATCAATGTGACCGCCCCCGACAAGCCGATCGTGATCCAGCTCGATATCAACATCAGGGCCGATGTGGTGCTGGCGTTGGCCGAGGATGCGGCGAACACGATCGAGGACAATCCCGACATCTTCTGATGATGCGCCGGGGACAGGAGTAGGCAAGATGCACAAGACCGCAATGATCGCCCTGACCGGGCTGGCCGCAATCGGGATCGCAGCGGGGCCGGTGCTGGCACAGCAGCAGCGCGACCCCGCCTATGCCGCCGCGCGCGCCGCCGCGCAGGTGGGCGAACAGCCCGATGGTTACCTCGGGATCGTCGGCATCGCGACGCCCGCGCTGCAACGGCTGGTCGACGACATCAATATCAAGCGCCGCGCGACCTATGCCGAACGCGCCAAGGAAAAGAAGCAGACGCTCGAAGCCTATGCGCTGACCGCGGGCTGCGAACTCATCATGCGCACCGAGCCGGGCGAAAAATACCGTGCCCCCGACGGCACGTGGCAGACCCGCACCGGCGCCGCGCCGACCCGCGATCCGCGCTGCCCCTGATCGCCGCGCGGAGCGGGGCGAACGGTGCAAAACAATTCGCACCTGCACAAAACTCTGGGCCGCGTGATGTTGACACCAAACTGCCCCCCTTCTAAGGGGGCGGCGCCCTCGGCGGGCACCTTGTTGCATGTGGCCTGTCCTTGCGTTTAAGGACCAAGCCATGAGTGACGAGAAACCTGCCCGAGAACCCATTCACGAGGATGCGCGGATCGACGCGCTCGAAGCGCGGCTTGCAGTCGCACGCGAGCGCGAAGAGCAACGCAGCCGGTCGCAGGTGAAGGGTGTCGATGCGAATTATCGCAGCGGCAACCGCGCCTTGGCCAGCCTTCTTGGGGGGATTATCGGCGGTCTGGTGATCGGCTTTGCGGTTGACGCATTGTTCGACATTGCGCCCTGGGGCCTGTTGGCAGGGTTGTTCCTCGGAACGGCTTCGGCTTTCAGAACCATTGTTCAGAGCGCGAAAACGCGCCCCGAAGATGCGGCCAGGAGCGATGTCGAGGGGGGTTAGACCCCTTCCAGACCCCCTCCAGACCCGCCTTTCCGGGCGTGTTTCACGTGAAACATTTGAGGATCTTTCGATCGTGGCAGCCGAAGAAGGCAAGGTCGATCCGATGAAGCAGTTCACAATCGAGCCCATCGCGGGCGCCGATTGGCAACTGGCCGACGGATTTGGCATCGCGTTCACCAATTCCGCGCTGTGGATGGCGGTGACCGCTCTCCTGGTGACCCTGTTCGTCGCCGGGGGCATGAAGCGTTCGCTCGTCCCGGGCCGCTGGCAGATGGCGGTCGAAACGATGACCGGGTTCATCGATGACCTGCTCGAAGCCAATGTCGGCAAGGCAGGGCGCAAGTATGTGCCTTATATCTTCACGCTGTTCATGTTCATCCTGTTCGGCAACCTGCTGGGGTTGGTGCCGCTCGGGCTGATCCCGCACGTGCATGCCTTCACCTTCACCAGCCACTTCACCGCCACCGGTGTGCTGGCGATCATGAGCTTCGCGATCGTGCTGATCGTCGGCTTCTGGAAGCATGGTTTCCACTTCTTCTCGCTGTTCTGGCCCTCGAACACGCCGGTGTTTCTGGCAGCGCCGATCAGCCTGATCGAACTCGTGTCCTTCATGGTCCGGCCCTTCAGCCTCGCGCTGCGTCTGTTCGTCGCGATGATGGCCGGGCACGTGCTGCTTAAGGTGCTGGCGAGCTTCGTGATCGCCGGCGGCAGCGCGGGCGCGGGCCTCGGTGTGCTGGTCGGCGTGCCGAGCTTCATCCTGATGGTCGCGATCAGCGCGCTTGAAATCCTCGTTGCAGGCATTCAGGCCTACGTCTTCGCACTGCTTACGTCGCTGTACATCAACGACGCGGAAAACCTTCACTGAGAGCTTCGCGGCTTTCTTCACTACCATCGACAACAATCAGAATTTGAACGGAGTTTAATACCATGGACGCACAAGCTGCAGCTCTTCTCGGTGCCGGTCTCGCGGCGATTGGCGCTGGCCTTGCCGCGCTCGGCGTGGGCAACGTGTTCGCCTCGTTCCTCGAAGGCGCGCTGCGCAATCCGGGTGCTGCCGACGGCCAGCAGGGTCGCCTGTTCATCGGCTTCGCGGCTGCCGAACTTCTCGGCCTGCTGGCCTTCGTGATCGCCGTTCTGCTGATCTTCAACTAAGAAGATCGTACGCCTGCCGGGCAGCGCGGGGGAGTGTTCCCTGCATGTCCGGCAGGTGGGCTCAATGGCGTTCCGGCTAAAGGTTTATCATGCCTCAGATCGAACAAATCTCGGAATTCCTGACCAGTCAGGTGTTCTGGCTGCTGGTGTTCTTCGGCCTCACCTTCGTGGTGGTCGGCCTTGGAATGGTGCCCAAGATCCTCGGCACGGTCGAGATGCGTGACGGCCAGATCGCCGGCGACCTCGCCGCAGCCCAGGCTGCGCGCGACGCTGCCAACAGCGACGAAGACGCCTGGCGCAGCCGCGAAAACGCCAACCGGGCCGCGGCCCAGGGTGTGATCGGGGAAGCCAAGGCCAAGGCAGCAGCGGCCAACGCGGCCAAGCTTGCCGAGGTGCAGGCGCGTCTCGATGCGCGTCTCGCCGAAGCCGAAGCAGGCATCGCTGCGGCCCGCAACAGCGCGATGGCCGAAATCGAAGGCGTTGCCGCCGAAGCCGCACGTGACATCGTCGCGCGCGTGGCCGGCGCCGATGTCGAACCCGCCGCCGCTCAGGCTGCGGTCAAGGAGGTCATGGCGCATGGCTGATATTGTGACCCTGCTTGCTGCGGCCGGTGCCGAAGCGGCGCATGCCGAGCCGAGTGTTTTCGGGATCGACACCTACCAGTGGGTCGCGCTCGCGATGAGCGTGCTGCTCGCCGTGTTCGTGTGGAAGAAGGTTCCCGGGATCATCACCGGCGGGCTCGACAACAAGATCGCGGCAATCCGCGCCGCGCTCGATGAAGCCAAGACGCTCCGCGCCGAAGCCGAAGGCCTGCGCGCGGAATATGCCGCCAAGATCGCTTCGGCCGAGAAAGACGCAGAAGCGATGCTGGCCGGAGCGCGCAACGAGGCCGAAGCGATCCTCGCCAAGGCCGAAGCTGACAGCGATGCGATGGTCGCGCGCCGCCAGAAGATGGCCGAAGACAAGATCGCCGCCGCCGAACGCGCTGCGGTGGCCGAGGTCAAGGCTCGCGCGGTGACCGCTGCGGCGGCCGCGTCCAAGGTGCTGATCGCCCGCTCGCATGACAGCGCTGCCGATCGCCGCCTGGCGGATGAGGTGATCGCCTCGCTCTGATCGGTTCAGATCATCCGACGTACTCAAGAGGGCGGCCTTTCGGGGCCGCCCTTTTTGTTTGCGGATCACGCGCCCGGCACCAGCACGACTTTGCCCACCAGTTCGCGATTGGCCATCGCGCCGAACGCTTCGCGCCAGCGCGAGAGGGGCAGGGTGCGATCGATGGCAGGAGCGATCGCGCCGCTCTCTGCCAATCGGGCAATCGCACGCTGGATCACGCGCCCGCGTTCGGGCAGCCGGCGCGCATACTCGCCCGCGCGAAGGCCGATGATGCTGAACCCCTTGATCAGCGGAATATTGGTGGACACCTCGGCGATCCGCCCGCTGGTGAAACCGACCACGATCAGCTTGCCCGCAAAAGCAACACAGCGGGTCGATTCGTCGAACACATCCCCGCCGACCGGATCGAACACGATGTCCGCAAGCGCGCCGCCGGTGAGATCGGCAACCTGTTCGCGAAATCTTCCCGCTGCTTCGATGACGGCATCAGCCCCGGTCAGCGCGGCGATCCGTTCCGATTTGGCAAGCGATCCGGTCGTCGCGATCACTCTGGCGCCCAAGGCGCGGGCGAGATCGCAGGCCGCCAGACCTACGCCCCCACTTGCCCCGTGGACCAGCACCCATTGGCCTTCCTGCAAAGCGCCCAGTTCGACGAGGCCGGTGAACGCGGTCGAATAGGCGGCACCCAGCGCCGCTGCGGCGGGAAAGTCCATGCCTGCAGGCATTGGCGACAGCTTGCCCGCAGGGACGCTCGCACATTCGGCAAAGGCGCCGGTCTTGTTGCCGCCCATCACGCGGTCACCGGGGGCAAAGCCGCTGTCCGCGTCGGCTTCGATCACCTCACCGGCAAATTCGAGTCCGGAGGTGAAGGGCGCTTGCGGTTTGAACTGATAATCCCCGCGGGTCATCAACAGGTCGGGGAAATTGAGCGATGCGGCGCGCACACGAACCAGAACCTCGCCCGGAGCGCGGGCCGGGGTGGGAATGTCGGCGAGGCTGACGCCTGACAGATCCCCCGACAGATGATCGACCCTCAGCGCCTGCATCGCGTCAGAAACTGTCCTTGGCAGCGCGCAGCGCGGCGAAGGTCTCCTCCGGGGTGTTCCCGCCCCACCGCGCCATCAGCGAAGGCTCATCGGCGCGCAGGAAAGGATTGGTCGCCAGCTCGCGTTCGAGCGTGGTGGGCACGGTCCATTCGCCATTCGCGCGCTTGGCTGCGATATCCGCCGCGTAGGCCTGCAATGCGGCGTTATCGGGATCGGCGTGAAGCGCGAACTTCGCATTCGATGCGGTGTATTCGTGGGCGCAATAAAGCTGCGTTTCGGGCGGGAGCGCCTTGATCCGCGAGAGGCTTGCCCAGAATTGTGCAGGCTCGCCTTCGAACATCCGTCCGCAGCCCAGCGCGAACACTGAATCGCCGACGAAGGCGATGCCCGCGCCGGGAAGGTGGAAGGCGATGTGGCCGTTGGTGTGGCCCGACACGTCGATCACGCGCGCTTCGGCTGCGCCGATTGTCGCGGTGTCGCCGTGGACCACAACCCGGTCGACAGGAAAGCGGCCCTGAACCTCGGCGGGTGCGGTGATCGTGCAGTCGGTCGCGGCCTTGATCGCCGCGTTGCCGCCCGCGTGATCGGGGTGCCAGTGCGTGTTCCAGACTTGCGTGATCCGCCAGCCTTTCAGTTCGGCCTGGCGCAGATACTCGCCGCCATCGGGCGTATCGATTGCCACGGTTTCATGGCTGTCCGTGTCATGGACAAGATAGCCGTAATTGTCGCTGAGGCAGGGGAACTGGTGAACATGGATCATGCCTGCGATCCTACCCACGCTGCTTCCAATAGGAAAGGCCCGCCTGCACGGGGCAGGCGGGCCTTCCTGTCTGGTCGGCGGCGCTCACCGGGAAGGCGAGCGCCCCGCCGATCCTTATTCGCTACCCTTCTTGAGCGCGGCGCCAAGGATGTCGCCGAGCGAGGCGCCCGAATCCGACGAACCGAACTGTGCAACCGCTTCCTTTTCTTCGGCGATCTGACGCGCCTTGATCGAGAAGTTGGGCTTCTTCGAACGGTCGAAGCCGATCACCATCGCGTCGAGCTTGCTGCCGACCTGGAAACGGTCAGGACGCTGCTCGTCACGGTCGCGGCCGAGATCCGAACGCTTGATGAAGCCGGTCGCGCCGTCTTCGCCAACCTGCACTTCGAGGCCGCCATCGCGGACTTCGAGCACGGTGACGGTGACGGTCTGGTTCTTGCGAAGCGAACCGCCGCTGGTCGCGCCTTCAGCCGAAGGTGCACCCTTTTCGAGCTGCTTCATGCCGAGGCTGATGCGCTCCTTGTCGACATCGACATCGAGCACGATCGCCTTGACCATTTCGCCCTTGCGGTGAAGCGCCAGCGCGTCCTCGCCCGAGATGCCCCAGGCGATGTCCGACATGTGGACCATGCCGTCGACGTCGCCATCGAGACCGATGAACAGGCCGAACTCGGTGGCGTTCTTGACTTCGCCTTCGACTTCGGTGCCGACCGGGTGCTTCTCGGCGAACTCGTCCCACGGATTGCGCTGGGCCTGCTTCAAACCGAGGCTGATGCGGCGCTTGTCGCTGTCGACTTCGAGCACCATCACGTCGACTTCCTGCGAGGTCGAGACGATCTTGCCCGGGTGGACGTTCTTCTTGGTCCAGCTCATTTCGCTGACGTGGACGAGGCCTTCGATGCCTGCTTCCAGTTCGACGAAGGCGCCGTATTCGGTGATGTTGGTCACCTGGCCCGTCAGCTTCATGCCGACCGGGTACTTGGCGGCAACGCCATCCCACGGATCGCT
Source organism: Erythrobacter neustonensis (assembly GCF_001663175.1). Classification (NCBI taxonomy): domain Bacteria; kingdom Pseudomonadati; phylum Pseudomonadota; class Alphaproteobacteria; order Sphingomonadales; family Erythrobacteraceae; genus Erythrobacter; species Erythrobacter neustonensis. The sequence continues at coordinate 2,872,511 of NZ_CP016033.1, read as the reverse complement.
TTCAAGCTGCTTCATGCCAAGGCTGATGCGCTGCGTTTCGGCGTTGATGCGGACGATCTGCACCTTCACGGTGTCGCCGATGGCGATCACTTCGCTGGGGTGGTTGACGCGCTTGTAGCTCATGTCGGTGACATGCAGCAGGCCGTCGATGCCGCCGAGGTCGACGAACGCACCGTAGTCGGTGATGTTCTTGACGACGCCGTCGATCACCTGGCCTTCGACCAGATCGTTGATCAGTTCGCTGCGCTGTTCGGCGCGGGTTTCTTCGAGAACCGCACGGCGCGAGACCACGATGTTGCCGCGGCGACGATCCATCTTGAGGATCTGGAAGGGCTGCGGCACGTCCATCAGCGGGGTGACGTCGCGCACGGGGCGGATGTCGACTTGGCTGCCGGGGAGGAACGCGACGGCGCCGTCGAGGTCGACGGTGAAGCCGCCCTTGACGCGGCCGAAGATGCGGCCTTCGACGCGCTTGCCTTCGCCGAATTCGTTTTCGAGCTTGTCCCAAGCAGCTTCGCGGCGGGCGCGGTCACGCGACAGCATGGCTTCGCCGTCGGCGTTTTCGACGCGGTCAACGAAGACTTCGACTTCGCCGCCAACGGTCAGGCCGTGGTCGTCTTCGCCGCGCGAGAATTCCTTGAGGGAGATGCGGCCTTCGCTCTTGAGGCCGACGTCGATCACGGCAAAGCCGTTTTCGATCGCGGTGACGGTGCCCTTGACGACGCGGCCTTCGAAGCCTTCGTCGCCGGCGCCGCCGAGCTGTTCGTTGAGGAGCGCTTCGAAATCAGCGCGGGTGGGCATTTGACTTGCCATAGTGGAACGAGGTCCTGTTTCGTTGTGCTACCGGCCGCCGGTTTTTCCGGGGTCTTTCACCGCTTCCCGTGCACGATTGCGCAGGCTGGCGGGGCAAGAGGCAGACTTCTGCGCGCAGCCCCATGCTGACGTGCAGGTTCTTTCAAACCATGATGATCGGATTGAACCGGGCGCGCCTAGGCGAAAGCGGGGCAAAAGGCAAGGCATTTCGCCCTTTGCGCCCTTCGGTGCGCGCTGTGTTGGAGACACATGAGACAGTGTCCTGAACAGGAAAAGTCTTCCGCCAAACGGGTGCCGTCAAATGGCGCGCAAACGGGGCGGGGGCAGGGGCATTGTTCACGGGCGCAAGTGTTGCGCCATATTAGCGGGTAGGAAAGCAATCAGTGCGCAGCCGCTCGCGCCTCTACCGCTTTGATCGCGGCCTCGATCGCCGCTTCGCGTGCGAAATGGGTGGTGTCGAGCACGAGCGCGTCAGGCGCAGCCTTGAGCGGGGCATCGGCGCGGCCCATGTCGCGCGCATCGCGCGCCGCGATATCGCGTTCGATATCGGCCAGCGCCACATCGAGCCCGCGGCCCGTCATCTCCAGCCAGCGCCGGTGCGCGCGCGCGGCGACGCTGGCGGTTATGTAGAGCTTCACCTCGGCCTCGGGCGCGATCACGGTGCCGATATCGCGCCCGTCGAGCACCGCGCCGCCCGGTTGCAGCGCAAAGGCGCGCTGGCGCTGATAGAGCGCCTCGCGCACTTCGGGATGCACCGACACGCGGCTGGCATAACCGCCCGCTGCCTCGGTGCGCAGGCTGTCGTCATTGAGCAGGGCAGGGGGAAAATTGCACGCGGCAAGTGCGGTTGCCGGATCGTCCGGATTGCCGCCGGCCAGCTCCACCTGGCGCCCGACCGCGCGGTAAAGCAGGCCGGTATCGAGCAGCGGCAGCCCGAAATGCGCCGCAAGCGCCTTGGCGATGGTGCCCTTGCCGCTCGCAGTGGGGCCATCGACCGCGATGATCACGTCGCATCCTTCCCGCGCGTCAGCCACGCGCGCACCAGCCCGGTCAGTGCAATCGCCGCCCAGAAGAATTCGAGCACAAGGCTGGCCCAGTTGGTGTGGTAGATCAGCGATACCGTCAGCAACGCCGCGCCCAAAAGGTTGGTGCTGTGCAGCACATAGGGATTGGTCTGCTTGGCCAGCGTCAGATAGGCATAGGCGGCAATGATGCACGCGGTGCCGGCAAAGCCGACGAGGCTGGGCCAGTCCATCGGGATGGTCATGCCGCGGATGCCTCGGCCATCAGGCCCATGAAGGTGGGGAAGCTGGTGTTGATCGGGCTGGTGTCGTCGATGCTTACGCCGCTGCGGCTGACGAGGCCTGCCACCGCCATGCTCATCGCGATGCGGTGGTCGAGGCGGGTCGCAACATCTGCGCCCGCCGGCGTGCCGGACAGCGGCTCGCCGCCGGTGCCATGGATCGTCAGGCCGTCGTCGTGTTCCTCGACCCGCGCGCCTGCCAGCGTCAACGCGGCGGCCATCGCGGCGAGCCGATCGCTTTCCTTGACGCGCAGTTCTTCGAGGCCCGTGGTTCGCGTAGTGCCTTGGGCAAGTGCGGCGGCAACGAACAGCACCGGAAACTCGTCGATCATCGCAGGCGCGATGGCCGGATCGACATCGATCCCGGTCAGCGGCGCATGGCGCACGCGCAGGTCCGCCACCGGCTCCCCGCCAACCTCGCGCGGGTTCACTTCCGCAATATCCGCGCCCATCTGGCGCAGCACCTGCAGCAATCCTGCGCGGGTGGGGTTGAGGCCGACATTGAGGATCGTGAGGTCGCTGCCCGGAACGATGCTGGCCGCGACCATGAAGAAGGCCGCCGACGACGGATCACCCGGCACCACCACGTCCATCGGCTTGAGGTCGGCCTCGCCGTGGATCGCGATCACGGTTTCGCCGCCTTCCTCGCCCACTTCGAGTTTTGCGCCGAAACCGGTGAGCATCCGCTCGGTATGATCGCGGGTCGCGACCGGCTCGATCACGCGGGTGATGCCGGGCGTGTTGAGCCCGGCCAGCAGCACCGCGCTTTTGACCTGCGCGCTGGCGACGGGGAGGCGGTAGGTGATCGGCACGGCGGGGCTGGCACCGCGCAGCATGAGGGGCAGGGTGCCGCCCGCGCTCGCCTCGAATGATGCGCCCATCAACGACAAGGGATCGATCACGCGCTTCATCGGACGGCCCGAAAGGCTGGCGTCGCCGGTGAAGGTGGCGGTGATCGCGTGGCTCGCAACCAGACCCATGAGCAACCGTGTCGACGTGCCCGAATTGCCCATGTCGAGCGCCTGAGCGGGTTCGAGCAGGCTGCCCACACCGACCCCGTCGACCACCCACGTCCCGTCGCCTTCGCGCGCGATCTGCGCGCCGAACGCCCGCATCGCCGCGGCGGTTGCGAGCACGTCTTCGCCCTCGAGCAATCCGGTGATCCGGCTGCGTCCGACCGCAAGGCCGGCAAACATCAGCGATCGGTGGCTGATCGACTTGTCGCCCGGCACGCGGATCGTGCCGCGCAAGGGGCCGGCGGCTGCAAAAGTGTGGCTCGTCATAAGGCGCCGGTCTTTGACAGCGCCCCGCGCTTCTGGCAAGGCGCGCCGCGTTTGACCGCCGGGCTCTTGATAAAGCGCTTGCCGGAACCCAAGTTTTGCGATCAATCCGCCCACCGATTTGCAGCTGTTCGGCCCGCCCTGCCTTGAGGGCTGGCCCTGATTGAGGAATAACAATGGCCAAGCCCGAATGGGGTACTAAGCGTACCTGCCCGAAGTGCGGGGAACGTTTCTACGATCTCGGCAAGGACAACCCGGTCGCCTGCATCGAATGCGGCGAAACCTGGTCGCCCGAACCCGTGCTCAAGTCCAAGCAGCCGATTCCCTTCGAGGAAGTGCAGAAGAAGGCCGATGTCGATGCCGACGCCGATCTGGGCGGCGATGACGCGATCGACGATCTGGAAGACATCGAGGACATCGACGAGGACGACGATTCGCCCGACAACGACGTCGACCTCGGCGGCGACGACGATCTGGGCGTTGCCACCGGCACCGGTGACGACGACGGTGACGAAAACTGATTTTTTTGCTTGCAAGCGGGAGGAGGCCCTTCTAATGGCCGCCTCCCGCAGGCAGAGCACAACGCTCTGCTTCGCATGATGACTGGCTCGGGGCCTTAGCTCAGCTGGGAGAGCGCAACACTGGCAGTGTTGAGGTCAGCGGTTCGATCCCGCTAGGCTCCACCAGTCATCCTGATCAAAGTCGGAATACGCAGCCCCTCGGGGGCGCTGTTTCGCAACGCTGGCCGACGAGGTTTCGTCCGCCGGCGTTTTTCGCATTTTTCGGGCGCTGCGGTGTCCGGCAGGAGACGCAAGGCGATGTTCGACACGCTGTCAGACCGGTTGGGAGGGGTCTTCGATCGCCTCAAGGGCCGCGGCGCGCTGCGCGAGCAGGATGTGCGCGATGCGATGCGCGAAGTCCGGATCGCACTGCTCGAAGCCGACGTTGCGCTCCCCGTTGCCCGCCGTTTCATCGATGCCGTCACCGAAAAGGCGATCGGTCAGGATGTATTGCGCTCGGTTACGCCGGGGCAGATGGTCATCAAGATCGTCCATGACGAGCTGGTCGAAACGCTCGGCGGGGTAGAGGTCGAAGGCCTTCGTCTCGATGCCAAGCCGCCGGTCGTGATCATGATGGTCGGCCTGCAGGGCTCGGGCAAGACCACGACCACCGCCAAGCTGGCGAAACTGATCCGCGAACGTCATGGCAAGAAGGCGCTGATGGCGTCGCTCGACGTCAATCGCCCGGCTGCGCAGGAGCAGCTGGCGGTGCTGGGCGGTCAGGTCGACGTGGCGACGCTACCGATCGTGGCAGGCCAGCAGCCGGTCGACATTGCGCGCCGGGCGATGGAAGCCGCGCGTCTCCAGAATTTCGACGTGCTGCTGCTCGACACCGCGGGCCGCCTGCATGTCGACGACGCGCTGATGGCCGAGATGAAGGCTGTTGCCGGCGTGTCGGCCCCCAACGAAGTGCTGCTGGTGGTCGATTCGCTCACCGGGCAGGACGCGGTCAACGTTGCGCAGTCCTTCACCAGCGAAGTGCCGCTGACCGGCGTGGTCCTCACCCGCATGGACGGCGACGCCAGAGGCGGCGCGGCGCTGTCAATGCGTGCCGTGACGGGCAAGCCGATCAAGTTTGCCGGCACCGGCGAAAAGCTCGACGCGATCGAGCCCTTCCGCCCCGGATCGGTCGCCGACCGCATCCTCGGCATGGGCGACGTTGTCAGCCTGGTCGAACGCGCGGCCGCGACGATCAAGGAAGAGGACGCCGAAAAGCTCGCGCGCAACCTCGAAAAGGGGAAGTTCGACCTCAACGACCTCGCCATGCAGTTGAAGCAGATGCGCAACATGGGCGGCCTCGGCATGCTCGCGGGCATGATGCCGGGCATGAAGAAAGCCAAGGCGGCGATGGCTTCGTCCGGGATGGACGACAAGGTGCTGGTTCACATGGAAGCGATCATCGGCTCGATGACCGCCAAGGAACGCGCCAATCCCGATCTGATGAACGCCAAGCGCAAGAAGCGCGTTGCGGCGGGCAGCGGAACCGACGTGCAGACGGTCAACAAGGTGCTCAAGATGCACCAGGAAATGGCCCGCGCGATGAAGCAAATCAAGAAGATGGGCGGGCTCAAGGGCTTGGCTGCAATGCTCGGCGGCGGTGGCGGCATGGGCGGCGCGGGCGGTCCGATGGGGGGAATGCCAGGCCTTGGCGGCCCCGGCGGCTTCCCCGGATTGGGCGGCACCGGCGGCGGTCTTCCGCCCGGGCTTCCTGGCTTGCCCCGCAAGAAATAGTTTTCGATCAATCGTTTCAGTTCAAAAATTCAATTCACTCGAAAGGTAACATCACATGTCGATTTCCATCCGGCTTTCGCGCGGCGGTGCCAAGAAGCGTCCCTACTACCGCATCGTCGTCGCCAACAGCCGCAGCCCGCGCGACGGCAAGTATCTTGAGCAGATCGGGACCTATAACCCCGTTCTCGCCAAGGACAGCCCCGAGCGCGTCAAGTTGATCGAAGACCGCGCGCGTTACTGGCTCGGCGTCGGCGCGCAGCCGACCGACCGTGTTGCCCGTTTCCTCGATGCGGCCGGCATCAAGGAGCGCGCCGCCCGCAACAACCCCAAGAAGGGCGAGCAGGGCGAAAAGGCCAAGGAGCGTGCTGAAGAGCGTGCTGCCAAGATCGCCGAAGCCGAAGAAGCCAAGCGCGCGGCTGAAGAAGAAGCCAAGGCTGCTGCGGCCGCTCCGGCTGCCGAAGAAGCGCCCGCTGCCGGCGACGAACAGGCCGAAGGCTAAGCCATGAGCCCCGCGCCCGTCACCCTTGCCGCGATTGCCGGCGCACACGGGGTGGCGGGCGAGGTGCGTCTGAAGCTGTTCGGCGAAGGCATCGCGACGCTCGCCAGCCAGAAAAGCTTCAATGACGGCGCATTGACGCTATTGAAAATCCGCGAGGACGGGAAGGGCGGGGCGGTTGCCCGGCTTGCACAAAGCACCTCGCGCGCGGATGCCGAAAAACTGCGCGGCACGGTGCTGACCGTCCCGCGCGATGCGCTGCCGCCGCTGGGCGAAGGCGAATTCTACCACGCCGATCTGCTCGGCCTGCCGGTCGTCACCGACGCGGGCGAAGCGGTGGGCAGCGTGCTCGCGATCGAGAACTTCGGCGCAACCGACATCATCGAAATCACCCGCGATCCGGTTCCCGAAAAGGGGCCGAAAACCTTCATGGTCCCGATGACGCCCGCGGCGGTAATCGAATGGGACGACAGTCGTCTGGTCATCAACGCCGATTTCAACGAAAGTTGACGCGTCGAACGTTGCCACCGCCATCGCCGCCGCTGCGTTGGCACTGTTTTCGGCGCGGGGAGGGAAGGGGATTGCGATGCTGGTAATGTTTGGCATCATCGCTCTCGGCATTTATGCAATCGCGGCGATGCTGTCCGGTTTCCTTGCCAATTTTGTTTTCAGACACAGCACGCCTGTCCGGCGCGCAGCCTATTCGGCGGCGGCGCTGGGGATCCTGTTGACGATTCCGGCAGTGGTTGCGGTGATCGATGCGGGCAACGGGGTCGTGTCGGTCATTTCATTGCTGGTGGGCACTGCCATCTTTGCCGCGCTCGCCTTCCCCTTTGCCTTGGTCGTGACGCGGCGTGGCCAAGTCAATGCCGATCCCGGAACCTTCGACTGAATGACCTTCGCCGCCACCATCCTCACGCTCTATCCCGAGATGTTTCCCGGGCCGCTGGGCGCATCCATTGCAGGCCGCGCGCTGGCGGACGGCAAATGGGGGTGCGAAACGATCCAGATCCGCGACTTCGCCACCGACAAGCACCGCACGGTCGACGATACGCCCGCTGGCGGCGGGGCGGGGATGGTGCTCAAATGCGATGTGCTGGCGCGCGCACTGGACAGCGCACAGCTTGCCGGACGCCCTGTCCTCGCGATGACCCCGCGCGGGCGGCCGATCACGCAGCAGCGTATCCGCGAACTTGCCGCCGGCCCCGGCGTCGTCATCCTGTGCGGCCGGTTCGAAGGCTTTGACGAACGCCTGTTCGACGCCCGGCCCGAGATCGAGCAGGTCAGCCTTGCCGACATCGTTCTGTCGGGCGGCGAGATGGCCGCGCTGACCATCCTTGATGCTTGCATTCGCCTCATTCCCGGCGTAATGGGCGCCGCTTCCAGCGGGACCGAGGAGTCGTACGAAAACGGCCTTCTCGAATATCCGCACTACACCCGGCCCCAGGAATGGGACGGGCGCACGATCCCTGAAGTGTTGCGATCGGGGGATCATGCGAAGATCGCGGCTTGGCGCAAGGCAAGAAGCGAGGAAGACACACGGTTACGCAGGCCGGACTTGTGGGAGCGCCATGAGGGCGCTCGGGTCCAACCTGCCTCTGGCGCGCAGCGAAAGACAAGGAACGCAGGCCATGAACCTGATCCAGCAGATTGAAGCCGAAGAAATCGCCAAGTCCGGCAAGGACATCCCCGAATTCCGCGCAGGCGACACCGTCCGCGTCGGCGTGAAGGTGAAGGAAGGCAACCGTGAGCGTGTTCAGAACTACGAAGGCGTCGTGATCGCCCGTTCGAACCGCGGCATGGGTTCCAACTTCACCGTGCGCAAGATGAGCTTCGGTGAAGGCGTCGAGCGCGTTTTCCCGCTTTATTCGCCGATCGTCGAAAGCATCACCGTGGTGCGCCGCGGCGTGGTGCGCCGTGCGAAGCTCTATTACCTGCGCGGCCGCACCGGCAAGAGCGCACGTATCGTCGAGCGCAAGGCACCTGCGCCCAAGGCGTAAGGCTTTTTCGGATTCCGAAACACGAAGGGCGGTGCCGCAAGGCGCCGCCCTTTTCGTTTGCGCAAGCCGCGCTCTGTGCTTGCCATTCGTCCGCGCGGTTGCGAGGAACGCTGGCCAGTCGCTCTTCCGGCGGCACGATATCACGAGGTGAGCTTTGAATGCGTTCGGTTCTTGCTGCGGTTGCCCTGTGTCTCACCACCTGCCTCACGGCCCCCGTGCTGGCGGAGACGCCCATCATGGCTGAGGCTGCGCCTGCGCTGACCTTCGAGCGCGTCTTCGCCTCCCCCGGGCTCGACGGGCCAGCCCCGCGGCAGGTCAAGCTGTCGCCCGACGGACGCTTTCTCACGCTGCTGCGCAACCGCGCCGACGATCGCGACCGCTATGACCTGTGGGGCTATGACATTGCCACCCGTGAATGGCGGATGCTGGTCGATTCCGAAAAGCTCGGCTCGGGCCGCGAATTGTCTGAGGATGAAAAAATGCAGCGCGAACGCGCGCGGGTCGCGGGGCTGAAGGGCATCATCAGCTACCAGTGGGCGAGCGACGGCAAGGGGGTTCTGGTGCCGCTCGACGGCGATCTGTTCCTCGCGCGGCTCGATGGCAGCGTCACGCAGCTGACCGATACCGAGGGCACCGAGCTCAATCCGAAATTGTCGCCCAAGGGGGCTTCGGTCAGCTTTGTGCGCGATCGGCGGCTGTGGGTCGGGCCCGTGGGCGGTGAGGCCAGGCCGATCACGCCCGCGGGCGAGGCCGAGACGATCCGCTGGGGCGAGGCCGAATTCGTCGCGCAGGAGGAGATGCACCGCACCGCCGGCTATTGGTGGAGCCCCGATGACACGCGCATCGTCGTCCAGCGTACCGACGAGACGGGCGTGGGCATCGTCACTCGCGCGGCGATCGGGGCCAAGGGCACCAAGGTCTTCGACCAGCGCTACCCGGCGGCGGGCACCGACAATGCCATTGTCGAACTTTTCGTGATGAACCCCGACGGAACGAACAGCGTCAAGGTCGATCTCGCCAGCCACCAGGACGCCGCCTATTACAATCCCCAAAACCCGAACGACATCTATGTCGCGCGGGTCGATTGGGCGCCCGATGGCAGGCTCTACGTTCAGCGCCAGAACCGCGCGCAGACATGGCTGGACATGCTGCGGGTCGATCCGGCCACCGGGGCAACCGAGGTGGTCGTGCAGGAAGAGCACGCGGGCGCGGCCAAGGGCGTCGGCTACTGGATCAACCTGTCTGACAATTACAAGTTTCTCGCTGACGGGTCGCTGCTGTGGTGGAGCGAGCGTGACGGGTTCGGCCACTTCTACCGCTACCGCGCGCAGGACGGCTGGGCGAGCTACCAGCAACTCACCAGCGGCAACTGGGTGGTCACCGGGCTTGTCGGTGTGGACGAGGCGGCCGGGCTGGTGTTCCTGACCGCGACGAGCGAGGAGAGCGCGCTCGAACAGCATGTCTACAGCTTCGATCTGGCCGATCCGCGCGGCAGTTTCAAACGGATCACCGAGCCCGGCTTCACCCACGGTGCGACGATGGACAGCCGCGGGCAGGCACTGTTCATCACCCGTTCGTCCGCCAACCAGCCGCCGCAAAGCTATCTGGCCTCCCCCACCGGAGAACGGCTGACCTGGGTCGAGGAGAATGCGGTTACGGGCAGCCACCCTTACGCGCCGTTCCTTGCCGGGCACACCGCCCCCGAATTCGGTACAATCCCTGCCGAGGACGGCACCCCGCTGCACTGGATGATGCTCAAGCCCAAGATGAAGAAGGGCAAGCGTTACCCCGTCTTCTTCAGCCATTATGGCGGGCCGGGGCCGCAGATGGTGACCAAGGGCTGGGGCGGGGCGCTGGCACAGTCGATCGTCGACAAGGGCTATATCTATTTCGTGCTCGACAACCGCGGCTCGGCTAATCGCGGGGTCGATTTCGAGCAACCGCTCTACCGCGCGATGGGCAGCGCTGAAGTGCGCGACCAGAAGGCTGGCGCGCTGTTCCTGAAGGGTCTCGATTTCGTCGATCCCGCCAAGATCGCGATCTATGGCTGGTCCTATGGCGGCTACATGACGCTCAAACAGCTCGAAGCCGATCCCGGCCTCTATGCCGCGGGGATTTCGGGCGCGCCGGTGACGCGGTGGGAGCTTTACGACACCCACTACACCGAACGCTACATGGGCGACCCGCGCGAAGTGCCGCAAGCCTACGAAAAAGCCAGCGCGATTCCCGAGGCGACGAAGATCGCCGATCCGCTGCTGCTGATCCACGGCATGGCGGACGACAACGTGGTATTCGAAAACGCATCCGAACTCATCAGCGTGCTTCAGGAAAGCAACACGCCGTTCGAGATGATGCTCTATCCCGGCTACACCCACCGCGTGTCCGGCCCCAAGATCGGCCCGCACGTCTGGAACAGCATTTTCCGCTTCCTCGAAGCCCACGGCGTGACCCCGCCCGAATAGGTATAGGTCTGCACAGGCACCAATCTGCTTGCGCATGGGCCAGTGCGCGCTATCTCGCGTCTGCGAATTACAAGGAGAATGCCAAGTGGGTTACCGGGTGGCAGTGGTCGGCGCGACCGGCAATGTCGGGCGCGAGATGATGCAGGTCCTCGCCGAGCGCGAGTTTCCGTGTGACGAGGTGGCCGCGGTCGCCTCGCCGCGGTCGACCGGCACCGAGGTCGAGTTCGGCGACACGGGCAAGATGCTCAAGTGCAAGAACATCGAGCATTTCGACTTTGCCGGCTGGGACATCGCGCTGTTCGCCGCAGGCTCGGGTCCGGCCAAGGAATATGCTCCCAAGGCGGCGGCTGCGGGCTGCATCGTGATCGACAATTCTTCGCTCTACCGGATGGACCCGGACGTGCCGCTGATCGTGCCGGAGGTAAACCCCGATGCGATCGACGGTTACACCGCGAAGAACATCATCGCCAACCCCAACTGCTCGACCGCGCAGCTGGTCGTCGCGCTAAAGCCGTTGCATGATGCCGCCGGGATCAAGCGCGTGGTCGTCTCGACCTACCAGTCGGTGTCCGGCGCGGGCAAGGCGGGGATGGACGAGCTGTTCCAGCAGAGCCGCGCGATCTTTGTCGGCGATCCGGTCGAGCCTGCCAAGTTCACCAAGCAGATCGCTTTCAACGTGATCCCTCACATCGACACCTTCCTCGACGACGGCTCGACCAAGGAAGAGTGGAAGATGGTGGTCGAAACCAAGAAGATCCTCGACCCGAAGATCAAGCTGACCGCGACCTGCGTGCGCGTGCCGGTGTTCGTGGGCCACTCCGAGGCGGTGAATATCGAGTTCGAGAACGAGCTTTCCGCCGAAGCCGCGATGGACATCCTGCGTGAAGCGCCCGGCGTGATGCTGATCGACAAGCGCGAGGACGGTGGATACGTCACCCCGATCGAATGCGTCGGCGATGCGGCCACCTTCGTCAGCCGCGTGCGCGAAGACCCGACGGTCGAGAACGGCCTGACGATGTGGGTGGTTTCGGACAATCTGCGCAAAGGCGCTGCACTGAACGCGGTGCAGATTGCCGAACTGCTCGGACGGCGGCACCTGAAGAAGGGTTAAGCCGCTGGCCCGTTGGCCCCTGTCAACGTGCCTATAGTGATGAGCGGGCAGGGCGGTTTGCCAGTGCAGGAGGGAGCGCAGATATGATCCAACTGTGGCGTTTGATGGCAGTCGCGGCGGCTTTGGCTATCGCGGGCTGCGACAGCGGGGATGTGCCCAACCCGGCGGACAAGCGCGCTCCCGAGAGCCAGAGCGCGCCGCTGTCCGACAACGCGGTCGAACTGCGCGCCGACGGCGTGGCCGCGGCATCCGAAAGCTTCTACTTCGCTGCCGGGCAGACCGAAGTCGAAGCCGCGCTGGTCAAGGCGCTCGGGCCGGTGCAGCGCAGCGGCGAAAATCCCGAATGCGGGGCAGGCCCGATCACTTTTACCGATTTTGCCGGCGGGCTCACCGCGCATTTCCAGGAGGGCCGACTGGTCGGCTGGAACTGGCACGCGCCGCGCGACGGCGATGCTGCGAGCAAGGGCGTGATCCGCCTGCCGGGCGCGGTGCAGGTTGGCACGGCACGCAGCGAGGTCGAAGCGGCGCGAGGTTTTGCCAAGGTCGAAGCCAGCACGCTGGGCGAGGAATTCGCGCTCGGCCCCAAGATCGGCGGGTTCATTGCGGGCGACAAGGTCGAGATGCTTTACGCCGGGACGCAGTGCTTCTTTCGCTGATCGCTATTCCGACAGAGCCGCCGGGCCAACACGCGCGCAAAGGCGGCGCATCGGTAGCGCAAGCTGCGCGGCGGCGCGCTTGATCCGCATCAGCAGATAGCCATTGTCGGCAAAGGCGATCATCGCCGCCCGCCTCCACGTAGCAGACAGGCACGCCAACGGACTGATCCAGATTTCCGCCGAGGCGAGCCGATCGCCATGTGCGACGCGGACGAGCATGCTGGAACTGTGCCGCGAACCGGGCTAGCAGCCCCGGCATGACAAGCGAAATCCAGCATTTGGGCAGCTTCGACGGCACCAGCCTTGCGATCCACATCGAAGGGGAGGGGCGGCCAGTCATCCTGCTTCACGGTCTGTTTTCTTCCGCGACGATGAACTGGATCAAGTGGGGCCACGGCGCGGCGCTGGCCGCGGCGGGGATGCGGGCGATCATGCCCGATCTGCGGGTGCACGGGCAAAGCGCCGCGCCGCACGATCCGGCTGCATACCCCCGGGGCGTGCTGGTGCGCGATGCGGCGGCGGTGGCCGATCATTTCGGTCTTGCACCCGGCGAATACGACCTCGTCGGCTTTTCACTGGGCGCGCGCACCGCGATCCATGCGACCGCGCACGGGATCCTCGAGCCGCGCCGCCTGGCGATCTGCGGCATGGGCGTGGCGGGGCTCGACGGCTGGCAGCGCCGTGCCGATCATTTCAAGCGCGTGATCGATGAATTCGACACGATCAAGCCGGGCGATCCTGCCTATACCGCGCGCACCTTCCTCAAGTCGCAAGGGGTCGACCGGATCGCCGCGCGCCTGCTGCTCGATGCGATGGGCGATTTCGACCTCGCGATGCTGGCCAATATCACGATGCCGGCGGCCGTGATCTGCGGCGCGGATGACCACGACAATGGCTCGGCCCCCGATCTTGCCGCGCGGCTGCCCGATGCGCGCTATATCGAAGTGCCCGGCAACCACATGAATTCCGTGACCAAGCCCGAATTCGGCAAGGCAATCGTCGATTTTCTCGCAACTTGATTCAGGTGCGGCACAGGTTCACACGCTACTTCCGAGACGCCTTTCCGACTGACAGGATCTGATCTGATGAAACTTCTTCCCAAGCTTCTCATGCCTTCGCTGGCCGCACTGGCCGCGGCGAGCATTGCCGTGCCGGCGAGCGCGCAGACCGCCGCGCCTGCCGCTGCGCCCGCGCCGGCTGCCACCGATCTGCCATTCCCGCTGACCGCCGAAGGCGCCAGGCAATTTGTCGCTTCCGCTGAAAAGGACCTGTTCGATTACACCGTCGAAGCCAGTCAGGTGAACTGGGTCAACAGCACCTACATCACCGAAGACACCGACGCGATGGCCGCGCGCATCAATGCGGTCGGCACCGAGAAGAGCGTGAAATACGCACTGCTTTCGGCGCGCTATGCCGAAGTCCCCGGGCTCGATGCCGATGTCGTGCGCAAGCTCAACATCATGCGCAACGGCCTCGTCCTGCCCGCGCCGACCACGCCCGGCGCCGCGACCGAGCTGAACGAGATCGCAACCCGGCTCAACAGCCTCTACGGCAAGGGCAAGGGCACGCTGAACGGTAAGCCGATCAACGGCAGCGATATCGAAGCCGAGATGGGCAACCCCGAACGCACGCCGGCCGAACTCAAGGAAATGTGGGAAAGCTGGCACGACAATGTCGGTGCGCCGATGAAGGACGATTACGCCAAGATGGTGGGCATCGCCAACGACGGCGCCAAGGAACTTGGCTTCGACAATGTCGGCGCGATGTGGCGTTCGGGCTATGACATGAGCCCGGAAGAATTCACCGCGATGACCGAGCGCCTGTGGACCGAAACCAAGCCTCTCTATGTCGCGCTGCACACCTACGTCCGCGCGCAATTGAACAAGAAGTACGGCGATGCCGTGCAGCCGCGCACCGGGCCGATCCGCGCCGATCTGCTGGGCAACATGTGGGCGCAGGAATGGGGCAACATCTACCCGCTGGTCGCGCCTCCGGGTTCGGGCGACGTCGGCTATGACATCGGCGAGCTTTTGGAAAAGCAGGGCAAGGGCCCGGTCGACATGGTCAAGATCGGGGAGGGTTTCTATTCCTCGCTCGGCTTCGAACCATTGCCCGAAACCTTCTGGACGCGCAGCCAGTTCGTGAAGCCCGCCGACCGCGAAGTGGTGTGCCACGCGAGCGCTTGGGATATCGACAACAAGGACGATATCCGGATCAAGATGTGCATCAAGGTGAACGCGGGCGACTTCGTCACGATCCACCACGAACTGGGCCACAACTATTACCAGCGCGCCTACAAGGAACAGCCCTATGCCTATCTGAACGGCGCGAATGATGGCTTCCACGAAGCGATCGGCGATTTCATCGCGCTGTCGATCACGCCCGAATATCTGGTCCAGATCGGCCTGCTCGACCGCGCCAATGTGCCGAGCGCCGACAAGGACACCGGCCTCCTGCTGCGCCAGGCGATGGACAAGGTTGCGTTCCTGCCCTTCGGCCTGCTGGTCGACAAGTGGCGCTGGGGCGTGTTCGACGGCTCGATCACCCCGGACACCTACAATTCGGCATGGGTCAAGCTGAAGCGCGATTATCAGGGCATCGTCCCGCCGGGCGACCGTCCGGCCGATGCCTTCGATCCGGGCGGCAAGTATCACATTCCGGGCAACACGCCCTATGCGCGCTACTTCCTCGCCCGGATCCTGCAGTTCCAGTTCTACAAGGCGGCGTGCGATTCGGCCGGCTGGAAGGGGCCGCTGCACCGCTGCTCGTTCTATGGCGACAAACAGGTCGGCGAAAAGCTGGGTGCGATGCTCGAGATGGGGGCATCCAAGCCCTGGCCCGACGCGCTCGAAGCGTTCACCGGTACCCGCGAAATGAGCGCCAAGCCCATGCTTGAGTACTTCGCCCCGCTGATGAAGTGGCTGAAGGAACAGAACAAGCGTGAAAAGGCCGGCTGGTAAGCGGCCGGATCCGCCCGCCCCGTTCGCGCGGGGCGGGCGCATGTCTTTGGGGGGAATTATATGATGAAGCGACTGATCCTTGTGGGGGCGGCGGCATTGTCTTGTGCCGGGGGTGCTCAGGCGCAGACCGTGACCGCGCAAAACCCGCAAGGGATGCTCAACGCGATCACCGCGGCGGGATATGAGGCGACATTGTCGACCGACAGCGCGGGCGATCCGATGATCGATACCGAGCTGGGCGGTTACCGCGTCAATGTGCTGTTCTATGGTTGCGACGAAACTTCGCACACCGGCTGCGATTCGGTGCAGCTTTCGACCGGCTTCGATCGCAAGACCCCGATGGACCCCGCGCGTGCGCTCCATATCGCGCGCGAATGGCGGTTTCTCGCCGTTTCGCTCGACGATGAGGGTGATCCCTATCTGCGCTGGGACATCATGACCGGAAGCGGCATCCCGCAATCGGTGTTCATGACTGCGCTGCGCCGCTATGGCGAGACGCTCGGGGATGCCGGCGAAATCATCTTCGAAGACGAATAGGCCGGCACATCCAGCAATGGCCCGGCGGGCGGAAATGTTGCAGGTCGGCTGGCGCGAACTCGTCGACCTTCCCGAATTGGGTCTTGCCGGGATACCCGCCAAGATCGACACCGGCGCGCGCACGTCCTCGCTCCACGCGCATGAGGTCGAGGATTTCCAGCGTGATGGCGAACGCTTCGTGCGCTTTGCCGTCGACTGGGGCGGCACGCGGCATTTCTGCGAGGCGATCCACGTCGATGTGCGCGGGATCACCTCGTCGAACGGCGACCGCCAGACGCGCTTTGTCATCAAGACGCCGCTTCGCATCGGCAATCTCACCTTCCGGGCCGAGATCAGTCTGGCGGACCGCTCGCAGATGCAGTTTCCGATGCTGATCGGGCGCACCGCGCTCAGGCGGCGGATGGTGGTGGATAGCGGTTATTCATGGCTGCAATCGCCCGGGAATGCGGATATGGGGCCGGGCCGCCGGTAGTGTGCCGGGCTTGAAAGGGTGTTCATGAAAATCGCGATGCTGGCGCGCAATGCCAATCTCTATTCGCACCGGCGCTTGAAGGAAGCCGCCGAGGCGCGGGGGCATACGCTCGATATCCTGAACACCTTGCGGTGCACGGTGCATATCGCCAGCCACCGCCCGCAGGTGTTCTACAATGGCGAAGCCGTGGCCGCCTATGACGCGGTGATCCCCCGGATCGGGGCGTCGATCACCAACTATGGTCTTGCAATCCTTCGCCAATTCGAGATGCGCGGCGTGTGGTCGCTGAACGAGAGCGTCGCGATCGGGCGCAGCCGGGACAAGCTTCGCAGCCTCCAGATCCTTGCCAAGCACGGGCTGGGCCTGCCGCTCACCGCCTATGCCAACGACCCCAAAGCCGCCGAGGAGATCATCAAGGCGGTCAAGGGGCCGCCCGTGGTCATCAAGCTGATCGAGGGGACGCAAGGGATCGGCGTCGTGCTGGCCGAGACGATGTCGAGCGCCAAGTCGGTGATCGAGGCGTTTCGCGGGGCCAACGTCAACATCCTCGTGCAGGAGTTCATCAAGGAAGCCGGCGGCACCGACATCCGCGCACTGGTGGTCGGCGGCAAGGTGGTCGCCGCGATGCAACGCACTGGCGCGCCTGACGAATTCCGTTCCAACCTGCACCGCGGCGGGTCGGCCAAGGTGATCAAGATCACCCCCGAAGAGCGCTCCACCGCGGTGCGTGCGGCCAAGCACATGGGGCTGAACGTCTGCGGGGTCGACATGCTGCGCTCGAACCACGGGCCGGTGATCATGGAGGTCAATTCCTCCCCCGGTCTCGAAGGCATCGAAAGCGCGACCGGCAAGGATATTGCCGGGATGATCATCGACTTCACCACCGCCAATGCCAAAGGCGGGGCGAACCGGACCAAGGGCAAGGGCTGAAACCTGCCCATGTGCGCAACTTGCGCCAATGTTTCACGTGAAACCCTGCCGCAAGCAGGGGTCAAAACCGGGCTGGAGGGGGTCTGGACAGGGTCAAGACCCGGGCAAAACCGCGCAGGCGGGGGTCAGGCGTTGCGCGCCATCAGCCCGCCATCGACCGGGATAACCGCGCCGGTGATATAGCTTGCCGCTGGCAGCACCAGCGACAGCGTGACATGCGCGACCTCCTCTGGCGTGCCATAGCGGCCGAGCGCGGTGCGCCGCCGCGCGAAGATCGCCTTGTGATCCTCGGCCACGCCGTCCGTCATCGCGGTGCGGATCGGGCCGGGGCAGATGCAGTTGACCGTGATCCCGTCGCACCCGAGATCGACCGCGAGCCCGCGGGTAAGGCCGACAACGCCGCTTTTCGCCGCGACATAGGGCGTATCGCCCGGGGTTGCGCCCAGGCCTTCGGTCGAGGCGATGTTGACGATCCGGCCTGCATCGCTCTGGCGCAGCCACGGCAGACAGGCGCGCACCATCCGCTGGTGCGCGGTCAGCATCACGCCGAGCGCGCGGTGCCACACGTCTTCGTAATCGGGCGCATCGAGCGCGGCGAAGCTCGACACCCCGGCATTGTTCACCAGAATGTCGATCCGCCCGAAATCCTCCGCAATCTGCGCCGCCACGCGGGGAATCGCATCGCCATCGGCCACATCGAGCGCATAGGCCCGCGCGCCTGCGCCGCATTCCGCCGCCACCGCTTTGGCCGCGACGAAATCGCGGTCGACCACCGCGACCATTGCGCCCTCGGCCGCAAACAGCAGCGCGGTCGCACGCCCCATCCCGCTGCCCGCACCGGTGACGATGGCCACCCGGCCCGCGATGGAGCGCGAACGCGTCACCGGAAGGGCGGCTCGTTGAAGGCGCGCAGTTTGCGGCTGTGCAGCCGGTCGCCTTCGTCGCGCAGCATCGCGCAGGCGACGATCCCCATCTGCAAGTGCGCGGCGATGGCTTCCTCGTAGAACTTGTTGGCCTGCCCCGGCAGCTTGATCTCGCCATGCAGCGGCTTGTCCGAGACGCACAGCAGCGTCCCGTAAGGCACGCGGAAGCGGTAGCCCTGCGTGGCGATGGTCGCGCTTTCCATGTCGATCGCGATCGCTCGGCTTTGCGAGAACCGCTTGGCCGAGGAGGAGTAGCGCAGCTCCCAGTTGCGGTCGTCGGTGGTCACCACCGTCCCGGTCCGCATCCGTGCCTTGAGGTTCGCGCCTTGCACGCCCGCGACCTGCTCGGCAGCCTCGGCCATCGCCTGCTGCACTTCGGCAATCGGCGGGATCGGCACTTCGGGCGGCAGGACGGGGTCGAGCACGTGGTCATCGCGCAGGTAAGCATGCGCGAGCACGAAATCGCCGATCTTCTGGGTCGAACGCAGGCCGCCGCAGTGGCCGATCATCAGCCATGCATGCGGGCGCAGCACCGCGAGATGATCGCAGATCGTCTTGGCGTTCGACGGGCCGACGCCGATATTGACCAGCGTGATCCCGCGGCCATCCTCGCGCACGAGGTGATAGGCGGGCATCTGGTGCCGCCGCCAAGCGGTGTCGTTGAGCTGATCCTGCGCGTGCTGGGTCGGTTCACGGATGTCGAGCCCGGCCGCCCCGGTCAGCGCGACGTAGCCATCCTTGCCGATATGCGCCGCGCCCCAGTTCACGAATTCATCGACATAGCGGTGATAGTTGGTGAACAGGATGAAGTCCTGAAAATCGCTGACTTCACTGCCCGTGTAATGCTTGAGCCGGGCGAGCGAATAATCGGTGCGCAGGCCGTCGAACAGCGACAGCGGGATATCGGCCATGCTGTCGATCTCGATCCCGTCGGCGAGTTCATCCCCGATCAGCGCGAGATCGGTCGAGGGGAAATGCGCCGCGATCGCCTGCGGCGAAATGCCGACCATCGCCGCCCCTGCCGCGCCGTCGAGCACATAGGGGAAGGGAATTTCCTGCCGCGAGCGCGAGACGCTGACCTCGACATCATATTCGTCCGCGATCAGCGAAAGCTGTTCGGTCAGATATTGCGCGAACAGATCGGGGCGCGTCACGGTGGTGATATAGGTGCCGGGCATTTCCAGCCGGCCGAAGGCGCGGGGGCGGTCCTGGCCCTTGCCGATGCCGTTGTAACGCAAGGTCAGCTGCGGATAGGCATAGCTGCCATCGGTGCGCTTTGCCGCGGCGGGGACCGTGCCGCTGGTGCCGAACGCGATTACATCGTCGCGCAAGGTGCGCACCGCATCGTCATAATGCTGCTGGAGCGCGGCGAGTATCCCGGGAATGTCGATCATGGCAGTTGTCTCTGCTCCTATGTTGTTATGATTATGTGGCACCATTTCTTGCGCGGGACACCGCGCTTGGCAAGGCGGGGTCTTCAAGAAGCATGGCCCGTTTACAAGAAGGGCGCGAAGATCATGGTGATCTTCGCGCCCTGCATGTGTTTGTGAGCCTGAAAGGCTGCGAGACTTAGTCGTCCTCGCCGTCGTCCATCAGTTCGGCGGGGATTTCGCCCGGCTCGAGGCTGGTGTCGATGCGGGTGGCTTCGGCCTGCTCTTCGATTTCGCGCTGTTCGTCGTCGAACATCGCCTTGAGCACGTCGACGCCTTCGCTCTGCAGCTTGGCTTCGTCGTCCGAACGCGCGACATTGGCCTTCACCGTCACGCGCACTTCGGGGTGCAGGGCGATGGTGACGTCGTGCATGCCGATGGTCTTGATCGGCGCGCCGAGAATGACCATGCGCTTGTCAACGTCGTGGCCCTGATCGGCGAGGCCCGACACGATGTCGCGCACGCTGACCGAACCGTAAAGCTGACCGGCGTTCGAAGCGGCGCGGATCAGCACCACTTCTGCACCGGCAACCTTTTCGCCGGTCTTTTCGGCGTCGGTGCGACGTTCGGCGTTTTCCTTCTCGAGGCGCTCGCGGTTGGCTTCGAAGACCTTCTTGTTGGCTTCGTTCGCGCGCAGGGCCTTCTTCTGCGGGAGCAGGAAGTTGCGGGCGTAACCGTCCTTCACGGTGACGACGTCACCGATCGAGCCGAGCTTTTCGATCCGTTCGAGGAGAATGATATCCATGTCTCTTTCTCCTACTTCACGATGAACGGCAGCAGGCCGATCTGGCGGGCGCGCTTGATCGCCTGGGCCAGTTCACGCTGCTTCTTCGCCGAAACGGCGGTGATGCGCGAAGGCACGATCTTGCCACGCTCGGACATGAAGCCCTGCAGCAGGCGCACGTCCTTGTAATCGATCTTGGGGGCATCCTTGGCCGCGAACGGGCAGGACTTGCGGCGACGGAAAAACGGGCGGGCCATCAGTCACGCTCCTCACGGGTTTCGCGGCGCTTACGCTCGCGTTCGTTCTTGCGCATCATCACGCTCGGGCCATCTTCGTGCTCGTCGACGCGGATGGTCATGTAGCGGATGACGTCTTCGTTGATGCGGGTCTGACGCTCGAGCTCGGCAATCACCGAACCGGGGGCATCGATGTTGAGCAGCACGAAATGCGCCTTGCGGTTACGCTCGATCTTGTAGGCGAGCGACTTCAGGCCCCAGGTTTCGGTCTTGACGACCTTGCCGTTGCCGGCTTCGACGATTTCGGTGGCTTGCGCCGCAAGCGCATCAACCTGAGCCTGGCTCAGATCCTGACGCGCAAGAAAGACGTGCTCATACAGAGCCATCTTGCGTCCTTTCACTCTATGCCGATCGCTGGCTTGTCTGCGCAGGCTTGCGCAGGGCCCCTCCGGCTTTCTTCGATCAATCGCACAGGCGGTTCCCATGCGAAGGCCGCGCCCTTACAGGGTTCGGGGGCGAATGCAAGTCTTGTGCGCAAGGAACAGGACGGGCAGGCGCGCGCTTTGGCTTATGCGAATCGCATCAAGGGGGATTATTACCGTGCCGACAGGACTGGTTGCGCTGCTCGACGACATTTCGGTGATCGCCAAGGCATCGGCGGCGTCGATCGACGATATCGCGGTCGCCGCAGGACGCGCAGGCACCAAGACCGCGGGCGTCGTGATCGACGATGCGGCGGTCACGCCGAGCTATGTCACTGGGCTTTCCCCGGCGCGCGAGCTGCCGATCATCTGGAAGATCACCAAGGGCAGCCTCAAGAACAAGCTGGTCTTCCTGCTGCCTGCCGCGCTGCTGTTGTCCGAATTTCTGCCGCAGGCGATCGTCTGGCTGCTGCTGCTGGGCGGGTCGTTCCTGGCCTATGAAGGCGCGGAAAAGGTGATGGAGAAGCTGGGCTTCGGCAAGCACGGCGAAACGCTCGAGGACGAGATCACGGATCCGGTCGCCTTCGAGAACGAGCGCGTGGGCGGGGCGATCCGCACCGATTTCATCCTCTCGGCCGAAATCATGGCGATCGCATTGGCCGAGGTTGCCAGCGAATCGCTGGTGATGCGCGGTGCGGTGCTGGCGCTGGTGGCGGTGGTCGTGACCATCGCGGTCTATGGCGCGGTCGGGCTGATCGTGAAGCTGGACGATATCGGGCTTCACCTCACCAAGAAGGCAAGTTCGGCGGCGCAGGCCTTCGGGCGGTTCCTGCTGCGCTTCGTGCCCAAGCTGCTGGTGACACTGTCGATCGTCGGCACGGTCGCGATGCTGTGGGTGGGCGGTCACATCGTGGTCGACAGCCTGCACAAGCTGGGCTGGGACGGGCTCTACGATCCGATCCACGGGGCCGAGGTTGCGGTTGCCGGAATGACGGGCGCGGCAGGCGGGGTCGCCGGCTGGCTGACCGCGACCGCGCTGTCGGCGGTGGTAGGGCTGATCCTTGGCGCGATCATCGCTTTCGTGGTCCACAAGGTGTTCAAGATCGGCGCGGACAAGGCGCATTGAGCGCCCGCCCATGACCAAGCCGATCCTCTACACCTGCGCAGGGTCGCGCGGGCTGCGCGCGACTTGGGCGGCGGAGGAGGCGGGGGCCGAGATCGATCTGCGCATCCTCCCGTTCCCGCCGCGCTATCTTGCGCCCGAATATCTCGCGCTGAACCCGCTCGGCACGGTGCCGCTGCTGATCGATGGCGAGGACAGGCTGACCGAAAGCTGCGCGATCGCGCATTACCTCGCCACGCGCGCCGGGCCGAGCCTACTGGCGATCGCGCCGGGCGAGGCGGATTATGCCGCCTATCTCGATTACACCTATCATGCGGATGCGACGATCACCTTCCCGCAGACGGTCTATATGCGCTTCTGCCTGTTCGAAAAGGACAAGGGGTTGCAGGAGGCGGGGCAGGCTTACGCCAAGTGGTTCCACAAGCGGCTGGTGAAGATCGAACAGCGCCTTGCCACGCGCGAATTCCTGTGCGCCGACCGCTTCACCGTGGCGGATATCTGCATCGGTTATGCGCTGATCCTTGCCGCCAGCGTCGGGCTGGACGAGGGCGTGCCCGGCAGCCTCAAGGCCTACCGCGAGCGGCTTACCGCACGCCCCGCCTACCAGCGCGCGGTCGCACGCGAGGAAGCGGGCCGCAAGGCGCTGGCCGACGAGCCCCGCGAAGGCTGAGGATTGCGCAGCCCGCGCGGCTTGGCAAATGCGCCTGTCGTCCCCAGTTAACGCCCAGTTGTCGCACCTGGGCGCACGACCTTATGCGAACGGACACACATCTTGCGCCTTCAGATCAACGTTCAACTTGATTACAACCTGTCGCGCGCCTGCGACCTGCTGCTTCAGATCGAAGCCGCCGCGATCCCCGAGCAGATCATCGAACACTCCGAATTGCTGCTGTCGCCGTGCGAGCACCTTGCCCGCGTGCCTGCGCAGGATAATATCGGCGAGCGGATCTGGCTGCGCACCGAAGGACAATTCACCGCCGATTATCGCGCGATCGTGCGGATCGAGCGGATCTTGCGCGATCCGGCAGTGCTGCCCGCGATCCCGCCGCACCGCCTGCCGGGCGAGACCGTGCAATATCTGCTGCCGTCGCGCTATTGCGCCTCGAACCAGTTTACCGATTTCGTCGACAGCAACTTCGGCCGCTTCCAGGGCGGCGCGCGGCTGGCGGCGATCCGTGACTGGGTGGCGCGGCACCTGTCCTATGTCCCGGGGTCGAGCAATTCGGACACGACCGCGATCGACACCTTCCACGGGCGCGAAGGCGTCTGCCGCGATTATGCGCACCTGCTGATCACGCTGGCGCGCGCCGGAGAAATCCCCGCGCGCTTCGCCAGCGTCTATGCCCCCGGCGTCACCCCGCCCGATTTCCACGCGGTGGCCGAGGTGTTCCTCGGCGGCGAATGGCATCTGGTCGACGCGACCGGGATGGCGACCGAAGGCGAGATGGCCAAGATTGGCATCGGCCGCGACAGCGGCGATGTCGCGTTCCTGACCGCATTTGGCCCGCTCTATTTCAACAGCCAGAAGGTCAGCGTCACCCAGCTTCCCGACTGAGCGGGGCAGGGCGATTGCCGCGGGCGCTCAGCCTGCCAACTGCCGCTGATAACCTGCGCCTTCGCGCAGCAATCCGAACACCGCATCGGCTTCGACCGGGCGCGAGAACAGATAGCCCTGGATGTTCTGGCAACCTTCGCGTTCGAGCACTTCGAACTGCGCGACATCCTCGACGCCTTCGGCCAGCGTTTCCATGCCCAGCGCTTCGGCTAGCATCGTGATCGCGCGGATCATCGCGTGGCCGCTGGTGCTCGTGCCCAGATCCTCGATGAAGCTGCGGTCGATCTTGACTTTGTCGAACGGGAAGGAGCGCAGGTAGCTCAACGAGGAATAACCCGTCCCGAAATCGTCGAGCGCAATCCGCACCCCGATGTTGCGCAGCGAATGCAGGGTCGTCAGCGTGGTTTCGACATCGGCGATGAAGATGCTTTCGGTGATTTCCAGTTCGAGCCGGTGCGCGGGCAATCCGCTCGACGAAAGCGCCGACATCACGGTCGATGCGATCCCGCCGGCGGCGAATTGCTTGGCACTGACATTGACTGCGACAGTGACATCGGAGGGCCACTTGCTGGCAAGCCGGCAGGCCTCGCGCATCACCCATTCGCCGATCGGGATGATCAGTCCGGTTTCCTCGGCCAGCGGGATGAATTCGGCCGGATTGATCCGCCCGCGCACAGGATGGTTCCAGCGGATCAGCGCCTCGAACCCGGTCAGCCGGCGTTCTGCAAGATTGTAGAGCGGCTGGAAATTGAGCGTGAAGCCGCCGTCCTTGATCGCGGCGCGCAGATCGAGCTCCATCTGGCGGCGGCGACGGGCCGCTTCGTCAAGCGCAGGCTCGAAGAAATGGTAGGTCGCCTTGCCTTCGTGCTTCGCCCGGTACAGCGCCAGATCGGCATGCTTCATCAACGTGGCGCCGTCATTGCTGTCACCCGGCGCGATCGCGATGCCGATGCTCGCGCCCGATTGCGCCGCCTGTCCGTTGATCATGATTGGCCGGTCGAAGCAGTTCTGCAACCGGTCGGCGATCGTTTCGATGGGTGTTTTTGGGTCGATATTGTCGATCAGGATCGCGAATTCATCGCCGCCCAGCCGGGCGATCAGCGCATCGGGCAGGTCTTCGCGCAGGTGATCGGCGATGATCCGCAACAAGGCGTCGCCCGCCGGATGGCCCAGCGAATCGTTGACCATCTTGAAATCGTCGAGATCGACATAGGCCACCATCACGCGTTCATCCCCGCGCCGCCGTGCGAGCGTGTTGCCGAGCTGCTCGGTGAACAGCTTGCGGTTGGGCAGACCGGTCAACCCGTCATGCAGGCCGACATGGATGATCTGTCTTTCGCGTTCGTCGATCGCGGCAACCATCTGGTTGAAGCTTTCGGCCAGCCGGCCAACCTCGTCGTCGGTGACGATATCGAGGCTGATTTCGCGGCCTTCGCTGATTGCGCGGGTCGCCTCGTCGAGCTGTTCGAGCGGTTCGGTTACCGAACGCGCAATCCGCCAGCCCATCGCCAGCACCAGTGCGATCCCCGCCGCCGCGAGCGCGCCGAGCAGCAGCTTGAGGTGGCCAAATGCGGCCAAGCTTTGTGCCAAGGGATGTCGCAGCACCAGCCGCGGGCTGATCCCCTCCTGCAAAACGGCCAGGTCCGAGACGTGGACCAGCGTGCGCTCGCCGCCAAGCTCGCGCTCGAACACGGTGTCCGCGCGCGCGGTGCGCAGCCAGCGCTGCTGCCGCGAATTTTCGACCACCTGCGCCCCAAGCGCGATCGGGGCGAGTTCGACCAGCCGGTCAAGCTCGGCGCGGTCGAAGGGCTGGGCGATTACCAGCCAGCCGATCAGGTCGGGCGCTTCGATCGGGGCGGCAGCCGCCAATGCAAGACCGCGGCCCGAACGGATGATCCCGCGGGTCTTGCCCGCGTCGAGCTTCGTCCAGAGCGTGTGCGGCGCAGGAATCCCCGCAGCATCGGCGGTCAGCACCTCGCCTTCGAGCGTGAGGACGAATGCCATGTCGCTGCCCGCGCGGTCCTTGAGGCTCGTGAGCGCGCTCGCAATGGTGGGCGCATCGCCCGTCGCGACCGCCTCGCGGAAGCCGAAATCGTGGGCGAGGACGCCTGCCTCATCGCTCATCTGGCGCGCGCGTGCGGCGAGGATCTCGTCGAACACGCGCGCATTGGCGGCCATGTCGCGCGCCGCGCTGTCTTCGCCGAAATTGGCGAGCGCACCGGCTGCAAGCATCACCACCACGCCCAGCACCGCGGCAAACAGCGCGGCAAACAGCAGCGCGATGCGCGCCCGCAGCGATCCGATCCGCAGGTTGGCCAACCGCGACAACAGCGCGCGTGGAAATGCCGTGCTCATCGCAATGCGACCGCCAGCTTGTGGTTCTGCGCGCCGCCCGTGATCGTGATCGCCGACCGCTTTTCGCCCGTGGGCGTGCGCAGCATCGGATGCCACACGGTCAGGCTGGCGCTGCCGCCTGCCATCCCGGTCAGCGTGGCATAGCCGTTGTGATCGGTCTTGGCGGCAAAGGGCGTGTCGGTGACGCGGATATAGCCGCGCATGTCATCGTGGATATTGCAGCCCAGTTTGATGCTGCCCGCAACATTGAAGGTCTGGGTGCGGGTCTGGTCACGGCCATAAAGGTCGATCGCGAACCGCGCCGGCTTGGAAAAGCTGTAGATCGAATGGCGCACGTTATCGAGATTGGGGAAGGCGACCGTGCTGCCTTTCGCAACGATCAGCGTGCCGGGCACGAACTGGCGGTTCTTCTGCGCCATTCCCATCTTCCACGGGAACCGGATCGCGCCGCCGCTCGCGTTTGCCGGGCGCAGTTCGACCACTGCATCGCGCAGCGGCATTCCGCTCGCATCGACCACCTGCACACGCAGGCTGGCGGGTGGAGCGGCGGCCACGGCGAATGCCAAAAATGTGCTGCCACCGCCCAAAAGCGCAATGGCGAAAAGGGTTAATCGTGAACGCAGGCTATGGGTCATTGCAGAGCCCGCTAAGTCAGAGGCGTTAACAAATTCTGCCTGCGAGGTTTAAATTTTGGAAACCGTTTAACCCTAGGCGCCGGACGATGTTTTTGCTTAGCGCCAGTATGTCCTGCGCCGTTCTGATCGCCGACGCCAATGCTCCTTTCATCGCCTATCGGCCCGTGCTGGATGCCCGGATCGAGCAGGTCGTGGTTAATGACGAACCTGCTGTGCCAGCCATGCGCGAACCCGGCGTGAAGGCGTCCCCCCCGGCAATCGCACCGCTTGATCGGGCCGCTAACAGGCTCGCTGCGCCGCGCCTGGCGGATGGGCTGCAGCGCCCCGTTCGTGGCAGCAAGCTGCTGCTCACCAACGGCGTCACCACGGTCGAGGGATCTTCGGGCGGCGGACTGGCGCGCTGGGCGACGATTGCCGGACGGCAGACGGGCCGCGGCGTGGGCCTTTCGGCGCACGTCACCGCCATCGAACTGCCCGATTTCGGTTGGCGGTCCTACGGCGCGGCGCTGGGCATCGGCGACCGGATCGAGGTTACAATCGCGCGCGCCGATTTCGATACCCGCGATGCCGGCGCGGCGCTCGGCATCGGGCAGGGCTACACGTTCAATCTCGACACTTACGGAGCCAAGCTGCGGATCGCGGGCGATCTTGTCTATGGCGCAGCGTGGCTGCCGCAGATCGCGCTGGGTATCGAACACAAGCGCAGCCGCGACGGCGCACTGGTGCGCGCGCTGGGCGCGGCCGATGACAGCGGCACCGATATTACGCTGAGCGCGACCAAACTGCTGCTCGCGCGCAGTCTGCTGGCGAATGCGACGCTGCGATACACCAGGGCGAACGAACTTGGCCTGCTCGGCTTCGGATCGGGCACCGCAGATCATGCGCTGCAATTCGAAGGTTCGCTCGGCTACCAATTGTCGCGCCGGATGGTCGTCGGCGCCGAATACCGCACCAAGCCCGACAATCTCGGGCTGGGGGAGGATGACTGGATCGATCTGTTCGCCGCCTATGCGCTGACCGATCATCTCACGATGACCGCGGCTTATGTCGACCTTGGCGCTGTCGCCACCTTCTCGGGCCAGCGCGGCGGGTTCGTCTCCGCGCAGGTCGCCTTTTGATCCCCTATTGCCGGAGCCTTGCCGATGCTGCTCGCCGCCACTGCCACCGCTGCCCTGATGCTGATGCAACAGGCGCCCGCCGAAGCCACCGACTGGGATGCCGAATTCGGCGTGACGGTGAAGGAGCGCGATCCTGTGACCGGCGAAATCCCGGCCGAACCCTATGCGCAGTCCAATGCCAATGCCGGAGCCAACCCCTATGAAAGCGCGCGGCTTGCCGCATCGTTCGGCGGGCGCGAAGGGATTGCGCGGATCGCGGCGCGCACGGTCGATCTGTCGCAGGCCGATCCGCGCATTGCCGCGATCTTCGCCGCGCACGATATGGTCCGGCTGAAGCGCACCTTGTCCGAACAGTTCTGCTACCTGCTCAATGCCGGGTGCGATTACACCGGGCGCGACATGAAGACCGCGCACCCCGACATGGGTGTCACCCGCGGGGACATGAACGCGCTGGTCGAAAACCTTCAGGCTGCGATGCGCGAGGCGAACGTGCCCTTCGCCGCGCAGAACCGTCTGCTCGCCAAGCTTGCCCCGATGTCGCGCGACGTGATCGAACGCTAGGCGCGCGGTCCGTCCAGATCATGGCCGCAGCGTGTGCAGACGCGGTTGGGCCAGAACACCACGAAAGGGCCGCGGAAAAAGGCATTCTTGCCGCAGCGCGGGCAGTTGAATTTCAACATCGGCGCGTTCGCCAAGATCAGCATCACGATCGCTGCGGCAAAGGCGAGCGTCGAATGGCCCACGAAACGATCGGCCACCACCACCATCAGCACCGCCAACACCGTCACGGCAGCCATACGCCACGCGTGGCGGCGCGCGCGGGCATAAAGCGTCACGCGAGGCGCGCCAGCAGCGACCGGGCAAATTCGCTCAAGGTGTCGTCGCGCGCGCCCATCACCGCGATCCGGTCGCCCGGCCGGGCGAGGGCGACGATGCGGTTGCCGCAATCTTCGCGCGAGGCGATATGCTCGGCGGTGCCGCCGTGCTGCGCGATCAGTGCGCTGATCCGCTCGCTGCCGATGCTGCGATCGACCGTGCCGCCGAAATAGACCGGATTGCACAGGATCGTGATATCCTCCGGCCCCAGTTCGCGTGCGAAAGTGCCGGCAAGTTCCTCACCCATCTGGCGCAAGGGGCCATAGCCGTGCGGCTGGAAGAACGCGATCACGCGGCCCGGCGTTGCTTTCAGCGTGCGCAGGGTGGCGGCGCATTTTTCCGGGTTGTGGCCAAAATCGTCGATCACGGTGATCCCCGCAGGCGACGTGCCGACCACATCGAACCGGCGCGCAAGGCCGGCAAAGCCGTGCAGCGCGCGCACCGCCTCGCCCACCGCAATGCCCGCAGCACTCGCGGCGGCGATCGCGGCGAGCGCGTTCGACAGGTTATGCATCCCCGGCATCGGCAGCGCGAGCGCGAAGGTTTCGCCTGTGCGGTTGTCGATCACCTGCGCTGCGATTCCGGTTGCGGTCATCGCGATCGAATCCGGCGCCGCCGAAATATCCGCCGATGTTTGCTGCAAACCGTAAGTCACGGCAGCGCGGGCGCGCGCGGCAAGTCCTGCGGCTTCGGCACTATCGAGATTGATCACCGCGGTATCCGAGGCCGCGACGTAATTGCCGAACAATTCGCGCAGTTCCTCGATGCTCTTGTGGTCGAGGCTGACATTGAGCAGCACGCCCACGCTGGGGCGATAGAGCGCGATCGAGCCGTCGCTTTCGTCGACCTCGCTGACGAACGCACCCGGCGCGCCGCCGATCCGCGCGCTGGCAAAGGGATTAGCGGGCGAGACGAAGTTCTTCATAACCGCGCCGTTCATCACCGTGGGATCGCGCCCCGCCTCGGCCATGATCCAGCCGATCATTCCGGTTACGGTCGATTTGCCCGATGTCCCGCCAACCGCAACCGAGGTTTCGGCGGCGTTGAACAGCCGCGAGAGCAGTTCGGCGCGGCTCAATCTCTCGCAGCCCAAGGCACGCGCGCGGGCAACCTCGGGCACGCTATCCTCGATCGCGGCCGATGCGATAAGCACCTGATCGGGCGAGGTCACGCCGCTGCCGTCCTGCGGAAACAGCGCAAAGCCATTCGCTTCCATCCAGGCGAATTTCTCGGGCGTGCGCCCCTGGTCGCGGCTGCGATCCGATCCTGCGACCGGGTGGCCGAGGCCGTGGGCGATCTGGGCAAGGGGCAGCATTCCGGACCCGCCGATGCCGCAAAAGAACAGGGGCCGCGCGGCCAGCGACCCGGTTTCGGCTGCGTTATCCATATGCCGCGTGGTTATTGGCTTGCGCGCCCCCTGACAAGCGCCATAGGCTGCATGGCATGACGAATATCGCGATCTGCGCGCCGGCCACCCCGATCACCCGCGAACAGAGCGATGCGCTCGAAGCCTTGGTGGCGGCCGAATTTCCGGGCCACCGCGTCACGTTCCATGACCAGTGTTTCGAACGCGCGGGCCATTTTGCGGGCGATGATCTGCGGCGGCTGTCGGCGCTGCTCGAATGTGCCAACGATCCTGCCTTCGATGTCGTGTGGTTCGCCAAGGGCGGTTATGGTTCGAACCGCATCGCCGAGGCCGCGACCGCGCAGATGAACGCCGCCGCGCGGACCAAGACCTATATCGGCTTTTCCGACTGCGGCTATCTGCTTGCCGCGCTTTACCGCGCGCGGATCGGGCAGAGCGTGCATGGCTCGATGCCGGTCAGCGCGCGGTCGGAAGGCGGACGGACGGCGATCCGGCGGGTGCTCGGCTGGCTCGAAGGCGACACCAGCGGGGTCGAGCCGAGCATCGATGGCACCACCCCGGTCGCCGCCTTCAACCTGATGACGCTGGCGATGATCGCGGGCACGCCGATGATGCCGGATCTTACCGGCCACGTGCTGATGGTCGAGGAAGTGGCCGAATACATGTATTCGGTCGACCGGTTGTTCTTCCACCTTGCCGGAAGCCTGCCGCGGATCGCCGGCCTCAGGCTGGGAAGCATTACCGACGTGCCCGAAAACTACGTCGAATTCGGGCAAGGCGAGGAAGATATCGCGCGGTTCTGGTGCGACCGGATGGGGGTGCCCTATCTTGGCCGGGCGCTGATCGGGCACACCTCTGCCAACAGGGTTGTGCCCTTCGGCCTTGCCAGTCCGCCCGCGCGGACGTAACGGCGCGCCCCAAAATAATCACATGACGGGATCGACAATGCGCGCGTTCATTTTTCCGGGGCAGGGTAGCCAGAAGGTCGGCATGGGTGCCGATCTGGCCGAGGCAAGCGCGGCAGCGCGCGAGGTGTTCGAAGAGGTCGACGACGCGCTGCGCCAGCACCTTTCGGCGCTGATGCGCGAAGGGCCCGAAGACCGCCTGACGCTGACCGAAAATGCGCAGCCTGCGATCATGGCCAATGCCATCGCCACCTTGCGCGTTCTGGAGCGCGATTTCGGGATCAAGCTGCTCGAACACGCCAATTGCGTCGCAGGCCATTCGCTGGGCGAATATACTGCACTGGCCGCGATCGACGCCTTCAGCCTCGCCGATACCGCGTTGCTCTTGAAGCTGCGCGGATGGTCGATGCAGGCCGCGGTGCCGGTGGGCGAGGGCACGATGGCGGTGCTGCTCGGCGCCGATGTCGCGCAGGCCAAGGCGCTGGCGGAGGCAGCGGCGCAAGGTGATGTGTGCGAGATCGCCAACGACAATGATCCCTCGCAGGTCGTGCTCTCGGGCCACACCGCCGCGATCGAGCGTGCGGTCGCGCTGGCCAAGGAGCACGGCATCAAGCGCGCGATGATCCTCAACGTGTCGGCCCCCTTCCACTCTTCGCTGATGGCGCCCGCTGCTGCGCGGATGGAGCGCGCGCTTGCCGAAACGCCGCCGGCTGCGCTGAAACTGCCGATCTATGCCAATGTTACTGCCGCTGCCGTGACCGACGCGGACGAGGAACGCGGGCTGCTGGTCGAGCAGATCACGGGCCGCGTGCGCTGGCGCGAAAGCGTGCTTGCCATGCGCGCCGATGGGGTCGAAAGCTTCGTCGAACTGGGCGGAAAGGTCGTCGGCCCGATGGTCGGGCGGATCGACAAGGAAGCCGAGGTGAAAAGCCTCGTCACGATGGCTGACCTTGAAGCCTTTGCGAAGGAGATCGCATGATGTTTGCGTTGAACGGGATGACCGCGCTGGTGACGGGCGCGAGCGGCGGGATCGGTTCGGCGATCGCCCACGCGCTCGCATCGCAGGGCGCGCGCCTCGCGCTGTCGGGATCGAATGCGGCGAAGCTGCGTGCCTTCCGCGACGAATTGAACGAAGCCTACCCGCACGATCACGAAGGTCATGTCGAGATCACCTGCGATCTGGGGAATGCAACGCAGGTCGAGGAGCTGATCCCGGCGATGATGGACACGCTCGGGCGGATGGACATTCTCGTCAACAATGCGGGGATCACCCGCGACAATCTGGGTATGCGGATGAAGGACGAGGAATGGGATCAGGTGATCCGCATCAACCTCGAAGCCAGCTTCCGCCTGATGCGCGCTGCGGCCAAGCCGATGATGAAGGCGCGGTTCGGCCGGATCATCAACATCACCAGCGTGGTCGGCAGCACGGGCAATCCGGGCCAGATGAACTATTGCGCGGCCAAGGCGGGCCTGACCGGCATGACCAAGGCGTTCGCGCAGGAAGTTGCCAGCCGCGGGATCACCGCCAATTGCGTCGCGCCGGGTTTCATCCGCACCGCGATGACCACCGCGCTCGATGACAAGCAGCAAGCCGCGATCAATGGCCGGATCCCGATGGGCCGGATGGGCGAGGGCGGCGAAGTCGCCGCTGCGGTCGCCTTCCTCGCCAGCCGCGAGGCGGCTTACGTGACGGGCGAAACGCTGCACGTGAACGGCGGGATGGCGATGCTGGGGTGATGCGGGGGGCGGGCGCGCGTTTTCTGCACGCCCTTATCCCCAACGGAGTCGCCCTGCGCACAGGCCCCTGCTTGCCCGCCGCGCTCCTCGCGCTAAGGTTTTCGGGACTTTCCGGCGCTTGAGGGCGATTCCTTCGTCCCTTGCGTCACATACAGGACCGATAGGGACAAGCGATGAAGGCCACGATCGAACGCGCGACGCTGCTGCGGTGCCTCTCCCACGTTCAATCCGTGGTGGAGCGGCGCAACACCATCCCGATCCTTTCCAACGTGCTGATCGATGCCGATGTCGATGGCAGCGTGCGGGTGATGGCGACCGACCTCGATCTGCAGGTGATCGAAACGATGACCGCATCCTCGGTCGATCAGCCGGGCGCGATCACCGTGTCGGCGCACCTCTTGTTCGACATCGCGCGAAAGCTGCCCGACGGCAGCCAGGTCAGCCTCACCACCAGCGACAACCGGCTCGAGGTCAAGGCGGGCCGTTCGAACTTCAAACTGCCGACGCTGCCGCGCGACGATTTCCCGGTGATCGTCGAAGGCGACCTGCCGACCAGCTTCGAAATCCCTGCGCGGATGCTCGCCGAACTGATCGACCGCACGCGCTTTGCGATCTCGACCGAAGAAACGCGTTACTACCTCAACGGCATCTTCCTCCACGTCACGGACGAGGACGAGCCGCTGCTGAAAGCGGCCGCGACCGACGGCCACCGCCTCGCGCGCTTCACCCTGCCGCGCCCCGAAGGCGCTGCGGGCATGCCCGACGTGATCGTGCCGCGCAAAGCCGTGGGCGAGCTGCGCAAGCTGCTCGACGAGGCGATCGATGCCAATGTGCTGATCGATCTTTCCGCCAGCAAGATCCGCTTCACGCTGGGCGGCGAAGGCGGCGTCGTGCTCACCTCGAAGCTGATCGACGGAACCTTCCCCGATTACAGCCGCGTGATCCCGACCGCGAACGACAAGCTGCTCAAGGTCGATCCCAAGCTGTTCTTCTCGGGCGTGGACCGCGTCGCGACGATTGCCACCGAAAAGACCCGTGCGGTCAAGATCGGCCTCGATAACGACCGCGTGACGCTGTCGGTCACTTCGCCCGACAACGGCACCGCGGCCGAAGAAATCGCTGCCGAATACCGCGCCGAAGGCCTCGAAATCGGTTTCAATGCCAATTATCTCAAGGACATCCTCGGCCAGATCGACAGCGACATGGTGGAACTGCACCTTGCCGATGCCGGTGCACCGACGCTGATCCGCGAAAGTGACACGGCGCGCGCGCTCTATGTGCTGATGCCGATGCGGGTTTGACCGGGATGCGCAGGGCCCTTTGCCTCGCCGCGTCCGCGGGCCTGCTGGCGGTACACCCGGCTGCGGCCAGCGCGGCCACCGCAGGAGAGAACCTCGATTGCGCGATGTGGGCGGCCTATCGCATCAACGATGCACAGGATGACGCAGAGCGCAATGCCCTCATGATTGCAATGGCGCTGTTCGTCGGGCTTTACGAGGGCCAGACCGGGAAGAACGTCGACGAGGCGATGGTCGCTCGAGCCAGGGAACTGGACGAGTCGCAATTCGATGTTCTGGAAGAGCCTTGCTCCGCACGATTGGACAGCTTCGCCGATCGCCTGGAGGCGCTCGGAAGGAGGCTCGGCGCTTCCGGTCATTGATGCTGCTGCCTCGCTGCGGCCGAGAGGAGAAAGGCGATGGACGCCATCAAAGTGCATGTCCGCAGGGGCGCGCTAACCGATGCCGCGCTGGCCGAAGTGCCGCTTGGCCCGCTGGGCGATGGCGAGGTGCGGCTTCAGATCGAGAGCTTCTCGGTCACCGCCAACAATGTCACCTATGCGGTGGTGGGCGATGGCTTCCGCTATTGGGATTTCTTCCCCGCGCCCGATGGCATGGGGATCGTGCCGATGTGGGGCCATGCGCGGGTGATCGAGAGCCGCCATCCCGACATTGCAGTGGGCGAGCGGGTCTATGGCTATCTGCCCATGGCGAGCCACTTGGATGTGCTGCCCGGACGGGTGAGCGCCGGGGGCTTCTCCGACATGGCCGAACATCGCCAGCCGATGAGCCCGGTCTACAACAGCTACACCCGGCTTGCCGCTGATCCCGAGCACGATCCGGCGCGCGAGGCGGAGCGGATGATTTACGGCCCGCTGTTCCGCACCGGATTCCTGATCGAATATTTCCTGCGTGGGCAGGACTGGTTCGGGGCCGAGCAGCTGGTGGTCACCAGCGCTTCCTCAAAGACCGCGATGGGGCTGGCGAGCGTCGCGCGGCAGAACTCGCCGCGGATCCAGCGGATCGGGCTGACCTCGAAAGGCAATGTCGGCTTCGTCGAGGCGAGCGGGCTTTACGATTCTGTTGTCGCCTATGACGATCTGGGGCGTGTGCCCGTCCTGCGCAGCGTCGCCGTGGACTTCGCCGGGAACGCCGAGCTGCTGGCGAACATCCATCGCCATTTCGAGGACGCGCTCGCGCATTCGGCGCTGGTCGGTGCGACCCATATCGAGGCACGCTCGGTGTTCGGAAAGAACGATCCGCTGCCCGGCCCCAAGCCGCAGCTGTTCTTCGCGCCCGACCACGCGGTCGCCTTCTTCAAGATGCACGGGGCAGAGGAGGGCGGCAAGATGGTCGCGGCCGCCTGGCGCGAGTTCCTCAAGGCCGCCGAGGGCACCATCGCGATCGAGCGCCACAAGGGTCTCGAAGCCGCACGCGACGTGTTCACCGCGATGGCGGCCGGGCAGATCGACCCGGCCAAGGGGATCGTGATCGAGCCCTAGGCCGGTCGGCGCGCGGGCGGGGGATCACTCCGCCGCTTCGGCCAGCTCGACCCGCTGCGGCCCGCGGATCAGCCCGCCCGGCGTTTCGCCCGTCCACGTGCCGTCACGGAAGGTGACGACGCCGTTCTTGATCGTCGCGACATAGCCTTCGGCCTTCTGCAGCAGCCGCTTGCCGCCTGCGGGAAGATCGAATGCCATCCACGGCTTGCCGAGCTTCAGCCTGTCCATGTCGATGATGTTGAGATCGGCAAGATAGCCCGGCGCGATCACGCCGCGGTCCTCCAGCCCGTAAAGTACGGCGGTGTCGCGGCACTGGCGCTTGATCGCCTGCTCAAGCCCGATCCGCTCGCCGCGGCGGCGGCTCTTTACCCAGTGTTCGAGCATGAAGGTGGGCGAGGCGGCATCGCAGATCGTCCCGCAATGCGCGCCGCCGTCCGACAGCGAATTGACCGTGTCGTCGGCATGCTGGAGCGGAACGAGGAAATCGAGATTGCCATCGGCGTAATTGAGGATCGGCAGGTAGATGAACCCCTTGGCGTCATCGCGGCACAGCAGATCATAGGCGTATTCCTGCGGTGCGACCCCGGCAGCCTCGGCGCGGGCGTTGATGCTGGCATCGACCGCCGGTTCGTAATCGAAATCGGGGTCCATTTCGAATTGCAGAGACCAGCCCATGCTGATCGCCATCACCACGCCGCCGATGTCCTTGGGCGCGTCGGTGTAGTCGTTAGGCTCGGCGAGCATTTGCGCTTTGAACGCTGGATCGAGCAGCTTTGCGCGCTGCTGCTCCCATGGCAGATCGGCAATCGCCATCCAGCTCGGGCGGAAGCGGAAGGGGTGTACGGTGCCCTGCCATGCCATCACGATCCCGTTCCCGCGCAGCGCGATCTGCGCGACGATATTGGCGCCATTGTCGTTTTCGGCGCGCATCTGCGCGATCTGTTCGTCGAGCGGAAGTTCCTTGGCGATCGATTGCAGCGCGGCAAAAGTGACGGGGATGCGCGCCTCGCGGCTCAGTTGGCCCATCCAGGCAAATTCGTTCCACTCGCGCTTGAGGTCGCTCGCCATCTCGAACACCGCATGCCCGCCCGCCGCAGTTGCGCGGCCCATCGCATGGCCGATCGCGATCAGTTCCTCGGGCGTCGCGGTGGTGCCGGGGACGAGTTCGCCGTCGATCGACTTGTGCAGCACCGTGCGCGAAGTCGAGAAGCCCAGCGCGCCGGCGCGCACGCCTTCCTCGACGATCGCGCTCATCGCCGCGATGTCTTCCGGCGTGGGCACGGCGCCGGGCTGCTCGCGCTCACCCAGCACATAGGCGCGCACCGCGCCGTGGGGGACATGGGTGCCGATATCGACTGTGCGAGGGAGCTTTTCCAAAGCGTCAAGATATTCGGGGAAGGTCTCCCAGTCCCACGTCATCCCTTCGGCGAGCGCGGTGCCGGGAATATCCTCGACGCCTTCCATCAGGCTGATCAGCCATTCGTGGCGGTCGGGCTTGGCCGGGGCAAAGCCGACACCGCAATTGCCCATCACCACGGTGGTAACCCCGTGCCAGCTCGACGGGGCCATTTCCCGATCCCACGTCGCCTGCCCGTCATAATGCGTGTGGATGTCGACGAAGCCGGGGGTGACGACCATTCCGCCCGCGTCGATCTCGTCAGCGGCGCTACCGGTGATCTGGCCCACGGCTGCGATCAGCCCGTCTTTCACCGCGACATCGCCCACAAAGCCGGGCGCGCCGGTGCCGTCGACGATCCTGCCGCCGCGGATGATCAGATCGTAATGCGCCATTGCCTCTCTCCCTCAAGGGGCGAGGATGTCGCAATCGGCGGTGCCTGTCCAGCGCGGCGCAGTCCCTCAGGCTTAGCGGATTTGTCAGTCGTCGGAGACGATGAAATCGATCGGCTTGAAGCTGCCGCCGTTCGAGGCATAGGCCGAACACGCGGTCAGTCCGATCAAAAGATCGCACTGCGCGCGCATCCGGATCGTGTCGCCTGCACGGCTGAGCGGGGGCAGCACTTCGATCTTGCCGGTGGGCGATACGGGCACGTTCATGAAGATATTGAACGCGGTCGGGATCTGGTCGGGGCCGATGCCATAGGGGGCAAGTGCCGCAGCCAGATTGCCGAAACAGCCGCGGTGCACCGGCTTGTCGGGATAGAAATGCGTGAAGGTATCGTGCGAACACGGGGTCAGCAGGAAATCGTGCCGCCCGACATCGTCATGCTCGATTTCGAGCATCTTGCGCGACCTGTTCGACCACAGGAACGCGCCCGTGGTGAGCAGGATCGTCTCCTCGTAATCGAAGGTGCGCCCGTTCGAGATCACCTCGCCGGTGTCGCCCAGCGCATAGGCGACCATGTCGCTGACCTGCGTGCCTTCGGGATCGATCACGGTCAAAGATTGGCCCGCCAGCAGCGGAAAGGCGATGCCGGAACGCGGCGGGATGCGGGTGGTCATGCTGTGCGCGGGTCCTTGAAAGGGCATTGCCAGTCGTCGTTGACGGCGCGGCCGCTGTATTGCCGCGCTTCGCTGACATCGCCGTGGCGCGCGAGCATCGGGTTGATCGATCCGTCGAGCTTCACATCGCGCGCGAGGATCGCGCTGCGCAGTTTCTCATAGCGCTGTTCAGCGCGCAGCCGTTCGAACTGGTCGTGGAGGTTGAACACCATCGTCGGATATTGCGCACGGCGGGCCGCGCGCGAGGCGTTGGGGTGCATGCCCACAACGAAATAAGCCTGTCCGCCGAAACTCAGCGAGAAATGCGGATCGCCCGGATCGCTGCTGATCCCTTCGCCGGGTTGATAGCCGTGCCAGTCGTCCTTGTCGGAAAGCGACTGGATGCGTTCCCACAAGGCAGCCTCGAAGGCGCGCTCGTCGAGATCGTCGGGGCCCGAGAACACCACGGCAAGACTGCGCAGCCCATCGCCGTTTTCGGCATAGGCCTGGCTCCATTCGGTCAGCGCGGCGTGGATCGCCAGATCGTCCCACGAACTGGTGATCGACAGCGCGGGAAAAATTTCGAGCATTCCCGAATTCATCGCCGATTTCGCGCCGACACAGGGAAAATCACGATCGGCGATGTGCGCGTGAAGGCTCTCCTCAAGCGCCTCGCGATCGATGATGGCGGGCAGCGGTTTGACAGATGTAAGCAAGGGCATCCCGCCATAAAGCAAGGAATTTTCGCAATGTTCCGGGTCCGTGCCGGCAATCGGCAGCTTCGGGACGAAGCGGTTCTTACACGCGTCCGGCCTTGCGGCAGGTGACGCCGATCCCGGCGCGCGCTCAGGCCGCAGCGCGTTTCGCCTGCCGTGCGCGTTCCTTTGCCGTATCGGGCGCATCCAGAAATTCGCGGATCGCCGCGACGCTTTCATCGGCATGGGTCAGCAGGAACAGGTGCCCGCCGCCGGCAAAGGTTACCAGCCGCGAATTGGGGATCATCGCCTTCAGGATCTTGCCATTGGCCAGCGGGACGATCTGGTCGTCCTCACCCATCATGATCAGGGTTTCCTTTTTCATGAAAGGCAGCGCGGGAAGGCTGGTCCAGCCCATCATGCACATCAGCTGATAGACATAGCCGCGCGGAGAAGGGGGCTTCAGGCGGCTGATATGGTTCGCCTTGTGATCGGTGCCGCCGCTTGCGGTCAGGCCGCCGTAGAGCGTCTTGAAATGCTTCGCCATGAAGTCGGGATCAACATAGCGGCGCGGATCGGCCATCTTGGTGAAGGCGGCCGGATTGCCCGGCACCATCAGGATGCCCGGCGTGGTCGCGATCAGCGTCAACCGCCGGGTCATGCGCGGATGTTGCAGCGCAAAGTGCTGCGCCATCGCGCCGCCCCACGACACGCCCATCACATCGACCCGGTCGAGGCCGTAACGTGCGAGCAGCTGCGAGGCCGTCCAGCTCATGATGAAGGGGTTGTAGGGGACCACCGGATCGGGCGATTCGCCGGTGCCGGGCATGTCGAACATGATGAAGCCGCGTTCGGGCATCGCAGCGGCGAGCGGAGCGACCGCTTCGATATTCGCGCCGATGCCGTTGAAGAACAGGACGGGCAGATGATCGGACGGCATATCGAGCCGCCACGCGGCAATCCGTAGCGTCCGGCCGCCCACTTGCTCCATCGTCACGACCGCGCCGTCCATGGGATTGCTCACCAATTCTTGTCCTTTCTGCGCCCCCGGAAAAAGGGGCGGGTTGGGCGCGCACGCCGATCCCTTAGCGCGCGCGCCCACAAGCTTGTGCCGGCCCGGCGATCGTTGCCGAACGCCGTGGCCGCGGGCGGGTGTATCAGACTTCTTCGACGACGTAGAGTCCCGGTGCCGCTTCCATCGCGGGATAGGCTGCGCTCCCGAGACTGGCGGGGGCTGCGGTCTTCTCGCCCGAGCGTTTCTGCAGCCATTCGGTCCACAGCGGCCACCAGCTGCCCTTGACCTCTTCGACGCCTGCCAGCCAGTCATCGGCGGTGGCGGGCAGCTTGCCCTTTTTCGACTGGACGAAATACTTCGCCTTCGGATTGCCCGGCGGGTTGAGGATCGCCTGCATGTGCCCGCTTTGCGAAAGCACGTAAGTCACATCCTTCGATCCGAACAATTGCGTCGAACGATAGGTCGCCTTCCACGGGGTGATGTGATCGGTGACCCCGCCGAGGATGAACAGGTCGGCGGTGACCTTCGACAGATCGATCTTGTGCCCGGCCATCTCGACCTCGCCCTGCTTGGTGAAGGCAAGCGTTTCGAACAGCGTCAGGAAATCGCCCATCAGGCTTGAGGACAGGTTGGTCGCGTCCGCATTCCAGAACAGCACGTCGAATGCCGGCGGGTCTTGCCCCAGCAGGTAGTTGTTGATGACATAGTTCCAGATCAGGTCGTTGGGCCGCAGCCAGGCAAAGCCGCGCGCCAGATCGTCGGCCTTGATCACCCCGGCTTTCATCGCGCGCTGCCGGGCCAGCTGCATCCCGTTTTCGCTGACCAGTGAACCGGCTTCGATATCGGTCGGCTTGGGGTGCAGCACGCACACCAT
Source organism: Erythrobacter neustonensis (assembly GCF_001663175.1). NCBI lineage: Bacteria > Pseudomonadati > Pseudomonadota > Alphaproteobacteria > Sphingomonadales > Erythrobacteraceae > Erythrobacter > Erythrobacter neustonensis. The sequence goes on along the minus strand of NZ_CP016033.1, from coordinate 2,831,990 downwards.
CAATGTCAGCGCGCCGAGGATGGGATTGTTGGTGGCGGCAAGCTTCGATGCCAGCACCGCGGCGGTCTGTCCGCCCGAGCATCCCGCCGACACGTTGACCTTTTTCGACCCGGTAATGTCGGCGACCACCGCAAGCGCCTTTTCGCAGGCGGCGATGTAATCGTCCATGCCCCAGTGGCCCATCTCCTTGGTCGGGTTGCGCCATGAGATCACGAAGGACTGGATACCGTTCTCGACCTGCCACTTGATCACCGATTTGTCGGGCGACAGGTCGTTGATGTACATCTTGTTGATCTGCGGCGGGATCGTCAGCTGCGGGACCGCGTAAACCGTGTCGGTGGCGGGGGCATATTGCACCAGCTCCATGATCTCGTCGCGATAGATGACATTGCCTTTCGAACAGGCGACGTTCTTGCCGACGGTAAACGGCCGCTTGTCGACCTGGCTGACCATGCCCTTGTTGTGGACCATGTCGTTATACGCGTTCTGCAGCCCCTTGATGAGGCTGAGCCCGCCCGAATTGATGATCTGCTTTTGCGCGGTCGGATTGCCCACGAGGGAATTGGTGGGGGCAAGCCCGTCGAGAATGATGTTGGCGATGAAGTTCGCGCGGTTGCGTTCAAGCTCGTCTAGCTCAAGCTCTTCGAGCCAGTTCTTCATGCCCTTCTGCACGGCGAGGTAATATTGCGCGCCAGCCCGGAAGAACGGGTTGTAAGCCCAAGCGGGGTCCATGAACCGCTTGTCCTTGGGATCGGGGGCGAGATCGCTCTTTCCAGTCATGATCTTGACCATGTCCTGTGCGATCGCGGTGCTGTGGCGCACCAGCCGCGCCGGATCGGACGCGGTTTCGCGCAGCAGCAATGCGACCGCGCTGACGAAATCCTCGCGCGCGACGCCGATCAGCGGGCCCAGCGCATTGGTGGACTGCGCGGCTTCGTTTTCGAGCTTTACCTTGGCTGCCATTTCGATCGATCCCCTTGTCCCGCCCGTTCGCCCGCGCTGCTTTGCACAGTCGCTGTTGCGATACGGGGCATTGCAACAAGGTGTGCAGGCTTGGCGGGCAAGTTGCAAGCATCGGCTTGGGCTGGCGGGCTGGGCTGCAAAGATGAAAGAATTGGCGCTGCCGGTTAACGATTTCATCAGCGATTCGCGGGCATGCCGCCGCGATGGCTGGGGAACCGATCCGGAAGCTTGCGACGCCCGATCCGCGCGCCCGCGATGGGTCGCGCGGTGAGCGGTCGCTTGCCCGGACCGATCCCGCACAAGGACCCCACGGCACCGATGGCCGCGCCCGCGATACACGCCGCGGGCCGCATCGCCTTCGCACCGATGCCGGTAGCGCCGCGCAGGAGGTTGCCGACAGATCAGCCGGAGAGCAGGATTTCTATCTCCCGCGCGAGGCGGGCGGCATGACGCTGTTTCTGGTGGCCGCCTTCGTGCTGGCAGCGCTGGTGTTTCAGGGATTGCCTTCGCCGGTAACGCTGGGCCTTGCGCTGGCATCAGCCGCGCTGTTCGCCTGCGGCTCGCTGTTTGCCGTGACCGAGCGCCGCCCCGAGACGGGGGCTGCGGCAAGGTTGGCGATCGTGTTTTTCGGCATCATCCTGCCGATGGCCTGCGCGGGCCTCGCGCTGGCGTTATGGGTCGCAGAAGGGTTGCCCTGGCAATGGGCGATCGCCACCCTGGTTTGCATTAATGCTGCCGCAGCCGCGCTGTTCGACATGCGGATCGTCTCGCTGTTCATCGGCAAGATCGCCGGTTGGGCAGGGTTTGCAATACTGGCGCCAAGCGGTGTCACCTATGCCGCCATTATTGCCGCGGCGCTGACGCTGTTGCTGATCGCGCGGCTCGAATGGAAGGCCGCGCAGCGCCGCCGCCTCGCCCGCGAAGCGCGCGAACGTGTCGCCGCGCGCGCCGAGGATATCCTGCGCAGCTTCGAGGAGACGGGGCAGGGCTGGTTCTGGGAAACCGACCGGCGCGGGCTGATCACCTATATCTCGCCCAAGGCTGCCGCCGTGCTGGGGCGCCGCGCCGAAGATGTCGTGGGTGGCCCGCTCGCACAGATCGTCGACCCTTCCCAGAGCGCGGCTGACGCGGAACGCACGCTTGCTTTCCACCTGTCGGCACGCTCGGCCTTCCACGATGTCGAGGTGCGCGCGGCGACCACGGGAGAGGAACGCTGGTGGGCGCTCGCGGGCCGTCCGGTCTATGATGGCTACAAGAATTTCTGCGGCTTTCGCGGGCACGGCACCGATCTCACCGAAAAGCGCCGCAGCGAGCAGCAGGTATCGCGCCTTGCGCATTACGATTCGCTCACCGGGCTCGCCAACCGCGTCCAGATGAGCAAGGCGCTCGAACAGATCCTCGCAGCGCCCAGCGCGCGCGAACGATCCTGCGCGGTGCTGATGCTCGATCTCGACCGGTTCAAGCAGGTCAACGATACGCTGGGGCACCCGGCTGGCGATGCGCTATTGAAACAGGTGGCGCAGCGTCTGGAGCGCGCGATCGGCCAGCAGGGGCGCTGCGGGCGTTTGGGCGGCGATGAATTCCAGGTGATCGTGCCCGGTCATCAGGATCGCAGCACGCTGGCCCAACTGGCGCAGGAAATCATCGCTGCACTTTCGCAGCCCTACGCGGTTCAGGGCACGAACGTGGTGATCGGCGCATCGGTGGGAATTGCACTGGCGCCGGAGCACGGGGCGAGCAGCGAGGAGCTGATCCGCAATGTTGACCTGGCACTTTATGCCGCCAAGGATGCGGGGCGCGGAGTATCGCGCTTCTATGCCGCCGATCTGCACGCAGCGGTCGAAGAACGCGCCGAGCTTGAACAGGACCTGCGTGAAGCGATCGCCAAGGGCGAATTCCAGCTGTTCTACCAGCCTGTGGTGTTTGCCGCGAACGAGAAGATCGTCGGCTTCGAGGCGCTGATGCGCTGGCATCATCCCAAGCGCGGATGGATCAGCCCGAGCAAGTTCGTGCCGATTGCCGAAGACACCGGCCTGATCGACCGGATCGGGCAATGGGTGCTGCGCACCGCGTGCGAGGATCTGGCCCGCTGGCCGCGATCGGTGCGCTGCGCGGTCAATGTCTCGGCGTTGCAATTCGCCAACCCCGACCTGCCCAATATCGTCGCCAACGCGCTGGCGCACAGCGGGGTCGCGCCGTCGCGGCTCGAACTGGAAATCACCGAAAGCGTGTTCCTCAACGACAACGCCGGCACCGATGCGATGTTCAAGGCGTTGAAGCGCGTGGGCGTGCGCCTCGCGCTCGACGATTTCGGCACGGGCTATTCCTCATTGGGCTATCTGAAGAAGGCGCCGTTCGACAAGATCAAGATCGACCGCAGCTTCGTGCAGGGCGCGACCGAGGAGGGCAGCCGCAACGGCGCGATCATCGCTTCGATCACCAGCCTCGCCGAAGCATTGCATATGGATACCACCGCCGAAGGGGTGGAGACGCTCGACGAGCTTGAACTGGTGCGCCTGCTGGGGTGCAGCCATGTCCAGGGACATATCTATTTCAAACCGATGAGCGCAGCCGAAGCCGCATTGCTGGTGGCAGGCGATCTGGTGGCGGAGGCCGAAGGGCCGCAGTCGGTGCGCGCAAAGCGCCAGAATCTGCTGCGGCGGGTGGTTGTGGTTCACAACGGCAACCGCCTAAATGCCACGGTGCGCAACGTCTCCGAAAGCGGCGCGATGGTCGAAGGCCTGTGGAACGTGCCCGCGGGCAGCGTCTTGCGCGTCGAATTCGGCGCGGACACATCGATCACGGCGCAGGTGCGCTGGTCGCGCGAAAACCGCGTCGGGATCGAATTCCACCAGCCCCTGCAACGCCGTGCAGATGGCGGGTTTCCGGTTTTCAAGCCGGCGACGCAGGCCGCGCCGATCGGATAATCGCGGCATATTTTGCCTTGTGGATGCCGATCGCCTTAGCAGAAAAATAACCACCCCGCTTTAGTCCCTGTCAAACAACGTCCGGCGCAGCGGCCTCGACTGCGCGCGGTGTCTGAAGGATTATCAGCGGGATGTCCCTGAAGGGTCTGTTGTCTTCTCGTCACGGCGGCGCATCGCCCGCGCGTGCGCAGCCCCGTCCGGCGTCGGCCGGCGCAGCGCCGGGCATGTCCGATGGCGAGCGGTTGGCGATGCTGGACGAGCTGGAACAATCCGGCCTCGGCTGGTTCTGGGCGAGCGATGCACACGGCCACCTCACCTATTTGTCGCCGACGATCGCCGCGCGGCTCGATCTTGCGCTTGGCGATCTGATCGGCAAACCGCTCACCACGATCTTCGCCGCGGCCGACCGCGAAGAACGCGGCAAGTCGCTCGCGTTGATGCTCGGCGCGCACCGGGCGTTTTCGGGGATGTCGCTGCGCGCCAGCCAGCGGCCCGAAGGCGCAGTGCTGCGGCTGGCAGGCCAGCCGGTCAAGGACGCGCAAGGCAACTTCATCGGCTTTCGCGGCACCGGCGCAGACATCACCGAGGAATTCTACCGCGAGGCGGAAACCGCGCGGCTGGCGCGCTTCGATTCGCTTACCGGGCTCAGCAACCGCCACCGCATGGCGCAGCATATCGACGCCACGCTGACCGCGTTCCGGCAGGCCAAGCGCAATTGCGCGCTGATGATGCTCGACCTCGATCGCTTCAAGCATGTCAACGATACGCTGGGGCATGCGGCGGGGGACGAACTGCTCAAGCAGGTCGCGGCCCGCCTTGGCCGCGCGATCGACCGCGAATGCGAGATCGGCCGGCTGGGCGGCGACGAATTCCAGGTGCTGCTGCCCGATATCGACGACCGCGGCGTCCTGGGGGACATCGCGATGAAGATCATCACGATGCTGCGCCAGCCCTATAGTCTTGACGAAGGCCGCTGCGTGATCGGTGCCTCGGTCGGGATCGCAATCGCGCCGCACGACGGGGTGAGCCGCGAGGATCTGGTGCGCGCGGCGGACCTTGCGCTCTACGCAGCCAAGAACGGCGGGCGCGGGCAGTTCCGGTTCTTCTCGGGCGAACTGGAAAACGAGACGATCTTTCGCCGCCGGCTCGAACAGGATCTGGGCACGGCGCTGCGCGATGATCAGCTGTTTCTGCGGTTCGAACCGATCGTCGAAGCGGGCGCCGGCACGGTCGCGTCGCTCGAAGCGCATGTCTGCTGGAACCACGCAGACCGCGGGATCATCGACGAAGAGGAATTCGTGCAGATCATCGAAGGCTCGGCGATGCAGGCCGATGTCGGGCGATGGGCCATCGCCGAAGCCTGTGCGCGCGCGGCGCAATGGCCGGGGACCGTCAGGGTTGCGGTGAATGTTCCGGTGGCGCTGTTCCTCGCCGATGACTTTGTCGCGCTGGTCGCCGGCGCGCTCGAAGAGGCAGGTCTTGCACCGACGCGGTTGGAACTCGAAATCAGCGAAGCGGTGTTCTTCGGCGATACCAGCGTGGTCGACCGCACGCTTGCGGCCCTGTTCAAGCTCGGCGTGCGGCTCACGCTCGACGAATTCGGGTCGGGCTATTCCTCGCTCGCCTACCTGCGGCGCGCGCCGTTCGATGCGATCAAGATCGATCCCAAACTGGTCGCCGAGGCCGAGCGTCACGACAGCCGCGAGATGGGCCTTGTGCGGGCGATTGCCGCGCTTGCCGGCGCGTTGCAGATGGACACGATGGCCGGCGGGATCGAAAGCGCAGCGCTGCTCGCGGCGCTGACGACGAGCGGTGTGCGCTATCTCGAAGGCCCGATCTTCTGCGAGCCGGTCGATGCCGAGATCGCGCTGGCCGAAATGGCGGGCGGCACATGGAAGATCGATCCCAATGCCGAACGCACGGTGCGCGCACGGCGCCGCACGGTGTTCCGCAAGATCCAGGTCATCCACGACGACTATGCCTATGAAGTCACCTTGCGCAACCTGTCGCGCACCGGCGCGCTGATCGAAGGCCTTGCCAATGTGCCCAAAGGCACGCAGTTCGTGGTCGACCTCGGCGGCGGCCAACTCGCCGTGGCAACGGTGACGCGCACCAACGGCGATGTGCAGGGGCTGGAATTCGAGCAATCGCTGGTCGAGGATGGCGCGGGCGGCTTATGCACCCGCAACCGCGTCTCGCCCTATGCGCTCGCCGCGGCGGGGACGCCGGTTGCGCCCTTGGCCCCGGGGAAGTTTGCCGGCTTCGCCAATATCGGCGCGATCCCCAAGTTCGGTTATGCCGCATCGCCCGGCGCGGAGATCGGGTGACGGGCAAGACGGTGAGCGCAGTTGCGTTTTTGGCGCATGACATTGCCGCGTTCCGACGCTAATCGGCGGGGGCAATGACTGACCTCTCCAAAATCCGCAATTTCTCCATCATCGCCCATATCGACCATGGCAAGTCGACGCTGGCGGACCGGTTGATCCAGTTCACCGGCGGCCTCACCGCGCGCGAGATGTCCGAGCAAGTCCTTGATAACATGGACATCGAGAAAGAACGCGGGATCACCATCAAGGCGCAGACCGTGCGCCTCGAATACACCGCCAAGGATGGCGAGACCTATCAGCTCAACCTGATGGACACGCCCGGCCACGTCGACTTCGCCTATGAAGTCTCCCGCAGCCTCGCCGCGTGCGAGGGCGCGCTGCTGGTGGTTGACGCGGCGCAGGGCGTCGAAGCGCAGACGCTCGCCAACGTTTACCAGTCGATCGAGCACGATCACGAAATCGTCCCCGTCATCAACAAGATCGACCTGCCCGCCGCCGAACCCGAGAAGGTCAAGGCCGAGATCGAGGACATCATCGGACTCGACGCGTCGAACGCCGTGCTCGCATCGGCCAAGTCGGGCATCGGCATCGAGGAAGTGCTCGAAGCCGTGGTCGAACGCATCCCGCCGCCCAAGGGCCGGATCGATGCCCCCCTGACCGCCAGCCTCGTCGACTCCTGGTACGACCCCTATCTCGGCGTCGTCATCCTCGTGCGCGTGATCGACGGGAAACTGACCAAGGGGCTCAACATCAAGTTCATGCAGGGCGGCACGCAGCACCTTGTCGACCGCGTCGGCTGCTTCACGCCCAAGCGCACCGACCTTGCCGAACTCGGCCCGGGCGAGATCGGCTTCATCACCGCGCAGATCAAGGAAGTCGAACAGGCCCGCGTCGGCGACACGATCACCACGGTCAAGGGCGGCTCAGAAGTCGCGCTGCCGGGCTACAAGGAAGTCCAGCCGGTGGTGTTCTGCGGGATGTTCCCGGTCGACGCTGCCGATTTCGAGAAGCTGCGCGAAAGCATCGCCAAGCTGCGGCTGAACGACGCCAGCTTCAGCTTCGAAATGGAATCAAGCGCGGCGCTGGGCTTCGGCTTCCGCTGCGGGTTCCTCGGCCTCCTGCACCTCGAAATCATCCAGGAACGCCTCTCCAGAGAATACGATCTCGACCTCATCACCACCGCGCCATCGGTGGTCTACCGCATCCACCTTGGCCATTCGCGCTATGAAGATGCCAAGGTGATCGACATCCACAACCCCGCCGACTGGCCCGATGAAAACCGCATCGACGCGATCGAGGAACCGTGGATCAAGGCGGTGATCTACACCCCCGACGAATATCTCGGCGCGATCCTGAAACTGTGCCAGGACCGCCGCGGCATCCAGACCGAACTGACTTATGTCGGCGGGCGTGCGCAGGTGTCCTACGAATTGCCGCTCAACGAAGTCGTGTTCGATTTCTACGACCGGCTGAAGTCGATTTCGCGCGGCTATGCCAGCTTCGATTACGAACAGATCGGCACGCGCGAGGGCGACCTCGTCAAGATGAACATCCTCGTCAACAACGAGCCCGTGGATGCTCTGTCGCTGATCGTCCACCGCGCCAACGCCGAAGAACGCGGCCGGGGCATGTGCGAGCGCCTGAAAGACCTGATCCCCCGCCACCTGTTCAAGATCCCGATCCAGGCCGCGATCGGCGGCAAGGTGATCGCCCGCGAAACCATCGCCGCGCTGCGCAAGGACGTGACCGCCAAGTGCTATGGCGGCGACATTTCCCGGAAGAAGAAGCTGCTCGACAAGCAGAAGAAGGGGAAGGCCAGAATGAGAGAATACGGCAACGTCAGTATTCCTCAGGAAGCTTTCATCGCAGCGCTTCGCATGGGTGAAGAGTAACCTCTCTCATTCTGAGCGGATGGGAGTGAAGCCCCGCGCCTAGCGCAGACGTTCGCGCTGCGAACGGCAAGCTAAAAGCGAGAGGCTGTAACTCCGGCCGGCGGGTGGCCGCAGGCCATCCCGTTCGACGTCATGGCCGCGGCTTTGCCGCGGCCTTTTTTATAGGTTTATCAGTCGCATGTCTTGCGCCTTTGCACGATCGCATTCATCATGTGCCAAACGATATGAGGGCAATTGATGGATTCGGTAACACAAGCACTCGTTTTGGACTTTGCAGAAAGCAACGGTCTGAAAGGCATGTCGGATGACAAAAAATTCGAACACTTTGCAGCGTATAGTGTCATCTCTTCGAGATACTCGGAGGAGTTCGACACTATCGATCTAGTAGCTGGCGATGGCCAAGATTTAAACGTCGATGCGTTCGCAGTGAAAGTAAACGGACGTATAGCCAATGATGCGGATTACATTGATGACGTTTTGCAGTTAAATGGCTACCTAGATGTAGAATTTATTATCGTTCAAGCAAAGTCATCATCCAGTTTTGATGGTTCCGCAATTATCGCTCTCGGTGATAACTTGGTTAATGAGGTATTTGCTGATGAACAGAACCTCCCATTCAATGATGATATTAAAAAGTTAATTGAAATCAAGCAGCGAGTTTATAAAAACGCCTCTCGGCTGAAAGATAATCCCTCATGCAGAGTGTATTATGTCTGCACCGGCAATTGGCTTGAAGACACATATCTTGTTGAGGCAATTAAAAGAAAAAAGCAGGAGCTCTTTGATACAAACTTGTTTTCTCATGTCGAATTCGAGCCCATCGGCGCCAAGCAGCTTCAGGCGCTCTACCGGGCGACTAAGACCAGCATCTCTCGTCAAATAGAATTTGAGAAGTTGGTCACTCTTCATAAAATAACGGGTGTTAGTGCATCATATCTTGGAGTGTTACCGGTCAAAGAATTTTTGAAATTACTCGTTGATGATGGCGGAGACATCATTAAGTCCGTTTTCGTCGACAACGTTAGAGACTTTCAAGGCGACAATCCCGTCAATGCTGACATAGCAAAGACGATAACTGACCGGCTTTTTGACCAATTCGTTTTGCGTAATAATGGAATTACTATCGTTGCCCGAAATATTAAAGTAACATCAAGTCAATATATTTTAGAAGACTACCAGATCGTCAATGGATGTCAAACAAGCCACGTAATATTTGGAAACAGGGATATCATAGATGGCGATCTATATATTCCTATTAAGCTAATCCATACTAATAGTGAAGACGTTGCACAGAGCATCATAAAATCTACAAATAAGCAGACAAATGTAGAGGAAAACGATCTTCTTGCCTTAACCCAATTTCAAAGAGATTTGGAAGATTTTTACTCTGGAGTGCAGGGGGAGGCAAAGCTTTTTTACGAGAGGCGTGCAAAGCAGTTCGCTTCAACTGTAGGCATAGAGAAAGGTCGGATTGTCACTATCGGAAATCAATTAAAGTTTTTTGCGTCGATGTTTCTTAATTTCCCTCATCAGGCAAGTCGCTATCAGGGGACGCTGCTGAAGTCGGTTAAAGACAGAGTTTTTCAAGCAGATCACCGACCTGAGCCATACTTTGTCGCTGCGCTTGCAGCTTACCGATTTGAGATAGCGTTACGCAAGTTGAGCATAGAAGATCGTAACATTAGGCCGTTTAAATATTTCCTGCTTTATGCTTTTCGTGTTCGTTATGAAGAAAATGAATTTCCGGGAGCAAAAAATAAGAAAATCGCATCATATTCAGGTAGACTTCTCGAAAAGATTGACGATGGCATTAAGTCAAAATCAGTTTTCGATGAGTGCGTGGCGATTGTGCGAGAGGCTCTTCAAAACCTTAATTTGCCTATCGAGAGAGATAGCGCGAAATCACGCCCCCTCGTTGACGAGGTGAGGAAAGTTGCCGAATTACGTCGGCCTGATCCTATGGCAAAATGATTAGTTCGCATTGGCTTCCAGCTTGCCGTTTGCTACGCAAACGACTCCGCTGCGAGCCTTCCCCGCCTAAGGCTCAAAACTGTCATCCTTGATCGTCCAGCGCGTCTTGGGCGGCGGCGCGGGCTTCGGCTTGCCATACGAGTACCCCTCGGGCGGATGCTGCGGCGGCGCCTCCTCCTCCTGCGAAGGCCCAGGCAGCGCAGGCACGGCGGGCGGGTCGAAATGCGTCGTCGGCGTGTCGAGGGTCACCTCGACCATCGCGGCGAGGCGCGCGTCCGCGCCGTGGGCGGCGAGGTCGCGGTCGCGTAAGCTACAGAAATGCGCGAAGGCGGCGAGCGCCTCGTCCGAGAGCACCGCGCGGCGTTGGGGGCGTTCGCGTTCGATGCGGCGGCGGATGTCCTCGATCTTGCGATCGATGCTCGCGCGCACGTCGGCGGCCGAGACGAAGCCCTGTTCGGCCTCCCATTCCTTGCGCCATTGTTTCTTGTGCCGTTCGAGCGTCTGGCGGTCGACCGCGTTGAGCCGCCGTGCGCCGCCGCCGGTGGCGAAGCGTTCGGGGGCGCGGTTGCGCAGGATGAACATGAGGAGGCCGTCGTTGCGCTTGATCCGGGTGCCGATCAGCTTGCCATAGGAATAGACGGGTTCCTCGGTGCCGTTGAGGGCGCGGTCCATCGCGACATCCTCGACCCGCTGGACGCCGAGATCGAGCGCGGCGGCCCAGGCGGCGCGGAACGCCTCGGCCCCCGGCTGGCGGCGCAGGTGGTAGGCGCCCTCGGTGCTCATGTCGACCGCGCGCGCGGCGGCCTCGACGCTGCCGGTGTCGGCGAGCGCTTCGATGAAGCCGCGCTGGCGGGCGGGAGTCCAGCCGTCGTGGCGGTTGCACCGGCGCGGGACGGGGGCGAAATCGGGCAGCTCGCCGGGATCGACGGCGCGGCGGGTGGTGCGGGGGTCGGACTTGCGGGTCATGGCGGGCCTTTCGCAGGGTGGGGCGCGAAGGGCCGGTTGGAGCAGGAAAGCGCGCAGTAGGAAAATCTGGGGTCGGTGGGCGTGAGGGTATGCAGCTTCACTTGGCGTTCAGCGCGGGCCTCGTTATACGGCTGGCCATGTCGAGACATCTCCCCCGCCAGATCGCGCGCGCCGCGCTTGCCGCCGCCACCTTCGCCAGCCTTTCGGCCTGCGCCAGCAACGATGCGGGCAAGGACGTTGCCTATGTCGCGCGCGATGTCGAATCGCTCTATGCCGAGGCGCAGAAGCGGCTCGACCGGGGCAATACGCTGCAGGCGGCGGCGCTGTTCGACGAGGTGGAGCGGCAGCACCCCTATTCGCCGTGGGCGCGCCGGGCGCAGCTGATGAGCGCGTTCAGCTATTATGTCGCGCGCGATTACAACAAGGCGATCCAGAACGCGCAGCGGTTCCTGTCGATCCACCCGGGCAACAAGGATGCGCCTTATGCCTATTATCTGATCGCGCTCTCCTATTACGAGCAGATCAGCGATGTGAACCGCGACCAGAAGATCACCGAGCAGGCGCAGACCGCGCTGCGCGAAGTGAACCGGCGTTTCCCGCAGACCGAATATGCGGCTGACGCGCGGCTCAAGCTCGACCTTGTCGCCGATCACCTCGCGGGCAAGGAAATGGAGATCGGCCGGCATTACGAGCGGATGGGCCTGTGGCTTGCCGCCGACATCCGGTTCCGCAACGTGGTCGAGAAGTTCCAGACCACCAGCCACACGCCCGAGGCATTGTTCCGGCTGACCGAGACCAGCCTGGCGCTGGGCGTGCGCGAGGAAGCGGTGAAATATGCCGCGGTGCTCGGCGCGAACTATCCGGGTTCGGAATGGTATGAGCGCGCCTTCAAGCTCGTCGACAAGAACGCGAGCGGCGTTTCGGCGTCCTGACGGCCCGGCCGCCGCGCCCCGTCAAGGGCGCGGCAGGCGAGGGTTCAGTCCGTGCGCTTCCACGCCCATGCCAGATGGCAGGGCAGGATATTGAGCCATTCGAAACCCCAGTCGACGCGGTCGAAATACCGCGCGCTGAGATTTCCTGCGACCTTGCTGAACTGGTAGGTCAGAAACGCGCCGCCCGGACGGATCGCGCGCGCGGTCGCCGCAGCAATCGCCGGGCCGACCCCGTCGGGCAGCGTCGAGAAGGGCAGGCCGGACAAGACATAGTCGGCATGCGCGTGCCCGTGCGCGCGGATGATATCTTCGACATCCTCGGCCGATCCGTGCACCGCGACAAAGCGGCTGTCGGTGATCGTGCGCTTGAGATAGTCGATATAGAGTGGGTTGGTGTCGATCACGATCATTGTGCCGTCGCGCGGCAAGCGGTCGAGCACCGGACGGCAGAAGGTGCCCACGCCAGGGCCATATTCGACGAACAGCTTGCACGCCGACCAGTCCACCGGGGCCAGCATCCGCGCGATCGTGAAGCGGGATGAGGGGATGATCGAACCGACCATCCGCGGATGCTCAACAAAACCCTGAAAGAACACGCCCCACGGCCCCAGCACCCGGCGCAGATCGCGGCTCCAGCGGCGCAATCTGCCTTCGCGCGCGATATTATTGACAGTCATGGAGGCCACGCGATCCCTTGTTATCTTCGCCACTGCGGCAAAGGCGCAAGGCGCGCGTTCGCAAATCCGATCACGCTTGGCAAGCGCCCGGCGCTCCGATTGGCGACGAGATGCGGCATAACATCGCCCGCCGGCACCGGCACGGCGGCCGGGCCGCTCCTTTCGCATAATCCCATGGGATCAATGGCATTCCAGCCACACCTCGACCTGCGAGAAGTCGCCCGCAGCAAGGTGCTCGGGGCGGATCCAGAAATAATAGGCCCCCCCGTCGCCCCAGCACCAGTCCATCGCATCGTCGCTGGCAAGTTGCAGCAGCAGCAGCTTGCCGAACGCGGGGTCCTCGATCGGATCGCTTTGCACGCCGTCATGATAACCGCCCATCCGGTGCGGCCGATTGTTGTAGAGCGACCGCCAGCCGGGTTCCTGCGCGCGGGCATAGCCATCGGGCAGAAGCGCGCGCCGCGCAGGGTCGAGATAATATTCGATCGCGACCTGATCGAGCCCGCGCGGCGGCGCAATCAGGATCGTTTCGCGCGGCGACATCAGCGCCGCGGGAAAACCATCGCCGCGGTGCCGCATATGGCGCAGTTCGAGATAGTCGAAATGCTTGCCCGCAAAACTCGCTGCGAGCTGCTGCCAGTGATCTTCGCCCAGCGGGGTATCGGGATCGCTGCGCGCAAGCATCGCAGCGATCTGGTCGCAGCCACCGGCAATCTTTTCGCGCCACACCAGCCAAGCTTCGTGAAGCGCCGCAATGTCGGCGAGCAAGGCATCGGCATCGCCCTGCGCCCAGCGCCCCGGGGCCGCTTCGAGAAAGGCGAGGCGACGCTGCTGCCCTTCGTTGAAATCGCCTGCCGCGCTTTCGCCCAGTCGCAGGCGCGCCTGTTCGCATTCGGCGATCAGCAGCGCCAGCCCGCCTTCGGCCAGCAGCGCATCGCGGGCTTCGGGATCGACCGGTTCGCGCGGTAACCGGCGCAGGCTTGCCGCCAGCGTTTCGACCGCGCTTCTCGCCTGTCCGAAGGTCATCGGGCGCAGCGCGGGGGCAGGCGTTGCATCGTCGATCCCGGCTAGCGGCACATCGGCATAAAGCAGTTCGGACAGATTGGCGGGGCTTGCCGATTTCCAGCTTGCCCCATCGGTTTCATGCACCGTCAGGCGATTGGGCATGGTGACGATATCGACCGGCCAGCGCCGCCAGACCGGCGGCACGTCTTCAGCGGCGAGCCAATTGTAGCTGCCCCCAGTATAGACCTTGTCGTGCACCGGGCCGCAATCATCGGGCGGGCGGCGTTCCGGCCCGATTTCGGTGATGTGGATCACGCGGTGCAGATCGCCGTCCTCGGCGGAAAAATGGTTGGGATTGACGAAGAACAGCAGCCAGCCATCGCGCGGCCCGATGCCGCCCCACAGATCGGCAGGCAGATCTGCGCAGGCAATCTGCGCCAGAAAATGCAGCGGGATGGCCCCGCGCTGCGGATATTGATCGTCCACCCCGCGCGGCCATGCGATGCTTTCGGGCATCATCGGCAATCCGCCCAGCCACGAGCGCGGCGGATCGCTGCGCAGCGGCACCTGCCGGCGCAGCACCGCGGTGACGCTTTCGGCCGGTTCGGGCAGGGTGGTGGCGTGGTCGGGGGCGATGGGCTGTGGCTCCGGCTCGGGCGGCAGCACGGCGTCCTGCATGGCGGATGGTTCGGGATTTTGGGCGCGATTATCGTGCGCGGCGGCATCCGGGCCGGAATCATGATCGCTATCGGGAGCGGCAGGAGCGGCATCTCCGGGGTGATGCGCAGCGCGCACCCGCGCCAGCCGCGCGGCATAGGCCTGCGCGGTCTGCGCCGCATCCGCTTCAGGCTCGGCGGCGGGCGCGGATCGTGCCTTTCTGCCGCTGCCGTGATCGGGCGATGTCGCGGGATCATCGTCACCCCGCAGCGGCCCCGATCGGGCATTGCGGCGTTTGATGGCAAGGCGGACGAGCACGATCAGCGCGAGCGCGCCTGCCACCGCCAGCAATACCGGCAAGACCAGGAATGTAACGTCCATTGCCGCAAACCTCTTTGCCCTTCGCGGGCGCTGCCCAATCGCGTGCCCTTCCCTTATCGGCGGCTTGGTTAATTTGTTCAAAAGGCGGGATTGCACGCACCGCCACAAAATCGGCGCGCCGCGTCTTGCGGTTGTTCGCAGATTGGCCCACCTGCCTGAGTGACGCGCGTGCGAAGCTGCGCTATTCGTGAAAACAATCCATGCTGACCCGTCTTTCGATCCGCAACATCGTCCTCATCGAAGCGCTCGATCTCGATTTCGCGCGCGGCCTTGGCGTGCTCACCGGGGAAACCGGGGCGGGCAAGTCGATTTTGCTCGATGCGCTGGGCCTGATCCTCGGCGACCGCGCCGAAACATCGCTGGTGCGCAGCGGTGAGGACAAGGCGAGCGTGATCGCCAGTTTCGAATTTGCTGCGCTGCCGCCTGCGATCGCCGCAGCGCTCGACGATGCCGATATCACGATCGAACCGGGCGAACCGCTGATGATCCGGCGACAGGTCAAGGCCGATGGCGGGTCGAAGGCGTTCATCAACGACCAGCCGGCGAGCGTCGCCTTGCTGCGCGAGTTGGCGCCCGCACTGGTCGAACTGCACGGCCAGCACGATGATCGGGGACTGGTGAACCCGCGCGGTCACCGTGCGCTGCTCGACCGCTATGCCGGGACAGAAGTTGCCGGGCTCGAACGCGCCTATGCCGACTGGGCGCGCGCCGAAGCGCAGTTGGCGCAGGCGCGCGATGCCGTGGAACAGGCCAGAACCGATCAGGACTTGCTGATCGCGCATCTGGCCGAACTATCCGCGCTCGAACCGCAGGCGGGCGAGGAGGAACGCCTCGCGCTGGCCCGCGCCGACATGCAGAAGGGCGAGAAGCTGTCGGGTGATCTCGATGCGCTGCGGCATTTGTGGGACGGATCGGATTCGCCGCTGGCGAGCTTGCGCGTCGCTGCGCGCAAACTCGACCGGATCGCCGATCAGCACCCGCTGCTGGCCGAGGCGCTGGCCGCATTGGACCGCGCGGTGATCGAAGCGAGCGAGGCCGAAGACAAGCTGCGCTCCGCGGCCGAGGCGCTGGTGCACGATCCGCTCGAACTGGAGCGCGCCGAAACGCGGTTGTTCGAACTGCGCGCCGCCGCACGCAAGCACCGCTGCGAGGTCGATCACTTGCCCGAACTGGCGCGCACGATGCGCAGCCGATTGGACGCGATCGAAGGGGGCGAGGCGCAACTGGACGCGCTCGAAGCGGCAGCGCGCGAGGCCCGCGCCGCCTATGTCGCGATGGCCGAACAGGCGCGCACTGTGCGGACGGCGGGCGCCGCGCGGCTCGATGCGGCGGTGGCGGCGGAATTGGCACCGCTGAAACTTGATGCCGCGCGGTTCCGCACGCAATTGACGCCGCTGCCCGAAGATCGCTGGAACGCACACGGGATGGATGCGGCGGAATTCCTGATCGCGACCAACCCCGGCGCGCCATTTGCGCCGCTGGGCAAGATTGCCAGCGGCGGCGAATTGTCGCGCTTCATCCTCGCGCTGAAGGTGGCGCTGGCGGAAAAGGGCGGCGCAGCGACGATCATCTTCGACGAGATCGACCGCGGTGTGGGCGGCGCGGTGGCCAGCGCGATTGGCGAACGGCTCGCGCGGCTGGCGGCGAACGAGGGGCAATTGCTTGCGGTCACGCACAGCCCGCAGGTCGCCGCGCGCGGTAGCCAGCACTATTTCATCGCCAAGGCATCGAGCGGCACGGTGACGCGCACCAGCGTGGTGTTGCTCGACCATGCCGGGCGGCAGGAGGAAATCGCGCGGATGCTGTCGGGCGCGGAAGTCACGCCCGAAGCGCGCGCGCAGGCGGATCGTTTGCTGGAAGGGGTGTGAGATGATGCGCTGTATTGCTGTTGTCTCGGCGGCGCTGCTGGCCGCGGCCTGTTCGCCCGCCACCCCTGCGCCCGAGGAGGCCAAGACCGCCGTGAAGCCCAACAATGCGAGTTTCGGCACCGACGCCAATCTGGCGGCCTCCACGCCCGATGCGGTGCTGCGCTATGCCGATCATGCCCGCGGCTTTGCCGAATTGCGGCTGCCCCAAGGGGCGGGGCCGTTTCCTTTGGCGGTGATCTATCACGGCGGGTGCTGGAAGACCGGGATTGCCAGCCAGGCCTATATGGCGCCGCTCGCGACGCGCTGGCAGGCGCTGGGGATCGCGACGCTCAATGTCGATTACCGCGAAGTGGGCGATGGCGGCGGCTGGCCGGGATCGTTCGAAGACTGGGCCGCGTCGGCGCGGCTGATCGATGCGGTGGCGGCGCGTTATCCGGTCGACCGGGACGCGGTGACGCTGGTGGGCCATTCGGCAGGCGCTCTGCCCGCGCAGTGGTTGGCACGCAGCGACGGGGCCGATGGGCCGGTGGGTGCGAGGGCGGCGGTGCCGGTGGCAGGGGCGATCGTGCTCGATGGGCCGGCCGATGTCGGGGCCGAACGCGCGGGCTTCGATGCGCTGTGCCAGTTCTCCGCGGTCGATCCCTTCATGGGCGGCGCGCCGGAGCGGTTCCCCGAACGCTACACCGCGATCTCGCCCGCAACGGTTGCGCCCAAGCTTGCCGAGCTTCTGTTCGTGCAGGCGAAACTGCCCGCACCCTCGGCAGCGACGCAGGCATCGCTCGCCACCGGGGCGGGGCGGGTGACAGTGCGCGAGAACGCGGGGGCGAGCCATTTTGCGATCATCACGCCGGGCAACCCCGCTTACACCGCGAACGAGCCCGCGATGCTGGCCGTGCTGAAGCGCGGGCGGTGACACGATGACCGGCGAACTCTCCGAAGCACAGGCCGCCAACGAGCTGATGCGGCTCGCGCGCGAGATAGCGCGGCACGACCGGCTGTATCACGCCGAGGACAGCCCCGAGGTTACCGACGCCGAATACGACGCGCTGGTGCGGCGCAATGCGGAGCTGGAAGCGGCCTTCCCGCACCTCGTCCGCGCCGACAGCCCGTCGCGCAAGGTCGGCCACGCCATCGCCGCCTCGCCGCTCGGCAAGGTGACGCACGAAGTGCGGATGATGAGCCTCGACAATGCCTTTTCGGCCGAAGAGGTCGCCGAATGGCTCGCGCGGATGCGGCGGTTTCTGAGCCTGCCGGCTGACGCCGCGATGGCGGTCACCGCCGAGGACAAGATCGACGGGTTGTCGTGCAGCTTGCGTTACGAGAACGGCACGCTGGTCCGCGCCGCCACCCGCGGGGACGGGCAGGTGGGCGAGGACGTGACCGCCAATGTCGCGCATATCCCCGACATCCCGCAGCAGCTTCCCGCCGGCGTGCCGCAAGTGTTCGAGGTGCGCGGCGAGGTCTATATGGAAAAGGCCGCCTTTGCCGCGCTCAATGCCGCGCAGGCCGAGGCCGGGGGCAAGTTGTTCGCCAATCCGCGCAACGCGGCGGCGGGCAGCCTGCGGCAGAAGGACGCGGGCGTTACCGCCAGGCGCCCCTTGCGGTTCTGGGCGCATGGCTGGGGCGCGGCAAGCAGCGTGCCGGGCAGCACGCAGAGCGAGGTGGTCGAGAGCTTGCGCGAATGGGGCTTTCCCGTCTCGCCCCTGTTCACCACGATCACCGGCGGGGCCGAGGCACTGGTCGCGCATTTTGCCGCGATCGGTGCGGGCCGCGCGGCCTTGCCCTATGATATCGACGGGGTGGTCTACAAGCTCGACCGATTGGACTGGCAGGAGCGGCTGGGTTTCGTTGCCAAGGCCCCGCGCTGGGCGCTGGCGCACAAGTTCCCGGCCGAGCGTGCCGAAACCACCGTGCAGGGGATCGACATTCAGGTGGGGCGCACGGGCAAGCTGACCCCGGTGGGCCGCCTTGCCCCGGTGCTGGTCGGCGGGGTGACCGTCACCAACGTCACGCTCCACAACCGCGACGAGATCGCGCGGCTGGGCCTTCGCGTCGGCGACCGCGTGGTGATCCAGCGCGCGGGCGACGTGATCCCGCAGGTCGTCGAGAACCTCACCCGCGAAGAACCGCGCGCGCCCTTCGTCTTCCCCGATCATTGCCCCGAATGCGGCAGCGAGGCGGTGGCCGAGGAGGGCGAGGTCGATGTGCGCTGCACCGGCGGGCTGATCTGCCCCGCGCAGCGCACCCAGCGACTGGAGCACTTCGTCAGCCGCAAGGCATTGGATATCGAAGGCCTGGGCGAGAAGACCATCGCCCAGTTCTTTGCCTTGGGCTGGCTTGAAAGCCCCGCCGATATCTACCGCCTGCGCAGGCGGCGCAGCGATATCCTCGGCCTTGAAGGCTGGCAGGAAAAGTCGGTCGACAATCTGCTCGCCGCAATCGAGGCCAAGCGCGCGCCCGATGCCGCGCGGCTGCTCTTCGCACTCGGCATAAGGCACGTGGGCGAAGTCACCGCGCGCGACCTGATGAAGCGGTTCCATGAACTGCCGATCTTGCGCACCCTTGCCGAGCAGGCGCGCGCCGGCGAAAGTGATGCCGCAGCCGAATTGCTCGCGATCGACGGGATCGGCCCATCGGTGGTCGAGGCGCTGGGCGATTTCTTCCACGAACCCCACAACGTCGCAGTCTGGGAAGACCTGCTAAACGAAGTCACCCCGCCGCGTTACGAGGTGAAAACCGTCGCCAGCCGCGTTTCGGGCAAGACCGTGGTGTTCACCGGCAAGCTCGAAACGATGAGCCGCGATGAAGCGAAGGCGCAGGCTGAACGGCTGGGCGCGAAAGCCGCAGGCTCTGTCAGCGCGAAAACCGATCTGCTGGTGGCAGGGCCGGGGGCGGGATCGAAGATGAAGAAGGCCGCCGAACTCGGCATCGAGGTGGTCGACGAGGCAGGCTGGGCCGCGATCGTTGCCGAGGCGGCGGGCGGCGGCTGATGGATCTGCTGCGCGAACTGCACCCGCAGGCCGTGCGGATCGCGCAAATGCTGCGCAGCCGCGGCGAAAAGCTCGCCGTGGCGGACGGCGCGACCGGCGGGCTGATCGCGGCGGCGATGCTCACCGTTCCCGGTGCGCTCGATGTGTTCAAGGGGGGCGGGGTGGTCTATTCCTTCCGCGCGCGCGACGTGCTGTTCGGCCTCCCGCGCGAGGCTTACGAAGGGATGCGCGGCGCGAGCGAGGAATATGCCTTGCTACAGGCGCGCAGCATCGCTGCCAATTTCCGTAGCGACTGGGGCCTTGCGGAAAGCGGATCGGTGGGTGGATCGGCCCATCCCAGCGGCGCGCCGTCGGGGCGCAGCGTCGCCGCGCTGGCGGGGCCGGGGGGCGAGCACACCCGCCAGATCGACACCGCCAGCGATGACCGGATCGCCAACATGGCCGCCTTTACCCGCAACGCGCTCGCGCTGCTCGAAGACGCGCTCGCCCGCGCTTAATCGGTCGGCATCAGGTAAATCTCGCGCACCGCCGAGGTTTCGGATTGTTCGAGCGCGAACATCACCGCGCCGGCGATATCCTCGGGCTGAAGCTTGGTGGGCTTGGCTTCATCGAAGAAAGCGGTGTTGACCATGCCGGGTGCGATCACGGTCGCGCGCCCGCCCCATTCGCGCATTTCTTCGGCGATGTTTTCGGACAGGCCGTGGACGAACCACTTTGTCGCCGAATAGACCGATCCTTTCATATGATCGCGTCCGGCCTTCGATCCCGTCAGGATGAAATGGCCCTTGGTCTTGCGCAAGTACGGCATCGCGGTGTGCGCGGCATAGAGCACGCCGAGGATGTTGAGATGGATCATCGCGTGCCAATCATCGGGATCGCCGTTCTCGATCCCCGGCTTGTCGGTGCCCTTGCCGGCATTGGCGAAGACCGCGTCGATGCCGCCGAACTTGTCGGCAACCTTGGCAAAGGCATCGGCCAGCGCATCGCGGTCGGTCACATCGCAGGCGACCGCCAGCGCGGCATCGCCGATGTCTTCGGCCAGCGCGGACAGCTTGTCTTCGGACCGGGCGAGCAGCGCGACGTTCCAGCCCTTGGCAGCAGCAGAGCGGGCGGTGGCGGCGCCGATGCCTGACGAGGCACCGGTGATAAGCAGTGTGCGGGACATGGATTGGAGTTCCTTGAAGGCGGGGGGAAGGGCGTGTTCCCCGCCTCAACCGGCCTGCCGCCGCGGTGTTCCGTGTGTCCGCCTGCGATGCGATGATGCGCCGCAAGGCCGCGATCTGCGGTGGATCAGCGTCGCGCCTGCCGCCGGCGCAGCCACAGGATCGCCCAGTCGCCGCGTTGCAGCCGCGCGGCCATGCGGAAACCGGCAAGGTTCATCGCGCGCTTGACCGCGGCCTCCTGTTCGCCGGCGAGCAATCCGGCGAGCAGCAGGTGCCCGCCCGGCGGCACCGCGCGCGCGAAATCGGGGGCAAGGCTCACGAGGGGACCGGCGAGGATATTGGCGATCAACAGGTCATACGGCCCGCGCAGTTGCAGCAGCGGATCGTCCATCCCGTCGGCAAC
Source organism: Erythrobacter neustonensis (assembly GCF_001663175.1). Taxonomy (NCBI): domain Bacteria; kingdom Pseudomonadati; phylum Pseudomonadota; class Alphaproteobacteria; order Sphingomonadales; family Erythrobacteraceae; genus Erythrobacter; species Erythrobacter neustonensis. Next base: position 2,810,868 of record NZ_CP016033.1, on the reverse strand, counting down.
GATCATCACCGCTTCGCCCGCGCCCGCGCCCATCGGCACATCGTTCAATCGCGCATTCTCCTCGACCACACTGGTGCAGACCGGGTCGATATCGGTGAGCGTGAGAAGCGCGCGCGGCCACAGCGCCAGCGCGGCAAAGCCGAGCAGTCCGGTGCCCGTCCCGATATCGGCGACATTGCGCGCGGCAACCCCGCTCGCCTTCATCGCGCCGAGCATTTCGAGGCACCCCGCGGTGGTCTTGTGCTGGCCGGTGCCGAAGGCCTGGGATGCGGGGATCACGAAGTCGATCAGTGCGGGATCGGCGGGGTAATCGGGCGTGTGCACGTGAAAACGCCCGGCGCGGATCGGCGGCGCGTTGTGCTGGCTCAGCGTCACCCAGTCCTCGGGCGGGAGTTCCTCGACCGTGATCGCGGGAGCCTCGCCTTCGAACAGCCCCGCGAGCGCGGCCTTCTCGGCCTTGCCGGGCTTTCTCGGGAACCAGCCTTCGAGCACCCAGTCATCGGGCCTGTCTTCGGCTTCCTCGCGCCCGGCAATGACGAGTTCGTAATCCCAGTCGTCGATCAGATCATGCGCGAGCAATGCGGCCTGCACCACGGGCTTGGGCGCGTGGGCGGTGAGTTTCCAGGTGGTGCTCATGATGCGGCCTTTTCCTTGGCCAGCCGGCCATCCAGCGCCTTGGTCTTGCTGTCTGCATAGGCTGCGCAGGTCATCCCGCCGGCAAGCGTGCCGGTGCCCGCGCGGGCGATCATGTCGCTGGCCGAGGGGTGCGGGGTCAGCAGCATCGTGCATGCAAGCGGGCGCAGCCGCGCGATCCCCTTGCGGAACATCGCGACGTAATCGGGGTGGTCGGTGAAGCGATAGGCATCGGCGCTGACGGGAGAAAGGCTGTCGGCATAGACGATGGTGTGGCAGCCGCCGACATCGCAGCTTTCCCACTGCCAGCTCACCGCGCCGACGGTGTGGCCGGGCGTATTGATCGCGGTCAATTCCAGACCGGCGATTTTCACAACCTCGCCGTCTTTGACAGTGCGGATTGGCCCGGTGACGGGGGCCATCGGCGGGTGGAGGCCCGCCTGCGGATCGCGCGGATCGTCTTTCCCGGTGCGGATCACATCGGCGGCCCCTTCGCCCACCACCACAGGAGCACCGGTCAGCCCCTGCATCCGGGCAAAGCCGCCAACGTGGTCGAAATGCTCGTGACTGGCGAGGATCGCTTTCACATCGGACAGCTTGACGCCGATCTTGGCGATGTTGGCCGCGACCGCCTCTGACCCCTTGGCGGTGCCGGTGTCGATCAGCACCGCGCCCTCGCGCCCGCGGATCAAGAGCGCGGTGATCCCGCAGGTGCCGACATACCATGTGTCGCCGTGGATCTGGAACGGCTCGGTCGGCTTGTCCCAATCGTCGCCGTCCTCGCACACGGCGCCGAAGCGGGCGATGTCGCTCGAATGCTGCGCGTCCTCAATCTTGGCGGCAAGGTCGGCCGAACCGGCGCTGTTGCTGCAGGCGGACAGTGCCAGTGTGCCTGCGATAAGGGCGGTTTTAGCGGACAAAGCTTGCTCCATTCGCGTCGATCACTGCGCCGGTCATGCTGGGGGGCGCGTCCAATGCGCAGAAGGTGATGATGCGCGCGATTTCATCTGGCGTGGCGACGCGGCCCAGCGGAATGTCTGCGAGCAGCGCAGGCCCGCCGCGCGATGCCAGATAGTCATCGGCCATGCTGGTGTCGGTGAAGCCGGGGGTGACTGCAAAGCTGAAGATGCCGTCCTTGGCATAGGCGCGGGCGATGGTCTTGTGCATCCCCACCATCCCGGATTTCGCGGCGGCATAGTGCCAGTGCGCAGGGGAATCGCCGCGATAGGCCGCGCGGCTGGCGACATGGACAAGCCGGCCGGGGGCGGCGCGTTCCTGCCAGTGCAACACCGCCAGCCGCGATAATTGCGCCGCGCTGGTGAGATTGACGCGCAGCGTGTCTTCCCACGCGTCGAGCCATTCGATGTCCGAGCGTTCGAGCCGGTTGGCCTCGAAACGGCCCGCATTGTTGACCACCGCGTCGATTTCGCCGCCCGCGATTTTTAGCGCCTGATCCCACAGCGTTTGCGCGGCGAGCGGATCGGCGAAATCGGCGGCGATCATCGGGATGCCGCCGGGGCCTTGCGTGCCTACGCGGCTGGCATGACCGATCACCTTGGCACCGCGCGCGGCCAGCGCTTCGAGCGCCGCCCTGCCAATTCCGCGGCTTGATCCGGTTACAAGAATGTGTCCCATGCAAGCGCCTATCCGAAACTTTGCAAGTCATGTCCACTGCTCGCCGCTTGCCTCGTGCGACAGCCGCGCTAAGTGGGATGCCAAATACCAGGGACCAGACGGGATCACCATGAACCAAAGACCGCTTTCGCCCCACCTGCAGATCTGGCGGTGGGGGCCGCACATGCTCATTTCGATCCTCCACCGCGCCACCGGCGACGGGATGGCGCTGGTCGGGCTCGGCGTGCTGGTGTGGTGGCTGGGCGCGCTTGCGAGCGGGCCGGAAGCCTACGCCACCTTCCAGGGCGCGATGGGGTCGCCGCTGGGCCTGATCGTGCTGGTCGGGCTGTCGTGGGCGTTCTTCACCCACATGATGAGCGGCCTTCGGCACTTCGTGCTCGACATCGGAGCAGGCTACGAACTCGACACCAATCGCATGTGGTCGATCGCTGCGCCGATCATCGCCATTCTTCTGACCATGGCCTTCTGGGCCGTGATCCTGACACGCTGAGGAGCAGGTCACATGGGTAACGGAACCTCCATCGGCCGCGTGCGCGGTCTTGGCGCGGCCCACCACGGCGCGCATCACTGGCTGCTCCAGCGCTTCACCGCGATCGGCAACGTCGTCCTCATGAGCTGGCTGATCGTAAGCCTCGCACTGATGGGTGACTATGGCTATGCCAATGTCGCCAAGTGGCTGGGCAATCCGCTCAACGCGACCGCGATGATCCTGCTGGTCTTCAGCCTGTTCTGGCACGCGCGTCTTGGGCTTCAGGTGCTGATCGAGGACTATGTCCACGAAGCCGGCACCAAGTTTGCGGCACTTGCCGCGCTCAATCTTGCAACCATCGGCGGCGGCGCCTTCGGGATTTTCAGCGTCGCCGCGCTCGCATTCGGAGGTAACGCCTGATGGCCACCGCAGCACCCAAGGGCACTGCCAATGACGTTGGCGGCGCGCACCTGACCGGCGCCTACACGATCGTCGATCACACCTATGACGTCGTCGTCGTGGGCGCAGGCGGATCGGGCCTGCGCGCGACGATGGGCGCGGCCGAGGCCGGCCTGCGCACCGCGAACATCTCCAAGGTGTTCCCCACGCGTAGCCACACCGTGGCCGCGCAGGGCGGGATCGCCGCGTCGCTCGGCAACAATTCGCCCGACCACTGGACCTGGCACATGTACGACACCGTCAAGGGGTCGGACTGGCTGGGCGATCAGGACGCGATCGAATATCTCGCACGCGAAGCCCCGGCGGCGGTCTATGAACTCGAGCACGCGGGCGTGCCCTTCAGCCGCAACGCCGATGGCACGATCTACCAGCGCCCCTTCGGCGGGCACATGCAGAACATGGGTGCCGGCCCGCCGGTGCAGCGCACCTGCGCCGCCGCTGACCGCACCGGCCATGCGATGCTTCACGCGCTCTATCAGCAGAGCCTGAAGTATGACGCGGACTTCTTCATCGAATATTTCGCGCTCGACCTCATCATGGACGAACGCGACGGGGTGAAGCAGTGCGTCGGCGTGATGGCGATGTGCCTTGATGACGGCAAGATCCACCGCTTCCGCGCGCAATCGGTCGTGCTGGCGACCGGCGGCTATGGCCGCTGCTATTACACCGCCACCTCGGCGCACACCTGCACCGGCGACGGCGGCGGGATGGTGCTGCGCGCAGGGCTCCCCTTGCAGGACATGGAGTTCGTCCAGTTCCACCCGACCGGCATCTACGGCGCGGGCGTGCTGATCACCGAAGGCGCGCGCGGGGAGGGGGGGTACCTCACCAACTCGCAAGGCGAGCGCTTCATGGAGCGTTATGCCCCGTCGGCGAAGGACTTGGCCAGCCGCGATGTCGTTAGCCGTTCGATGGCGCTGGAAATGCGCGAAGGGCGCGGCGTGGGGCCCGATGGCGACCACATCTACCTGCACCTCGACCATATCGATCCGAACGTGCTCGCCCAGCGCCTGCCGGGGATCACCGAAAGCGGCAAGATCTTTGCCGGTGTCGACCTTACCCGCCAGCCGCTCCCCGTCACCCCGACGGTGCATTACAACATGGGCGGCATTCCGTGTAACTATCACGGGCAGGTCGTCACGCTTGGCCCGGATGGCAATCCCGATACCGTGATCCCGGGCCTCTATGCCGTGGGCGAGGCTGCGTGTGTTTCGGTGCACGGCGCGAACCGCCTCGGCTCGAACTCGCTGATCGACCTTGTCGTCTTCGGCCGTGCGACCGGGCATCACCTGCGCGACAATATCAAGGCCGGCGCCAAGCAGCCCGAACTGCCCGCCGACAGCGCGGACTTCGCGCTGACCCGGCTCGATCACTTCCGCTATGCCAAGGGCGGTTCGCCCACCGCGCAGATCCGTGCCGAAATGCAGAAGGCGATGCAGAAGCACTGCGCCGTGTTCCGCGACCAGAAGCTGATGGACGAGGGCGTGGCCAAGCTGGCCGAGCAGAACAAGCGGATGGAGGACATCCACGTCACCGACCAGTCGCTGATCTGGAACTCGGACCTGATCGAGACGCTCGAACTCGACAACCTGATGGCGCAGGCCAACGTGACGATGGCATCGGCCGCCAACCGCAAGGAAAGCCGCGGCGCCCACGCGCACGAGGACTTCCCCGAGCGCAACGATGCCGAGTGGATGAAGCACACCATCGCCTGGTTTGACGGCTGGGGCGGGCGCGGCAGCAACAGCCGCATCGATTACCGCCCGGTCCACGAATACACGCTGACCGACGACATCAAGTATATCGAGCCCAAGGCCCGCGTTTACTGACGGATCAACCGGCGTTGATAAAGCGGCGGGCGGGGAAGGCCATCACCTTCCCCGCCCGCTTTTTTTCATCCGGTTATCCGGTTATCCGGTTATCCGGTTCGCCTGTCCGATCAGCGCGGCGTGCCGGCGTCTGCCACCTTGGGGCGCGCCGGGTAGGCGCAGCCGCGGCCCAGGCCCCAACCTTTCAGAAACGCGCGGCGCACCATGCCCGCGGTGTAGGCCGCCTGCAGCGCGCGGTCGTTGCTGGCCGCGCCGGTCACTTCCCGCACGATCCCGCGGAACGGCATCAGCGAACCCACCATGCGCTGCGCGATCCGGCCTTCGCTGAAGCGGTCGTTGCCGTCGTCGGTGGCGATGTCATAATCGCCGCCCAGCACCGTATCGAGCTCCGCGATCGCGCTGACCAGCGCATCGCACTTGGTCATCCCCGCGGTGGTATAGGGATCGAGCGCCGCGGTCTTGAGCACCGCGGGAATGTCGCGCCGGTCGATGTTGAGATCGCGCAGCGGGGTTCGTGCGACCTCCTTGACATCGGGTTCGGGCACGACCTGCGCGCTGGCAGGGGCGGCAAGCGCGCCGGCGATGGCAACCAGACCGGCCAGCGGCAGGGCGCGCAATGCGGGGCGAAGGGACAAAGATTTCACGTTCAAGCTCCTTGGAAGAATACGTCGCAGGCGTTGTTGTCCCTGCTCTCCAGCCCCAGCTTCAGCGCCGCCATCCGCTGCGCGCTGCTGCCGTGGGTGAAGCCTTCGGGATTGACCGACTGGCCGGCATTGCGCTGCAAGGTATCGTCGCCGATCGAACTTGCCGCCTGCAATCCTTCCTCAAGATCGCCGGGCTCGATAAGGTTCCGGTTCTTGCCCGCCCACATCCCGGCATAGCAATCGGCCTGCAATTCCATCGCCACCTGAAGCTGGTTTGCGGCGCGCGGGTTGCGTTGCTGCGCGCTGCGCACTTGGCTCGCCAGACCGGTGATGTTCTGGATGTGGTGGCCGTATTCATGCGAGATCACGTAGAGCCGCGCAAAATCGCCGCCGGTGCCCGACATGCGGGCCAGTTCGTCATAGAAGCCGGTGTCGATATAGATGCCCTTGTCCGCCGGGCAGTAGAACGGGCCCGCCGCCGAGGTCGCGCTGCCGCAGCCGTCGGTGGTGACACGGCCATTGCGGTAGAGATCGAGCGCGGGTTCTTCGAAGGGCAGGCCGACCTCGGCAAAGGTCGCGCGCCACGTGCGGTTGAGGCTGGCGAGCGCGGCGCATGACTCCTGCGCATATTCGCCGCTTGAGCACACTTGTTCCTCGGTCAGATCGTCGCCGCGGTCGCCGCTGCCGGTCTGCTGCTGCACGCCTTCGACCATCCCGATCGTCTGCATCGGGTCGAGCCCGAAGAACACCGCGCCCAGAAGCGCGATCACCAGCGTCCCGCAGCCAAGCCCGCCGGCGCCGATCCCGCCGCCCCCGCTTGAACGGACATTGATTTCCGACGTATCGAAAGGCCCCAGACGCATCCCATTTTCTCCGTTCATCCCGTTGCGCGACGCAAAGTGCTGGACAGCCGACAATGGCACGGCAAAAGCGACTGCATCAGGCCAAACGTGCAGGAGTTACGGTGAATGCTCAAGAACCGGCGTGCTCTCATCACCGGATCGACTTCGGGGATCGGCCTCGCCATCGCGCGCGCGCTGGCGGCGGAAGGGGCCGAGGTGATCATCAACGGGCTGGGGGATCAGGGACAGATTGCCACGCTGTGCGAGGAACTTGGCGCGACCTATAACGGCGCCAACCTGTTGGATACCGGCGCGATTGCGGCGATGATGGACGCGGTCGGCCCGGTCGATATTCTCGTCAACAATGCCGGGATGCAGCATGTCGCCCCGGTCGAGGAATTTCCGGCCGAAAAATGGGACGCGATTCTCGCGCTCAATCTGTCCGCAGCGTTCCACACCACGCGCGCCGCGGTGCCGGGGATGAAGGCGAAGGGCTGGGGGCGGATCATCAACACCGCAAGCGCGCATTCGCAGGTCGCCTCGCCGTTCAAGAGCGCCTATGTCGCCGCAAAGCACGGGCTGGCCGGTTTTACCAAGACGATCGCGCTGGAACTGGCGACCCACGGGATCACCGTCAACTGCATCTCTCCGGGATATGTCTGGACGCCGCTGGTGGAAAACCAGATCCCCGACACCATGGCCGCGCGCGGCATGACGCGCGAACAGGTGATGAACGACATCCTGCTCGCCAAGCAGCCGACCAAGCAGTTCATCACGCCCGAAGACGTGGCGGCGATGGCGGTGTTCCTGTGCAGCGATGCAGCGCGCGGGATCACCGGCGCGAATTACGCGATCGACGGGGGCTGGACCGCCGAATGATCGCCTTGATGCGCCAATTGCTGGGGCTGGCGGCGGCGGGACTGGTGCTGACCGGCTGCGCGCCCGCGCCCGCCGCGCGCGCGCCCCAGGTCGACCGCGACGAGATCGGCCTGCGTCTGTCCTCTGATATCGCGGTGCTGGCCGCCGACGACATGCGCGGCCGCAAGCCCGGCACCCCCGGCGGACGCGCGGCCTATACCTATATCGAAAAGCGGATGGAGGAGGTGGGGCTGGTGTCGGGCACCAACGACCCCGGCTCCTACTGGCGCCTGCCGGTCGATCTGCTCGCCACCGAGCCGCAGACCGCGCAATTGGTCCTGACGCAGGGCAAGCGCCGCGTGGTTATTCCCGCAACCGATGCAGCGGCATACACGCTGCGCCGCCGCGCGCTCGCGTTCGGCGGGCCGGGGACGGGGGTTCCCGTGGTGTTCGTCGGCTATGGCGACGGATCGGTGCTGGGCGAGGCGCTGGCGGGGGCGGTGGCGGTGATGCTTGCCGATCCGGGCCGCGATGCCGACCGGCGCGACGCCTTGTTCCGCCAGCGGGCGACTGCCGTTGTCACCGTGCTGCCGGACCGCGAAAGCCTCACCCGTGTTCGCGCCTTGCAAGAGCGCGCGCATGTGCAACTCGCGAACGAGGAAAGCGATACGCTGGCGGCTTACGTCACCGATTCGGTGCTGGCCGACATGATCGGTGCGCGCCGCTGGGAAGGATTGAAGCGCGAGGCCGAGGCGGGCACCTTGCCCCCTTACGAGCTCAACCTTGCGATCAGCATCGAGGCGACCTCGGACCGCCGCGAATATCCCAGCCAGAACATTCTCGGAATGATCCCCGGCACCGCGCCGGGCATGGGCGCGGTGCTGGTGCTGGCGCATTGGGACCACCTTGGCGAATGCGGCGCAGCAGAGGCGAGCGATCACATCTGCAACGGCGCGGCGGACAATGCCAGCGGGGTGGCGATGATGCTCGAACTGGCGCGGCGGCTGAAACAGGGCCCGCCGCTGGCGCGTGACATCTATTTCCTGGCGACCACTGCGGAGGAACCGGGGCTGCTCGGCACCCGCGCCTTCGTCAAGGACCCGCCGCTGCCGCTCGGCAGCATTGTCGCCGCCTTCAATCTCGACATGATGGCGGTCGCTCCCAAAGGCAGCCCGGTGGGCTTCATCGGGCGCGGGTTCGATGCTGCGCTCGATGCCGCGGTGCTCGATGCGATCGCTGCGAGCGGGCGCGCGGTCGGCGACCAGGCGCTGGCCGACAGCTTCGTGCAGCGGCAGGATGGCTGGGCGCTGGTGCAGGCGGGCGTGCCGACGGTGCTGGTGTCGGGCACCTATGGCAGCCGCGCGGTGCTCGACCCGTTCATCGCCGCGCGCTACCATCAGCCGGGCGACGAGGCCGACGCGGTCGAACTTGGCGGCGCGATCGAAGACACGCTTCTGCACGAGGCGCTGATCCGCCGCATTGCCGATCCTGCACGCTATCCTGCGACCGATCGTTCGGGCCCCAAGACCCGCCCCTAGCGCAAAAGGCAATCCGCGGTTACATGGGCCGCCACGAATCTCCCGCCAGAGGAGATGCCTCCCTATACTCTCGCGAAAGTGGCGCTCATGGATATCCCGCTCGGTCTGACCTTCGATGACGTTCTGCTCCGCCCGGCGGAATCGAGCGTGCTGCCGAGCATGGCGGACACCTCGACCCGGCTGACGCGCGAGATCGCGCTCAATATCCCGGTCTTGTCCTCGGCGATGGACACCGTGACCGAAGCCGACATGGCGATCGCGATGGCGCAGCTTGGCGGGATCGGCGTGCTCCACCGCAATCTCGATGTCGAGGCGCAGTGCGCCGCGGTGCGCGCGGTCAAGCGCTATGAAAGCGGGATGGTGGTCAACCCGATCACGATCCACCCCGATGCGACGCTGGGCGATGCGCAGGCCCTGATGCAGGCGCACCGGATCAGCGGTATCCCGGTGGTCGACGCGGCGGGCAAGCTGGTCGGCATCCTCACCAACCGCGACGTGCGCTTTGCCGAGAACGCGCAGCAGCCCGTGCGCGAGCTGATGACGACCGAGAACCTCGCCACCGTGCCGCTGGGCACGAGCCAGGAAGACGCGCGCCGTCTGCTGCACGCGCGCCGGATCGAGAAGCTGCTGGTGGTCGACGATGCCTTCCACTGCATCGGCCTGATCACGGTCAAGGACATCGAAAAGGCGGTCAATTACCCCCACGCCACCAAGGACGCGACCGGACGCCTGCGCGTTGCAGCGGCGACCACCGTGGGCGATGCCGGCTTTGCCCGCACCGAAGCGCTGGTCGATGCCGAAGTCGACGTGATCGTGATCGACACAGCGCACGGCCACAACGTCGAAGTCGCGCGCGCGGTCGAACGGGTCAAGCGTCTGTCGAACACGGTGCAGGTGATCGCGGGCAATGTCGCCACGGCAGAGGCGACCCGCGCGCTGGTCGATGCGGGCGCCGATGCGGTCAAGGTCGGGATCGGGCCGGGGTCGATCTGCACCACCCGCGTGGTTGCGGGCGTGGGCGTGCCGCAGCTGACCGCGATCATGGAAAGCGCTGCCGAAGCCGCCAAGTCGGGCGTGCCGGTGATCGCCGATGGCGGGCTGCGCACTTCGGGCGATGCGGCCAAGGCGCTGGCCGCCGGCGCATCGAGCATCATGGTCGGATCGATGCTGGCCGGCACCGCCGAAAGCCCGGGCGAGGTGTTCCTCTATCAGGGCCGCTCCTACAAGGCCTACCGCGGGATGGGCTCTGTCGGCGCGATGGCGCGCGGCAGCGCCGACCGCTACTTCCAGCAGGACGTTTCCGCCATGAAGCTGGTGCCCGAAGGCATCGAAGGCCAGGTGCCGTTCAAGGGCCCGGCAGCCAATGTCGTCCACCAGCTTGTCGGCGGGATCAAGGCTGCGATGGGTTACACCGGATCGAACACCATCCCCGAATTGCAGCAACGCGCGCAGTTCGTGCGGATCACCAATGCCGGGCTTTCCGAAAGCCATGTCCACGACGTCGCGATCACCCGCGAAGCGCCCAATTATCCCACCCGCTGAGGAAACACCATGACCCCCGCCGCAAGAGTCCAGGCGGCGATCGAGCTGCTCGATACCGTTATCGCGTCAGCCCGGGCCAAGGGCGCGCCCGCTGACCGGATCATCGCCGAATATTTCCGCACCCGCCGCTATGCCGGCTCCAAGGACCGGCGCGCGGTGCGCGATCTGATCTACCGCGCGATCCGGTTGTGCGGGCCCGTGCCCGCCAATGGCCGCGCCGCGATGCTGGCTGTCGCCGCGCAGGACGAAAGCATCGCCGCTTTGTTCGACGGCTCGCCCCACGGCCCTGCCGCGCGCGGCGAAGGCGAGAAGGTTGCCAGCACCGGGCTTGCCCCCAAGTGGCTCGCCGCAGCCTTGCGTGCGTCCGATCTTGGCGGGCGCGAGATTGCCGCGCTGCTCGACCGTGCGCCGCTCGACATCCGGGTCAATGCGCTCAAAGCCGACCGCGAAAGCATTGAACTGCCCGAAGCGGGTGAGCCGCTGACCAGCGCGCAGGGGCTGCGCTATCCCTCGGGCGTGCAGGTCGAACAATGGCCTGCCTACCTCGACGGGTTGATCGAAATTCAGGATCTCGGCAGCCAGCTGATCGTCGAGGCGCTGCCGGTGAAACCCGGCGATACGATCGTCGATCTGTGCGCGGGTGCGGGCGGCAAGACGCTGGCGCTGGCCGCACGGCTGGGCAATGCGGCAAGCCTCGTTGCCGCCGATACCGACAAGCGCCGGCTGGGCAATCTTGCGCCGCGCGCCGCGCGGGCGGGCGCGGCGGTCGATCACATCGTGCTGCTCGATCCGGGCAATGAGATGCGCGCTCTCAACCACTGGGTGCGCAAGGCCGATCATGTGCTGGTCGATGCGCCGTGCTCTGGCAGCGGCACATGGCGCCGCAGCCCCGAGGCGCGCTGGCGGCTCGACCCGGCGGAACTTGCGCGGTTGAACAGGCTGCAGGACCACGTGCTCGATCTGGGCGCGCATCTGGTGCGCCCCGGCGGGACGATGGCCTTCGTCACGTGCTCGGTGCTCGATGCCGAGGGGCCGGACCGCGTTGCCGCCTTCCTGACGCGCCATCCGGACTGGAGCGTGATCGAACTGTCGCTCCCGGTCGGCGCGCCGCGCGGCGGCGGTGTGCGGCTCGAACCGCTGCGCGACGGGACCGATGGATTTTTCATCGCGTGCCTTCGCGCGCCGTGATAGCATCGCTGGATATGGTCCAGCTTTCCGGTTCCCGGTCGCAAGCATTGAAGGAGCTTCTGATGCGTTTTGCAGCCCCTGCCGCCGCCTTGTCGCTTTGTCTGATGATGAGCGCGAGCATCTCGCTGGCAGGCGGCGCGGGAACGCCCGATCCGCGCGCGGCGGCATTGATCGCGCAAGGTCAGGCGCTGCTCGCCTCGGGCGAAGCGCAGGGCGCGACCGATGCCTTCGAAGCCGCACTGGCGGTCGACCCGGCCTATACGCCGATCTTCGTCGATCTGGCCGAAGCTGCGCGGCTGCAGGGCCTGCCGGGCAAGGCGATCGGTTACTACCGGCAGGCGCTGGCGCGCGATCCGGGCAGCTATGCCGCGATCGCGGGTGAAGGCGCGGCGCTGGTCGAAAAGGGCGCGCTGGAAAAGGCCAAGGGCAACCTTGCCAAGCTGAAATCGCTGTGCGGCGATGGCTGCCGCGAGACAGCCGCGCTCGAAGCCGCGATCGCGCGCGGCGTGCCGCCAAGGCTGGCGGTCGAAAGCAAGAACGATACGGGGCCGGCTGCGAACTGACCGCGGGGGGCGTCAGATCAGGTCGCGAAACTCGGCCAGCACTTCCTCGTAAACCGCACGCTTGAACGGGATGATCAGCTCGGGCAGCTGATCGGGTGCGATCCAGCGCCATTCGTTGAATTCGGCCGGATCATGCGCGTTGAGGTCGATATCGGCATCCTCGCCCAGAAAGCGGCCCAGGAACCAGTGCTGTTCCTGCCCGCGATACTTGCCCTTCCACACTTTGCCGACGAGTTCGGGGGGCAGATCGTAGCAGATCGGGCGCGATGTCTGCGCGATCACCTCGACCTTGTCCGCGGGCACACCGACCTCCTCCTCAAGCTCGCGCAAGGCAGCTTCGCGCACGTCTTCGCCCTTGTCGATCCCGCCTTGCGGCATCTGCCAGTAGCCGTGCGCCGAAGGGTCGATCCGCTGGCCGACGAAGACGCGGCCCTCGGCATTGACCAGCATGAAGCCCGCGCAGGGGCGATAGGGAAGGTGGTCGAAGCTCACGCGGGGTTCTCCAGCATGAAGCGCATCGCGGCGATGATGCGTTCAAGATCGCGTTGGGCGCTCGGCACTGCTGCACGCAGATTGGTGAAGGAATGCGTGACGCCGCGCATTTCGAGGAACACGCAGTCGCGCCCCGCATCGACCAGCGCGCGTGCATAGGCGCGGCCCGAATCGCGGATCGGATCGAGACTGGCGGTAACGACGATCGTGGGCGGGGCGCTGGCGTGGTCCGACAGGATCGGGAAGCCGCGCGGATCGCTGCGGTCGGCGGCGTAGGCGGCATCGAAAAAGCCCATCGTGTCGGCGGTGAGCAGGAAGCCGTCGCTGAATGCCGCCATGCTGTCCGAACCGATCGCGTCGGCCACCAGCGGGAAGATCGGCACCTGCAGCACCACCGGAACATCCGCCGGGTTCGCCCCGAGCATCTGGCTTACGACCACGGTTGCATTGCCGCCCGCGCTGTCGCCGATGGTGATGATCCCGCTCGCGATGAGGCCCAGTTCGGCCGGGCTCGAGGCGACCCAGCGCGCCGCCGCCTCGCAATCGAGGATCGCGGCGGGGAAGGGCGCTTCGGGCGCGAGCGCATAATGCACCGCGACCACCGGAAGATCGGCGAGCGCGGCGATTTCGCTGCACAGCGCGTGGTGCGTGTCGAGATCGCCGATCACGAAGCCGCCGCCGTGGAAGAACACGATCACGGGAGAGGCCTCGCTGCGGCTTTCGCGCGCGTCATAGAGGCGCAGCGGAATATCGCCCGCCGGGCCGGGGCAGGCCAGATCACGGATCACCGGAAGCTGCCGCGCCGGGCGGTCGGCGATCCCGTGCATCGCGACATAGGATTGCCGCGCCTCGGCCAGCGTCATGTCGGCAAGCTTCGGGCCGTTCACCTGCGCCATCATGTCGAGGAAGGCCTTCATGTCGGGCCGGATGAAAGGCGCGTCGGTCATCGTGGTTCTCTCCCGTGTCTTCGGCGCAAGCGATAGGCGCTGCGCCCGCGGATTTCCACTCGCTAGATTGGCGACGGCGCGCTAGCCATCCTTTCCATGGACAATCTGACACATAGCCTCGTCGGCGCGGTCATGGGGCAGGCGGGGCTGAAGCGCACCACGGGGCTTGCCATGCCCGCGCTGATCATCGGCGCGAACCTGCCGGACGTGGACGCGGGGTGTTTCTTCTGGCTGGAGGGCACCGAACATCTCGCCTTCCGCCGCGGCATCACCCACGGCCCGCCCGCGCTGGTGCTGCTCCCGTTGATTCTGGCGGGGATATTGTGGGGCTGGGACCGGTGGCAAACGAAGCGCGGCGCCCGGCCCGAGGGGCGGCTACCGGTGCGCTTCGGGTGGCTCTACGCGATGGCCTTCATCGGGTGCCTCAGCCATCCCTTCTTCGACTGGCTCAACGTCTACGGCATCCGGCTGCTGGAGCCCTTCTCCTCGCAATGGTTCTACGGCGACACGCTCTTCATCATCGACCCGTGGCTGTGGGCGGTGCTGATCGCGAGCATCTGGGTGTCGCGGCGTCGGGAGAAGGCGAGGGGCAATTGGGCACGCGCGGGTCAAGTCGGGCTGGCAGCGGCGCTGGCCTATGTCGGGATGAACGGCGCCGTCACCTGGTTCAACTACCAGACCCGGGGCATGACGACCGAACCCTATCCGCAAGCCCATATCGCAGCGCCTGTCCCGCTGGCATTCTGGCGCCGCGAACAGATTGCCCGGACCTACGACGGGCGATGGATCTCAAGCGATTGGGAAGGAGCGGCAATTGGACATGGGTACGCCAATTCCGCGGAGACCCAGTGCAAACTGCCCAATCTCGCTGCCGCCCGACGCACCAATTCCCAGCTTGATGCCTTCCTGTTCTGGTCGCGCGCGCCATTTGCGACGCGGGCGGCGGATGGTTCGGTGATCCTCTACGACGCCCGCTTTTACGATCCGCGCGCGCGGGACCGATTCTCGGTCGCGCTGCCGGATGTGCGGTGTAAGCCTTTGCCATAGTCCGTCATGCTGAACTCGTTTCAGCATCCATTGTGCCCCACCGAGCCGACATTGCGACAAGAGGAATGGATCCTGAAACAAGTTCAGGATGACGGCGTTGGGTGGGTTTGGATCAATTAGAGTATCAAATGCCCCAAACCCAACTCGTATGGCTGCGGAGAGACCTTCGCCTTGCCGATAATCCTGCGCTTTACCACGCCGCCAAGGCTGGCCCGGTCATCGCGGCCTATGTCCTCGACGAAGAGAGCCCCCGGCATCACGCCTATGGCGGAGCCTCGCGCTGGTGGCTGCATCATTCGCTGGAGTGCCTTGCCAAGAGCCTTGAGGCCAAGGGCAGCAAGCTGATCCTGCGGCGCGGCGATGCGGTGGCGGAACTGGCGAAACTCGCACAAGAAACCGGCGCAACGACGATCCACGCCAACCGCCATTACGAACCGTGGTGGAGAAAGGCGCAAAAGAAGCTCGCCGAAAGCCACGCGCTCGAACTCTACGACGGCAATTACCTGATGCCGCCGGGCAGCATCACCACCGGCAGCGGCGGGCAATACAAGATCTACACGCCCTTCAGCCGTGCCGTCCGCGCAGAATTCCCCCCACGCGACGAATTGCCTGCGCCCGAAAGGCTCGAAGCGCCCGAAAGCTGGCCTGCAAGCGACGATCTGGCCGGTTGGAACCTGCTCCCCACCAAGCCCGACTGGGCCGGCGGGATGCGCGGATTCTGGGAGGTGGGGGAAGATGCCGCCCACGCGCGGCTCGATGCCTTTGCCGACGATGTCGACGACTATGACGACAAGCGCAATTTTCCCAGCGTCGACAAGGTCTCGCGCCTGTCGCCGCACCTCCATTTCGGCGAAATAACCCCGGTGCAGATCTGGTACGCGTTCAAGCACAAACGCTCGGCCGGGTGGCAGACCTTTGAAGGCGAGCTGATCTGGCGCGACTATGCGCAGAACGCGATTTGCCAGTTTCCCGACTATGCAAGCCGGAACTACCGCGAGGATTTCGACCGGCTGCCCTGGCGCGATCCGGCGACCGATGCGAAGGCCGCCAGCGACCTCAAGGCATGGCAGCAGGGCCGCACCGGATACCCGATCGTCGATGCCGGGATGCGCCAGCTGTGGCAGACCGGGTGGATGCACAACCGGGTGCGGATGATCACCGCAAGCTTCCTTATCAAGCATCTGCTGATCGACTGGCGCGAGGGGGAAAAGTGGTTCTGGGACACCTTGTGCGATGCCGATTATGCGTCCAACGCGACCAACTGGCAGTGGACCGCGGGCACGGGGGTCGACAGCAACATGTTCAGCCGGATCATGGCCCCGCTGACCCAGTCGGAAAAGTTCGATGCCGCGGGTTACATCCGCGAATATGTGCCCGAACTGAAGGGTGTGGACGCGCCGCACATCCATGATCCCGACGAATTCGGTCGGCGGCCATCGGCCTATCCGCGCAAGATCATCGGCCACCGCGAGGCGCGCGAGCGGGCGCTGGCGGCATTGAAGGTGGTAAAATCGCGGTAGGAGAGGGCTTGCCCGGCGTCCCCGCACCGGCCTATGCCCCCTCGCGACAAGACACGAGAGGGTGACACGATGGGTTTGAGACACGCGATGCTGGCGGGCGCGGCAATGGTGCTGGGCTTGGGCGGACCGACGCTGGCGCAGGCGCAAACCGCACGCGAGACACCTGCGCTGGCCAAGCCACCGCAATATCCCGAAACCCCCGATGCGCGTCTGACCCAGCCGCCGCAGCGCGATCCGGCCGATCTGCAGGTGTTGTTCTGGACCGATGCGCAGCGCAGCGAGCGGTTCCGGGCGATGGAGCAGTGGTTCGCCGGGCACGAGGTCGCCGCCGCCGCCAATCCGCGCAGCCTTCCGGCGGGCGAACCGCTCGGGGCCGAACTTCAGGCGGAAATCTCGCGGCTGATGGCCGATACAGGCACCGCGGGCGTGATGGTGCTGCAGGACGGCAAGGTGCGTTACGAATCCTATGGCCTCGGCCTTGGCCCGCAGGATCGCTGGACCAGCTTCTCGGTCGCCAAGAGCTTCACCTCGACGCTGCTGGGCGCGGCGGTGAAGGAAGGGCGGATCAGCATGGATGATCCGGTGACCAGATATATCCCCAAGCTTGCGGGCAGCGCCTATGACGGGGTGACCGTGCGCCAGCTTGCGACGATGACCAGCGGGGTCAAGTGGAACGAGGATTACACCGATCCCAATTCCGATGTCGCCAAGACGCAGAGCTTCGTGATCGAGCATGGCGGCGATGCGATCGTGGCGCAGATGCGCTCGCTCCCGCGCGAGGCCGAACCGGGCGCGAAGTGGGTCTACAAGACCGGCGAGACCAACCTGATCGGGGTGCTGGTGGAAAACGCGGTCGGCGTGCCGCTGGCCGAATATGCCAAGGCCAAGATCGTCGATCCGGCAGGCTTTGCGGGCGATCTGTTCTGGATGGTCGATCCGCGCGGCGGGAATATCGGCGGGTGCTGCCTGTCGGTCCGGCTCGCCGACTATGCGCGCATGGGCCAGTTCGCGCTCGACGGCGGGAATGGCGTGGTGCCCGATGGCTGGTTTGCCGAAGCCACGGGCAGCGCGGTCGATTTCGGGGACACGGGCTTCGGCTATGGCTACCAGTGGTGGACCTATCCGAAGGGCACCTACGGCGCGCAAGGGATCTTCGGGCAAGCGATCACGGTCTTCCCCGACAAGCGGCTGGTGTTCGCCTATGTCGGCAACTGGAAGACGGCGAGCGGCGGGCCCGAACGCGGGCAACTGCTCGATCTGGCGCGCAAGGTTGCCGCGAGCGTCGAATAGGCTTGGGGGAAGGGGCGTTCGGGCGGTGTCAGGCGCCTGCCTGACCCCCTCCAGACCCCCTCTTGCCCCGTTCAGACGGCGTGTTGCCTGCGCAAAGAGCGATGTTTCACATGAAACATTGCTGTGTGCGCGGCGGAATCAGATCACCTGCCGGAACGTCCCGACATTGCTGTAACGCTGCAGGATGTTGTCGTGCACGATCGGGCTGAGCAATTCGTTGAACGCGCAGCCGACGATGCAATTGTCCCACCAGATCACTTCGGCCTGCAAGGACTCCAGACCGGGCAGCGTCAGCCAGCACATCTGGCCCTCGTGCATGCGGTTGATCGACGAGGCCGAAAAGCCCGAGATCGACAGATCCTGCACCACGCTCTGGAACGCGCGCCCGCCCGACGCGCGCAAGGTCGCCGGGATCGTCAGCCGTGTGCGGACACTGCAACGGTCCTCCTGAGAGGCGGTGCGATAGGGATCGGAGCTCTGCGGCATTGCCGTGTTACCTTGTGTCGAAGCCTGCGGTCTCACCGGGCTGGTCAGGCCCGGGCGGGAAGATGCACCCTGCGGTGCTAAGCAATGGCTTCGGACAATAGTTAACGGCTGCGTAGGGATGATCGCGCAGGGCGCGCCTGCGATCAGCCGATACGTTCGCGGTGGAGCGTGTCAAAGCCCTGCGTCAGCAGCGCGACCAGCCGGTCGGCGACGACTTCGGGGCCTTTCAGCTTTTCGGCATCCTCGCCCGGATAGGCGCGCGCGCGCATCTCGGTGCGGGTCGCACCCGGATCGATGATCGCCACCCGCAGCGGCGACAGGCGCTCAACCTCTGCGGCGTAGGTTTCGAGCAGGTTCTCGAATGCCGCCTTGGTCGCGCTGTATGCCCCCCAGTAGGGGCGCGGCGCGGTGCCGACCGAGCTGGTCAGTCCGATGATCCGCCCGGCCTTGGCATGGCGCAGCATCGGATCGAACCCGGCGATCAGCGCCTGCGTTGCGACGACATTGGTGAGCAGCGCCTGGTTGAACTGCTTGGGCTCCATTTGCGAGGCCGGGGTCAGTTCGGGGAGGTAGGCCGCTGCCAGCACCATGATGTCGATGCTGTTCCAGCGCCCGCCGATGGCATTGGCGAGCCGGCTGATCGCTTCGGGTTCGGTGAGATCGAGCGGAGCGATGGTCGATGTGCCGCCGTCAGCGTGGATCGCATCCTCGACCTCTTCGAGTGCCTTTACCTTGCGCGCGACGAGAATCACGTGCGCGCCTGCCGCGGCAAGCGCCTTGGCAGTGGCGGCGCCGATCCCGCGGCTGGCGCCGGTGACGAGCGCGGTCTGACCGGAAAGCGGCTTGGTCGAAGTGGTGTCGGTCATGGGATGTCAGGCAGCCTTGGGATCAGCGAAGGGAAGCTCGGCGTTGCGGGCTTCGGCCAGCGCGAGGTCGGTGAGCGAGGTGGGATATTCGCCGGTGAAGCAGGCATCGCAGAATTGCGGGCAGGCGCTGTCGCGCTTTTCCTTGCCCACCGCGCGGTAAAGCCCGTCGATCGAGATGAAGGCAAGGCTGTCGGCCTTGATGAATTCGCGCATCGGTTCAAGGTCCATCCGCGCAGCCAGCAGCTTGGAGCGTTCGGGCGTGTCGACACCGTAGAAGCAGGAATGCGCCGTCGGCGGGCTGGCGACGCGGAAGTGGACTTCCTTGGCACCCGCCTCGCGCATCATTTCGACGATCTTGAGGCTGGTCGTGCCGCGCACGATCGAATCGTCGATCAGCACGATCCGCTTGCCTTCGACCAGCGCGCGGTTGGCGTTGTGCTTGCGCTTCACGCTCGAATGGCGCGCGCCGTCGCCCGGCTGGATGAAGGTGCGCCCGACATAGTGCGAGCGGATGATGCCGAGTTCGAAGGGCAGGCCCGATTGCATCGCAAAGCCGATTGCGGCGGGCACCCCGCTGTCTGGGACGGGGACGACAAGATCGGCCTCGCACGGGGATTCGATCGCAAGCTGCATCCCGATCGCCTTGCGCGCTTCATAGACCGATCGGCCCGCAAATACGCTGTCGGGGCGGCTGAAATAGACGTGCTCGAAGATGCAGGGCCGCGCCGGCGGGCTGCCGAAGGGGCGGACCGAGCGGATCTCGCCAGCAAAATCGACCAGCACCAATTCGCCCGGCTCGACTTCGCGGATGACTTCGGCGCCGACGACATCGAAGGCGACGGTTTCCGAGGCGAAGGCGATCGCATCGCCCATCCGGCCCATTACAAGCGGACGGATGCCCAGCGGATCGCGGCAGGCGATCATGCCTTCGGGCGTCATCACGATCAGCGCATAGGCGCCTTCGACAAGCCGCAGCGCATCGACCAGCCGGTCGGCGATGGTGGGATAGCGCGAAGTGGCGACGAGGTGGATGATTACCTCGGTATCCGAGGTCGACTGGAAGATTGAACCCTTGGTCACCAGATCGGTGCGCAGCGCCATCGCGTTCGAGATATTGCCATTATGCGCGACCGCGAACCCGCCGCTGGCCAGATCGGCATAAAGCGGCTGGATATTGCGCAGGCCCGATCCGCCGGTGGTGGAATAGCGCACGTGGCCTGCGGCCATGTGGCCGGGCAACGCGGCGATGGCATCTGACGATGAGAAGTTCTCGGCCACATGGCCAAGCCCGCGGCGGGCGTAGAATTCCTTGCCGTCGAAACTGACGATCCCGGCGGCTTCCTGACCGCGGTGCTGGAGCGCGTGGAGGCCGAGCGCGGTCGTGGCCGCAGCATCGCCGGCGCGGATCACGCCGAAGATCCCGCACTCCTCGCGCAGCTTGTCGCCATCGGCGTCGAGGAAGGGATGTGTCACATTGAGGGGCGTCATCGCATCACCGAAAAGGTTTGCCGCGAACCCGGCCGCCGCGGCGCCCCGCTCCAATGGCGATGTGACAGCGCAATTACAAGGCAAAGCACGCCGGACCGCGCGCTCTTTTTGGCGACCGGCGTGTGACCGATGCGACGGAACGGGGTGGCGCGGCGCGGCAATGCGCACGGGGATTGCGGCAGGATGATGCGCGCACTACAGGCAGGTTTCAGCCAACAACGGGCGCACCTGAACCTTTTATGCTCTCCCCTTTTGAACGAATGATCGCCAAGCGGTATCTCTGGCCGGGCAAGTCGGAGGCCTTCATTGCGCTTGTCGCCGGGATATCGGTGGGAGTGGTGATGCTCTCGGTCGCGATGCTGGTGATCGTGATGAGCGTGATGAACGGCTTTCGCGGCGAACTGCTCGACAAGATCACCGGGCTGAACGGTCATGCGGTGGTGCAGGCCTATGGCGGCCGGATCGACGA
This sequence comes from Erythrobacter neustonensis, assembly GCF_001663175.1. Taxonomy (NCBI): domain Bacteria; kingdom Pseudomonadati; phylum Pseudomonadota; class Alphaproteobacteria; order Sphingomonadales; family Erythrobacteraceae; genus Erythrobacter; species Erythrobacter neustonensis. Next base: position 2,790,063 of record NZ_CP016033.1, on the reverse strand, counting down.
CTGGCAGTCGGCGGTCGCCGATCTCAAGCGCACGCCGGGTGTGACCAGCGCGACCCCGATGATCGAAAAGCCGCTGCTGGTGAGCGTCAACGGCAATGTCGAAGGCATCCTGGTGCGCGGGCAGATGCCCGACAACCTCGCCGCGATGCGCGACAAGGTGCTGATGGGCGACATGGCCAGCCTGTCGGCGCCGGTGACGGGCGAGGGCTTCCCGCGCGTTGCGGTGGGCAGCCGGCTGGCGCAGAACCTCGGCATCCGCGTTGGCGACGTGATCACCATCATCAATCCTGCGGGCCGCGCCACGCCGTTCGGCACCACGCCGCGGCAGGTGCCTTATGAAGTCGGCGCGATCTTCGAGATCGGGATTTCGACCTTCGATGAAAAGTTCATCATGATGCCGATCAGCGAGGCGCAGAACCTGCTGCTGATGGGCGATGCGGTGGCGCAGATCGAAGTCACAGTGGACGATCCCGACAAGGTCGGCGAAATCCTCGCCCCCGTGGCCGAGCGGCTTTCGGGCCGCGCGGTGATCGCGGACTGGAAGACGATGAATTCGGCCCTGTTCGAAGCCCTGCAGGTCGAACGCGTCGCGATGTTCTTCGCGCTGTCCTTCATGGTGCTGGTGGCGGCGTTCAACATCCTGTCCAGCCTCGTGATGCTGGTGCGCGCCAAGACCCGCGATATCGCGATCATGCGCACCATGGGGGCGACCCGCCGTTCGCTGCTCAAGATCTTCGTCACGACCGGGACAACCGTAGGCGCGATCGGGACGATGGCGGGTCTGCTGCTGGGCGCGCTGGTGCTGTATTTCCGCGAACCGATCGTCGGCTTCATCACCTTTGCCACGGGGCAGGAAATCTGGGACCCGCAGGTGCGGTTCCTGTCGACCCTGCCGTCGCGCACCGATCCGTGGGAAGTGACGGGCATCGTGCTGCTGGCGCTGACGATGAGCTTCCTTGCGACGCTGTATCCCGCCTTGAAGGCCGCCAATACCGATCCTGTGCAGGTGCTGCGTTATGAATGATGGCCACAACCCCGGCGCGCCGATCGTCAGCCTCAAGGGCCTGAAGCGCAGTTTCGAGCAGGGCGGGCACCGGATCGACGTGCTGCGCGATGTCAATCTCGACATCATGCCGGGCGAGATCGTCGCCTTGCTGGGGCCTTCGGGTTCGGGCAAGTCGACGCTGCTTCAGGCGGTTGGCCTGCTTGAAGGCGGGTTCGAAGGATCGATCACGATTGCCGGCAGTCAGGCGGAACACCTCGCCGGAGACGACCGCACCGCGCTGCGCCGCGATCACCTTGGCTTCGTCTATCAGTTCCACCACCTGCTGCCCGATTTCGATGCGCGCGAGAATGTGATCATGCCGCAGATGATCCGCGGCACCCCGCGCGCCGATTGCGAAGCGCGCGCGGACAGCCTGCTGACCAGCCTTGGCCTTGGCGCGCGCCTGACGCACCGGCCCAGCCAGCTGTCGGGCGGCGAACAACAGCGCGTTGCGGTCGCCCGTGCGCTTGCCAACCGGCCGACGATGGTGCTGGCGGACGAGCCGACCGGCAATCTCGACGAGAAGACCTCGGACACCGTGCTCGCCCAGTTCCTGTCGCTGGTGCGCGGTGAAGGCAGCGCGGCGCTGGTCGCGACCCACAACGAACGGCTGGCGGCACGAATGGACCGCGTGGTGCGACTGAAGGATGGCGTGCTGGTCTGACGGGCGGAACCTTCGTCGGCCCGCGTGGCTTTGTGGCGGTCATAAGGAGAATACCATGACCGACCACCCCAGCACCTTCAATGGCGAGACTATCGCGTCCGGCGCGATCGCGTGGGACGACCGCGCCTCGCTCGTTTCGGCAAGCGCCGATGCGCCCCACGGCGAAGGCGGCGCGACGCTGCTGCGCGGCTCGTTTGCCGAAATGATCCGCCACATCACGCATCTGCCTGCGGCCGACCGCAGCCGCTATGTCATCCGCAAGGCGGGCGACCGGACCTACACCGCGGACGAGGCGATGGCGCTTGCCTCGGAACCCGGTTTTCCGGCAGACGGGATCATCTGACGTCAGCCCTCCGACTGGAGCCACAGCGATGACCACGATTGCCGACTTCACCGTCACCACCAATCGTGGTCAACCGCTCGATCTCAAGGACAAGCTCGGCACCGTGCTCTTGGTGGTCAACACCGCGAGCAAGTGCGGTTTCACCCCGCAATATGACGGGCTCGAAAAGCTGTTTCAGCAATACCGCGATCGCGGGTTCGAAGTGCTGGGTTTCCCCTGCAACCAGTTCGGCGCGCAGGAACCCGGCAATGCCGACGAGATCGAACAGTTCTGCAAGGTCAATTTCGGCGTCACCTTCCCGCTGATGGAAAAGGTCGACGTCAACGGCGCGGACGCCTCGCCGCTGTTCGATTGGATGAAATCCGAGAAAAAGGGCCTCATGGGCACCAGCGCGATCAAGTGGAATTTCACCAAGTTCCTGATCGACCGGCAGGGGCGCGTGGTCAAACGCTACGCCCCCACCGACAAGCCCGAAGCGATTGCCCGCGACCTCGAAAAGCTGTTGTGATCGCACGCACCGCCCTGTGCACAGGAAAGGGCTGCGAAAAGGTTTGAGAATCGCCGCGACTTCCTAGATTGGCTCTCATGCCCTTTGCCCCCTTTGTTCCGCTGCGTGTGATGTCGTCCTATTCGATGCTCGAAGGGGCAATCGATCCCAAGGACATCGCCAAGCTCGCAAAGGAGCGCGGCTATCCCGCGATTGCGATCTGCGACCGCAACGGGCTTTACGGGATCATGGCGTTTGCCGCGGCGTGCAAGGCCGAAGGCGTGCAGCCGCTGATCGGCGCATTGGTCGGGGTCGCGCGCGACGATGCGCGCACCGTGGTCGATCATCTCGCGCTGTTTGCGCAGGACGACACGGGATACGACAATCTGTGCCATCTGGTTTCGGCGGCGCACCTCGACCGCCCGCTCGAACGCGACCCGCATGTCACGCTGACCGATCTCGAAGGGCGCACCGGCGGGCTGATCGCATTGACCGGCGCGGGCGAGGGCGGGTTGACCCGCCTGCTCGCCGAAGGGCAGCACGATGCCGCCTTGCGGCTTGCCGAAAGCCTTGAAGCGCTGTTCCCCGGCCGGCTTTACATCGAGCTGGCGCGCAATGGCGATCCGGTGTGCGAACGCGCGGAGGACGCGCTGATCGATCTGGCCTATGCGCGCAATCTGCCGCTGGTCGCCACCAACCCCGCCAACTTTGCCGAGCCGCACATGCACAAGGCGCATGACGCGATGCTGTGCATTGCCAATTCGACCCAGATCGAAGCCGACGAACGCCCGCGGTCGAACCCGCAGGCCTTCGTCAAGCCGGCGAGCATGATGGCCGAAGCCTTTGCCGATCTTCCCGAAGCGACCGCCAACACGCTGGTCGTTGCGCAGCGCTGCGCCTTTGCGCCGCCCTATCGCAAGCCGATCCTGCCCAGCCTTGCGGGCGATCTTGCAGGCGAGGCGCGGATGCTGGCCGAAGATTCGCGCCGCGGCCTCGAAGCGCGTCTGGCGGCCTATCCGGAACTGACCGAGGAAGAGCGCAAGGTCTATTTCGACCGGCTCGAATTCGAAATCGACGTAATCGTGAAGATGGGCTTTCCCGGCTACTTCCTGATCGTCGGCGATTTCATCAAGTGGGCCAAGGACAACGGCATTCCGGTGGGACCGGGGCGTGGTTCGGGTGCGGGCTCGGCGGTGGCATGGGCGCTGACGATCACTGACTTGGATCCGATCAAGCTGGGGCTGCTGTTCGAACGCTTCCTTAACCCCGAACGCGTGTCGATGCCCGACTTCGACATCGACTTCTGCGAAACGCGCCGCGGCGAGGTGATCCGCTATGTGCAGGCCAAATACGGCAGCGACCACGTCGCGCAGATCATCACCTTCGGCAAGCTGAAAGCTCGCGCGGTGCTGCGCGATTGCGGGCGCATTCTGCAGATGAGCTATGGGCAGGTCGACCGGCTGTGCAAGATGGTGCCAAACCATCCGACCGACCCCTGGCCGCTGCCGCGCGCATTGAACGGCGCGGCCGATTTCCGCAAGGAATACGACACGCATCCCGAAGTGAAGCGGCTGGTCGATCTGGCGATGCAGCTTGAAGGCATGCCGCGCAATTCCTCGACCCACGCGGCGGGCGTGGTGATCGGCGATCGGCCGCTGGCGCAGCTGGTGCCGCTTTACCGCGATCCGCGCTCTGACATGCCGGTGACGCAGTTCGACATGAAATATGTCGAATCCAGCGGGCTGGTGAAGTTCGACTTCCTCGGGCTGAAGACGCTGTCGGTGCTGAGAAAGGCGGTCGACCTCCTCGAAAAACGCGGGATCACGATCGATCTGGGCGCGCTCCCGCTTGATGATGCACAGGTCTACGCGCTGATGCAGACCGGCAATACCGTGGGCGTGTTCCAGCTGGAATCCGAGGGGATGCGGCGCACGCTGAAGGCGGTGAAGCCGACCAACTTCGGCGACATCATCGCGCTCGTCTCGCTCTATCGGCCCGGCCCGATGGACAACATCCCGCTGTTCGGCCAGCGCAAGGCCGGGCAGGTGCCGATCGAATATCCGCACCCCAAGCTCGAAGGCATCCTGTCCGAAACCTACGGCATTTTCGTCTATCAGGAACAGGTGATGCAGGCCGCGCAGGTGCTGGCCGGTTACTCGCTGGGCGATGCAGACTTGCTGCGCCGCGCGATGGGCAAGAAGGTGCAGGCCGAAATGGACGCCCAGCGCGGCCGGTTCGTCGAAGGCTGCAAGACCCATTCGGATATCGAACCCAAGCGCGCCAACGAATTGTTCGATTTGATCGACAAGTTCGCAGGCTACGGCTTCAACAAGTCGCACGCTGCCGCCTATGCGTTGCTCGCCTATCAGACCGCTTGGATGAAGGCGCATTATCCGGAAGAATTCTACGCCGCCTCGATGTGCTTCGACATGCACCAGTCGGAAAAGCTCAATGTCTTTGTCGACGATGCGCGCCGCTATCCGGGCAGCGCGGGCGGGGTGGAAATCCTTGCCCCGTGCATCAACGCCTCGGAGGCCGAATTTACGGTCGAGCAGACCGACCATGGCTATGCCGTGCGTTATGCGCTCGCCGGGATTCGCAATGTCGGCGAAAAGGCGATGGAAGCGATCGTGGCCGAGCGTCAGGCAAACGGGCCCTTCGCCAGCCTCAAGGACCTGTTCGAGCGCGTGCCGCAAGGGACGATGAACCGTCGCCAGCTGGAAGGGCTGATCTGCGCCGGCGCGTTCGACGGGCTCGAACCCGATCGCGCCTTGCTTTTCGCCAACGCCGACATGCTGATGGCGGTCGCCGATGCTGCCGCGCGTGAACGCTCAAGCGGGCAGGCGGGATTGTTCGGCGGGGATGCGGGGCCTGCCGAAGACCTGCGCCTGCAACCCTGCGCGCCGTGGAGCCGTCCGGAAAAGATGGCGAAGGAGCGCGAGAATTTCGGGTTCTATTTCTCCGCCCACCCCGTGCAGCAATACCGCGAGGCGGCCAGTGCCAACGGTGCGCGCACCTATCAAAGCCTGATGGAAGCGGGCGCGCCGCCGGGGGGCAAGGGATCGGCGGCGATGGCGGCGCTGGTCGAAGGGATCACCAAGGCGCGCACCCGCAAGGGCGCGATGTTCGTGCGCGCGGATTTCTCGGACAGTTCGGGCCAGTTTTCCGCTGCCTGTTTCGAAGAGGCGCTGGTGCCCGATTTCGAACGCTGGGCGCAGGCGGGCGAATGTCTGCTGCTTTCGGTCGAACTCGACGCGCCGAGCGTCGATGAGCCCCCGCGCCTGACCGTGCGCGGAGCAAAGCCGCTGTCGGCGGTGAGCGGATCGACCGCGATGGAATTGACCGCGGAAATCAGCAGCCTCGAGGCTTTGCGCGAATTGCACAGCGAGCTGACTGCGGCGCGCGGCGATCGTCCCGCGGGGGTGAGCGAAGTGACGGTATGGCTGGTGCTGGCGAGCGGCGAGCGGGTGAAGCTGAGGCTCGGGCGCAATTTCGTGCTGACGGGCGAATTGGCCGAGCAGCTTTCGGCAGTTCCCGGGATCGCCAAGGTCACGCTCGCGCCGCTCAAGAAACGCGGCAATCTCAGGCTGGTGGCATAAAAAAAAGGGGGCCGGATCGCTCCGGCCCCCTTCCTTGGGGATTGCTTACATTCCCGAACCCGGGCCGTAGGTCACTTCCACGCGGCGGTTCTGTGCTTCGCGCACACCGTCGGCGGTCGGGACGCGCGGCTGGGTTTCGCCGAAGGCCTGCGCCATGATCTGGCCGGTGGGGATGCCGCGGCCGTTCAGATAGCTGCGAACAGCTTCGTTACGACGCTGGGCGAGGCCCTGGTTGTACTGTGCGCTACCCGCGGCATCGGTGTGACCGGCGAGCATGACGCGTGCCGAACCGCAGTTGGCGTAAGCGTTGACGGCATTGTTAAGGATGCCGGCAGCTTCGGGGCTGACGTCCGAACGGTCAAAGTCGAAGAACACGATGTAGGGGCCCGTGTTGCACTGTGCCACCGGCGGCGGCGGGGGAGCAACGACCGGCGCCGGCGGCGGCGGAGTATAGACGGGGGCCGGTGCCGGTGCGACCACCGGGGCGGGCTCCGAACGGCCGCCGAGGTTGACGGTCAGGCTGGCGAGTACCGAGTGAGCCGAGTAGTTGGCGCGCAGATCGTTGCCGTTGGCGGCCTGCAGGCGGAAATCGTCGATGTTGAAGTAACGATACTTCACGCCGAGATCGATGTTGTCGTTCACGGGGAAGCGGAAGCCGCCGATCAGCTGCCATGCGAAATCGGTTTCGCCGTCATCGACGACCGTGCCGACGCCAGCGACTTCGACGGGCAGGTGCAGACGGGCAACGCCCACGCCGCCGCCACCGAAGACCTGGAAGCCATCGTCATCGCCGATGTCGACCATCGCGTTGACCATGCCGCTCCAGATTTCGAGATCGCGCTCGTTATCGACCACGGTGCCGACCGGCACGGCGACGCCGGCGGGGAGGATCGCCGCGTTGTCGACGCGCAGGTTGCGGTAACCGTTATTCTTGTAACCGCCTTCAGCTTCGAGACGGAAGCCGCCGAAGTCGTAGCCTACGACCACGTCGGTATCGAGACCCATCTTGGTGCGTGCGGTTGCCGCGCGAACGAAGGTGTCTTCGGCAGCCGGGGTGTTGGCATCGACCGTCACCTTGTCCTTGAAGCTGACGCCGCCGTTGATGCCGATATAGGCTTCGCCATCGCGTGCCTGTGCCGGCATGGCGATGATGGCAGCAACGCCTGCCAGCAGGAGCCCTGTTTTCTTCATGTGATGTTCCCTCAAAATTTGGTCAATTCGGTCTGTCATCAGTGCGCCATGCCGCAACCGGCTCTGTTCGCACTTGCGATAGGTCGGGGGTAAGCAGCGGCCAGCGCCAATTGTTCCATCTCTTTTTTTCGCGAAGTCTCAGGGTTCTGCCGAACCGATTGCCAACCCCGATGGGCAAAGGCATGAAAGGCACACGAACCCGACAATACGCGTGGGCAAACCACCGCGAAAAAGGAGAGAGACGAGCATGGCGAATGCACGCCTTGGCGCAATGCAGGACTGGACGATGCGGGTGACGGCGGTGATCGATCACGCCGCGCGCGAGGCGGGGGAGCGCGAGATCGTGACCCGCTGGGCCGATGGCAGCATCACCCGGACCAATTGGGCAGGAATTCGCAAGGATGCCTGCAAGATGGCGCAGGCGCTCCAGCGGCTCGGCCTGAGGCCCGGCGACAAGGTGGCAAGCCTTGCCATGAACCATTCGCGCCATCTGGTCAGCTGGTATGGCGTGGCGGGGATGGGCGGGGTGCTGCATACCGTCAACCCGCGCCTGTTCGACGACCAGCTCGACTATATCGTCAACCACGCCGAAGATCGCGTGCTGTGCTATGACGCCGCTTTCCAGCCGATCGTCGACCGAATGAAGGACCGCTGGCCCACGGTCGAACATTATATCTGCTACGACAGCGGCGACCACGCGCCCGCCTTCGAAGACTGGATTGGCAGCGAGGATGGCGATTTCGAATGGGTCACCGGGCCCGAAAACGATCCCTGCATGATCTGCTACACAAGCGGAACCACGGGCAATCCCAAGGGTGTGCAATACGAACACCGCTCGACCGTGCTGCACGCGATGGCAGGGCTGCAACCGGCGGCCTTCAATTTCTCCAGTGCGTCAGTGATGCTGCCGGTGGTGCCGATGTTCCACGCGGCGAGCTGGGGCCTGCCCTATGCGGGCGCGATGGCGGGGATCAAGTTCGTGTTCTCGGCGGTCAACGATCCGGCGGTGCTGCACGATCTGATGATCGGCGAAGGCGTAACCGACAGCGCGGGCGTGCCCACGGTGTGGCTGGCGCATTTCCAGTATTGCGATGCCAACGGCCTCGACCTGCCGCCGCTCAAGGCCGCGACCATCGGCGGATCGGCCGCGCCCAAATTCATGATCGAACGCCTGCTCAAGAACGGCACCCGCGTCCAGCACGCATGGGGGATGACCGAAACCTCGCCGATCGGCACGGTGGGCGGGCCGACCTGGGACTGGGACAGCCTCAGCCTCGAAGAAAAGGTCGAAAAGACCGCGATGCAGGGTCGGCCAATCTTCGGGGTGCAACTGCGCACGGTCGACCTTGCCGACATGACCACCGAATTGCCGCGCGACGGAAAGACCAGCGGGGCGCTCCAGATCCGC